>NZ_LT605203.1:3263989-3566235 GCF_900089495.1 Thiomonas sp. X19 | reverse complement strand
AATCTGGAGACAACCATGACCGAGCAACTTGTACCCGAGCATCACGAGCTGAAGACCTACTACCCCTCGTCGGAGGCGGTCAAGCGTGCGCGCATCTCCGGCATGGAGGCGTACCGCAAGCTGGTGGCCGAGGCGGAGGGCGATTTCGAAGGGTTCTGGGCACGGCTGGCACGCGAGCACCTCGCTTGGCACAAGCCGTTCACGCAAACCCTGGACGCCAGCGGCGCGCCGTTCTACAAATGGTTTGCCGACGGCAAGCTCAACGTGTCGTACAACTGCCTGGACCGGCACGTCGAATCCGGCAAGGGCGACAAGACCGCCATCGTGTTCGAGGCCGACGACGGCGTCGTCACCCGCGTGAGCTACGCCGAGTTGCTGGAGCGCACCTCCCGGCTCGCCAATGCCTTGAAGGGGCTGGGCGTGAACAAGGGCGACCGCGTCGTCATCTACATGCCCATGTCGGTGGAGGGCGTGGCCGCCATGCAGGCCTGTGCCCGTATCGGGGCGACGCATTCGGTGGTGTTCGGCGGCTTTTCCGCGCAATCCTTGCGCGACCGCATCCAGGACGCCGGCGCGGTGCTGGTGATCACGGCCGACGAGCAGCGCCGCGGCGGCAAGGCCTTGCCGCTGAAGGCCATCGTCGACGAGGCGCTGGGTCTGGGCGGCTGCGACACCGTGCGCAACGTGGTGGTGTACCGCCGCACCGGCGGCAACGTCGCCTTCCACGCGCCGCGCGACTTGTGGCTGCACGAACTGGTGGCCGGCCAGAGCGCCGCATGCGCGCCCGAATGGGTCGAGGCCGAGCATCCGCTGTTTCTGCTCTACACCTCGGGCTCGACCGGCAAGCCCAAGGGCGTGCAGCATTCCACCGCGGGTTATTTGCTCTGGGCGCAGCTCACCATGCTGTGGACCTTCGACATCCAGCCCGACGATCTGTTCTGGTGCACCGCCGACATCGGCTGGGTCACAGGCCACACCTATATCGCTTATGGCCCGCTGGCCTGCGGCGCCACGGAGGTGGTGTTCGAGGGCGTCCCCACGTTCCCCGATGCCGGCCGGTTCTGGAAAATGATCCAGGACCACAAGGTGAATGTGTTCTACACCGCGCCGACCGCGATCCGCTCGCTGATCAAGGCCGCCGAGACCAACGCCGCCGTGCATCCGCGCAACTACAAGCTCGATTCGCTGCGCATTCTCGGCACCGTGGGCGAGCCCATCAACCCCGCCGCCTGGGAGTGGTATTACGAGCACATCGGCGGCGGCCGCTGCCCCGTCGTCGACACCTGGTGGCAGACCGAGACTGGCGGCCACATGCTGACCCCGCTGCCCGGCGCCACGCCGATGGTGCCGGGTTCCTGCACCTTGCCGCTGCCGGGCATCTTCGCCGAGGTGGTGGACGAAGCCGGGCACGACCTGCCCTGGGGTACAGGGGGCATCCTGGTCATCAAGAAGCCCTGGCCGGCGATGATCCGCACCATCTACGGCGACCCCGAGCGGTTCAAGAAAAGCTACTACCCGGAGGAGTTGCACGGCTATTACCTGGCCGGTGACGGTGCCATCCGCGACCCGCACACCGGCTACTTCACCATCACCGGGCGCATCGACGACGTGCTCAACGTGTCGGGCCACCGCATGGGCACGATGGAAATCGAGTCGGCCCTGGTGTCGCACCCGATCGTGGCCGAAGCCGCGGTGGTGGGCCGGCCGGATGATCTCACCGGCGAGGCGGTCTGCGCCTTCGTCGTGCTCAAGCGCCCGGTGCCGACCGGCGAAGAGGCGCTGCAGATCGCCCAAGAGTTGCGCAACCACGTCGGCAAGGAAATCGGCGCGATCGCCAAGCCCAGGGACATCCGCTTCGGCGACAACCTGCCCAAGACGCGCTCGGGCAAGATCATGCGCCGCCTGTTGCGCACCCTGGCCAAGGGCGAAGCCATCACCCAGGACACCTCGACGCTGGAGAACCCGGCGATTCTGGAGCAGCTGGGGCGCAACCATTGAGCGCAAACCGGATCATGGCTACGCCATGATCCGGTTCAACCGTGAAGGGCAGGTCGCGGCGCGGCCGGAATCGACACCAGTTCGGCCTTCTCAGGGGTGCAGGGGCGATTGCACGCTTCCGGTTCGTTCCCGCTGCTGCTCGCTGCGCACGATGCTGGCGAGTTGCGACAGGTCGTGGCTCATGGCCTGGATCACATCATCCAGGGACAGCATGCCGACCACCCCGCCTTCGTGATCGGTCACGGCGAGCCTGCGTATGCCGTGGCTGAACATGGTCTGCATCGCATCGCTGACGTCGGCGGATTCAGGGGTGCTCATCACGCCGTCCGTCATCACGTCGCCAACCGTCGTGGTGACCGGGCTTGCGCCTTTGGCGAGCGCCTTGACCACCATGTCCCGGTCGGTGACGATCCCGGCGATGTGATGGTTCACCGCGCCATCCGTGACGACCAGAGCTCCGATATGCTGGTCACGCATCTGGATGGCGGCTTCCTGCAGATTGCACGATCGCGGGATGTGCACCGTGCCGCGCGTGTAAATGTCCTTGACCCTCATGCTGTGCTCCTGACATCGATATGGGCAATGTCGGGCTGTCCGTCCGTCTGGAAAGGCAACCCGGCGGATGGCTTCCCGGTCGGGAAGCTCTAGCGTGTGCCTCAGCTGTTCGTCGCCGAGAGGTGCGTTGCAAACCAGGCGGCGGCCAGCCTGGAGACTTGTTCCAATTTGCCCGGCTCCTCGAAGAGATGGGTCGCGTTCGGGACGATGGCGGTGCGGTGCGCGCAGGTGAGTTGGCGCGCCGCCAGTGCATTCAGGGCGATGACCTCAGGATCCCAGCCGCCGACGATGAGCAGTGTGGGGGCCTGCACCTTGCCGAGCGCATCGCCGGCCAGATCGGGACGCCCGCCGCGGGAGACGATTGCGTCCACACGCTGCGGGCGCTCGGCCGCGGTGATCAGGGCCGCCGCCGCCCCGGTACTGGCGCCGAACAGGCCGATGTGCAGCGCGCGGGTCGCCGCCTCCTGGCCCAGCCAGTCGACCGTATCGGTCAGGCGCCGCGCAAGCAGCGCAATGTCGAAGCGATGCTCGGCCGTCATCCTGTCGCGCGCGTTTTCCTCGGCGCTGAGCAGATCGAACAACAGGGTGGCCAGACCTGCCGCCTGGAGCGCCTCGGCGACATCCCGGTTGCGCCGGCTGAACCGGCTGCTGCCGCTGCCGTGGGCGAAGACGACGATGCCGCGTGCTCCGCCGACAAGCGTGAGGATGCCATCCAGCACGACGTCGTGCGTGGGGATCTGGACATCGATCGTGGCGGGTCGCTGCATGATGTTGGCTCTGCATGCGGCCTAGACGCCCGGCAGCACGGCCTCGGGCCGGTGCCAGTGATGCGGCGCATCCAGCGGTTCGAGCGCGGCGGTTTCGTCCAGATGGAACACGGCGTCGAACTGCCGCGCCAGCGCGGCATCGAAATAATGGCTCGCGCGTTCCGTCTGCGGCACGTAGATCACGCCGATGGCGCGCTCCAGCATGGGCTCACGCAGGGGTTCGGCCGCAGCGTCGGTCAAGGGCAGGAAGAACCGATCCAGCCCCGTGCTGTGGAACAGGTGCTCGTAGCTGCCGCGCAGCGCCGGCCTCACCCACTTGTGCTCGACATCGCCGTCCCACTGCGAAGCCGCGGAGACGTGGCCTGTATAGGTTGTGAAACCCACCAGCAGGGCCTGGTCGCCCACATCCTGCCGGATCAACTGGCCGAGGTTCCATTCGCCCCGCGCATGCGACTCGGTGGCGCGCGCGTCGCCGAGGTGCGAGTTGTGAGCCCAGACCACCACCCGTCCCGTGCCGCCCCGCCGGACCCGGTAATCGGCCAGTGCGAGCAGGGTGTCGCGCATATGGGCGTCGCGCAGGTTCCAGGTGTTGACGCGCCGGCCGAACATGGCGCGGTAGTAGGCCTCGGCATGCACCACCACCGTGGCGTTGCGCTCGGCAAAGAAATGCGCATCCAACGCCGCGAGACCATTGCGCTCGATATGAGCCTGCGCATCGGCACGCAACTGCAGCAATTGCGCAATGACGCCTTCGCGGGCGTCGGGGCGCTGGCCGAAGGCGGCCTGGTAGCCGTAGACCTGGGGCTCGCGCACATGGTCGAGCGCCGCATAGCGCTTGCGGCCGAGTTCCGCCTGCTCCGGGTCGATCCGGTCGAGATAGCGGATCACCGCATCGGCCGAACGGTAGAGGCTGTAGAGGTCGAGGCCATAAAATCCCACGCGCTCCGCCTGGGGTTTGGCGGCGTTGTGCGCGCGCAGCCAGCCGACGAAATCGAGGACTTCCCGGTTGCGCCACATCCAGGCGGGAAAACGTTCGAAATCGTCCAGCGCGGCGGTGGCGTCGTCGTGGCCTTCGCCATGCACGTAATGGTTGACGCGCCAGGCATCCGGCCAATCGCCTTCAATGGCCACGGCATCGAACCCTTGTTCCGCAATGAGCCTGCGGGTGATGTCGGCGCGCATGCGGTAAAAATCCTGCGTCCCGTGGGTGGCCTCGCCGAGCAGCACGAAGCGCCGACCCGCGGCCATCGCCAGCAGCGCGTCGTCATCGGTGGCGTTGCCGGCGAGCCGCTGGGCAAGATGCCGCACGGCGAGAAAGGGGGTCAGCGCCGGGTGCGTCATGCTGCTTCCCCGCGCGACCGTGCCAGCAGTCTGCGCACTTCCGCGTCGCTGGTCTGGTCGAAGGTCTCGTAGAACTGGCCGACGGCATAGAACGGATGCGGGCTGAGCACGCAGACGAAATCGTCGGTGATGTCCTCCAGGCGCTGCTTTGCGCCGGGCGGAGCGACCGGCACGGCGACCACGATGCGGGCCGGATGCCGGGAACGCAGCGCCATGACGGCCGCGCGCATGGAGGCGCCCGTGGCGATGCCATCGTCGACGACGATGACGGTGCGGCCTTCGACGCTGGCTGTCGGGCGCGTCCCACGGTAGAGCGTTTCGCGGCGTTGCAGTTCGCGGCGCTCATCGGCGAGCACGGCTTCGATGTCATGCCGGGAGACCGCGGCCATGTCGACGACCTCGGGATTGAGGTACAAGGCTCCGCCCGATGCGATGGCCCCCATGGCGAGTTCCGGATGCCCCGGCAAGCCGAGCTTGCGCGCGATGAGCACATCAAGCTCGGCGCCGAGGGATTTGGCCACCTCGTATCCCACCGGAACGCCGCCGCGCGGCACCGCCAGGACAAGCACATCATGACGGCCTGCATAGACTTGCAGGGACCGGGCCAGCCTGCGCCCTGCGGCGAAACGGTCCTGGAAGCGATCATCCATGACGCGACCTCACACTGACAAGTGCTGTCAGGTTAGGCGGGTTCGCGTGGCGCGCGGTTGATCGGGATCAAGCTGCCGAATGGTGGAGCCGGGAAGTCCCGCGCCGAAGTCCTCGGGCGCCGTCGTGCTCAGACACCCTGCCAGCGACGCACCCGGCCGATATCGACATGGACGAAATCCGAGCGGGGATACAAGCCGACGCCGCCGGACTGCAACGAGAGCGCGACCCTGTGCAACTGCGTCAGGTCATGCCCAGGCGCACGGATGTCCGCGGCCATGCCGTCCATGTGCAGGCTGTGCTTGGCCACACCCGAACTGCGAGCGTGCAGCATGGCGTTCGTGCTCGGCGAACGGTATCCGGAAACGAGCTGGATGGGTTGGGCCGCGCCGAGCCGTTCCGCGATGGCGTGCAGCAGGTCGAGCAGAGACGGAGCGATGGCCTTGGTCTCGTTGTTGCGGAAGTCACGCAGCAGGTGGTCGACCTCGGCGAGCGATTCGGGAAGGTACACACCTTGCGCCCAATAGACGGTACGCAGGGTTTCGCCGGTGTGCAGGTTGTAGACGGAGAGTGAGCGCTCCGCGCTGGAGGCGCTTGTCTGGGCGAAGGCCGGTCGGGCGGCGAGGCCGGTTCCCGCAGCCAGAATGCCCGCTGCGGCCGAGAGGAAACGGCGGCGCTCGCGGCTGGCCACTGCGTGTGGGCGAGAGGACGTGTGCAGGCGTGAACGCGACATGATGGCTTCCTTGCTTACGGTGCCGGGGCCTGGACTTCGGCCTGGCGGTCGATCCGCCTCGCCAGCCCCTCCTGCTGCTTGGCGACTTGCCGGGCTTTCTGCCAGTCGATGCGGTCGGTCAGGCCGTTTTGCGCCGCCAGCCTGACCAGTGCGTCCCAGGGGGCGGGCTGCTTGTGGTAGATGTCCGGGTTGGCCTCGAGTTCGATATGCCCATCGGGCAGTTCGGCCAGCAGCAGCGGCGTGTAGATGATCTTGCCTGGGGTGCCGATCTGCATGTTGGCGAACAGTGTATCCACGTCGTCGGGGTGAAGCCGGATGCAGCCATGGCTCTGGAAATGATAGACACTGGGCGGCGCGCTGGTGCCGTGGATGCCGTAGCCGGTCATGCTCAGCCCGATCCAGTACTTGCCCAAAGGATTGTCCGGCCCCGGCGCCACACGGGTCAGTACGGCCTTGCCTTCGCGCCGCATTTCCTCCTGGATCGAAAGCGGGACATCCCAGGTCGGATCCTTGCGCAACGCCACGACCTTGAAATTCCCGGCGGGTGTCGGCCAGCTCGGTTTGCCCAGACCCACGGGGTAGGCACCGGAGAGTTTGCCGTCACGGAAGAAGAACAGCATGCGCTGCGGCAGGTTGATCAGCACGCCGTCGTCCAGTGTTTCGGGGACGATGTGGCGATTGTCGATCTGGATGCGCTGCCCAGGTTGGAGGGCATGCCGGGGTTCGAGCCCATTGAGCCGCGCGATATCGGCGACCGACTCGCCGAAGCGCGCCCCGATCGCGGTCAGCGAGTCGCCCTTGCGGACGACATATTCCGAGCTTCCGCCGACCACCTCGTGCGCCAGGCCGGGCTCGGCATGCGCGGGGGAATGGCTCGCGGCAGCCCATGCCAGAAACGGAGCGAGCAGCAAGCGGGCGGCCTTGCTCGCTGCCCATGCCGGCATGGGCAGGCGGCGGCTCCTTGTGCGGAGGCGGTGGCAAACGGGCTGGCTGCTGGGCACTGCGGGCTCCAAGGGGCGGATCGGCACGTCACGCTTGGCCGAGCCGACCTTGGTCATCAGGTTGGGGAAACCGGCACCGCCAGCATACCGCTGCGTCCGGGCACGGTACCCATGCCCACGCCCTTCAGCGGCAATGCGTCCAGATTCAGCGTCGCGGCGTAGCCGGTCATGCTGCCGAGACGCAGACCCGCATGGCTCCAGTCGGCCAGCAGCGCCTCGAACACCGGTGCGAGCTGGCCGCCTTCGAGTTCGGCATGCAGGGTATAGACATGGTCGCGACCATCGAGCGACAGCTTGAGCAGATGCTCGGCCACGTTCTCGGGCGTGATGCCGTCCACGCCGATGAGCTCGTCCAGCGTCGGCAGGGTGGTCGGCAGCTGCGGCACGCCGAGCGCGCGGCCGCCCACCACCGGGCGGAACGGCGCATCGCCGCGGACGTCCGAGGCAAGGGTGAATCCGAGTTCTTCTTCCAGCGCGTAGGCGGCGTCGTTCATCTGCCAGCCCGCGGCGCCATGCACCTTGGGGGCGCGGCCGAAGATCTCGCCAAAGCGGTCCACGGCCAGCCGCATCTGGCGCCTCGTCCACGTGGGGTCCTTGCCCGCGACATGGTCTTGCCAGAGGATGTGGTCCCAGGTGTGGACGCCGATCTCATGCCCGGCGCGATCGACACTGCGCATGGTTTCGGCCGCCAGGCGGCCGATGTCCGGCCCGGGCAGCAGGGTGCCATAGAGCAGGGTCCTGATGCCGTAGTGGCTGGTGACGGACGTGCGCCGCACCTTGGCCAGGAAGCCGGGCCGGAACACGCGCTTGAGGGCGCGGCCGGTGTGGTCGGGCCCGAGGCTGAAGAGAAAGGTGGCGGATACTTGGCGGCGATCGAGCAGGCGCAGCAAGGTGGGTATGCCTTCGCGCGTGCCGCGCAGGGTATCGACATCGATCTTGAGGGCGAGAAAAGGCATGGCGCGGGCGTCGTGCGGGCTGCGGCGGCGATCAGTTCCCGGCCTCGTCCATCAGCGCGCGGGCCTGGGCGATGTGGCCGCGGTAGGCGTCGAAAATCTTGCGCAGCGCGGTATCCATATCGGCCTTTGGCGCCCAGTTCAGGTCGTGCATGGTGTTGGTGATCTTGGGCACGCGGTTCTGCACGTCCTGGTAGCCCTTGCCGTAATACGCGCCCGAGCTGGTTTCCACCAGCTTCACCTGCTTGGCCGCTTCGGCGTACTCCGGCGTTTCGGCGGCGATACGCAGCATGTGGTCGGCCAACTCGCGGATGGAGTGGTTGTTGGCCGGATTGCCGATGTTGTAGATCTCGCCGCTGGCCACGCCGTCCTTGTTGTCGATGATCTTCATCAGCGCGTCGATGCCGTCGTCGATGTCGGTGAAGGCGCGTTTTTGCTGGCCGCCGTCGACCAGGCTGATGTTCTCGCCGCGCACGATGTGGCCGAGGAATTGCGTCACCACGCGCGAGCTGCCTTCCTTGGCGGAGAAGATGGTGTCCAGCCCCGCGCCAATCCAGTTGAACGGACGGAACAGGGTGTAGTTCAGCCCTTCCTGCTGGCCGTAGCCGGCAATCACCCGGTCCATCAGCTGCTTGGAGCAGGCGTAGATCCAGCGCGGCTTGTTGATCGGGCCGTAGGTGAGGGGCGAGTTCTCGGGGTCGAACTCGGCATCGGCGCTCATGCCGTAGACCTCGGAGGTGGAGGGGAACACCAGATGTTTTTTGTGCTTGACCGCGGCGCGCACGATGGGCAGGTTGGCTTCGAAGTCGAGCTCGAACACGCGCAGCGGCGCTTTCACATAGGTGGCGGGCGTGGCGATGGCCACCAACGGCAGGATGACGTCGCACTTGCGCACGTGGTACTCGATCCACTCCTTGTTGATGGTGATGTCGCCCTCGAAGAACTTGAATCGCGGACTCCCCAGCAGGTCGTCGATGCGGTCGGTGTTCATGTCCATGCCGTACACCTGCCAGTCGGTGGTGGCCAGGATGCGCTTGGACAGGTGGTGGCCGATGAAGCCATTGACGCCGAGAATGAGGATTTTTTTCATGGTTGATGCCCTGCGAGTTCCGAAAGGTGTCGTGCGCTCAAGGGCTGGCCGGGGTGATCTGCCGCCCACAATTCGAGGATGTGAATCACCCCGCCGTCGCTGCCTTTGGCAAGGATCTGCTCCCGTGCGAGATGCAATCCGGCGCTGGCCGAAGCCGGGAGCAGCGCCGCCACTTCAGGGCGTGCCAAGCGCGCGCGGGCGACGATGAGGCGCCGACCGTTCAGGTCAAAAAAAGCACCGGGGTAGGGTGGAGCGACGGCGCGAATGAGGTTGTAGATGGCCTGCGCGGGTTGCCGCCAGTCGATGCGGCCATCTTCCGGCTTGCGCCCGCCGAAGTAGCTGCCTTGCGCCAGATCATTGGCGCGGCGCGGCACTTCGCCCCGCTGCAATCGCGGCAGCACGCCCCATAAAGCGATTTCGGCGGCCACGGTGACTTTGTCGAACACGTCTTTGGCCGTATCGTCCGGCAGGATGGGCACGGCCTGCTGGGCGACGATGTCGCCCGCATCGGGCTTGGCTTCCATGACGTGCAGGGTTGCGCCTGTTTCAGATTCGCCGTGAAGCACCGCCCAGTTCACCGGCACGCGGCCCCGGTATTTGGGCAGCAGCGAGCCGTGCATATTCAGCGCGGCGATGCGCGCCGCAGCCAGCAGTGACGCAGGCAGCATGCGGCGAAAGTAGAAGGAGAAGATGTAGTCCGGCGCCAGTCTCGCGATGCGTTCCAGCAAGGCATCGTCCACGGCCTGATCGACCAGCGCCACCGGGATGCCATGCTCGGCCGCAACCGCAGCCACGCTGTCGAACCAGATGGTCTCGCCGGGGTCGTCCGGGTGCGTGACCACGAGTTCCACCCGCATGCCGCCAGCCAGCAGCGTGCGCAGGCCGCGCGCGCCAACGTTGTGATAAGCGAAAACAACGGCGCGCATGCGGTGTTTAGCGGCTGGAGGCGGCCAGGCTGGGGGCCTTGGCTTCAGCCCCCGCTTCATGCAGGCCATGAGCTGGTTGGACGTCCGCAGTATCGTCCAGCACGGCCTGCACCACATAGCGCGGCCGGCCGCGCACCTGTTCGTAGATGCGGCCGATGTACTCGCCCAGCAGGCCCATGCTGAACAGCAGCACGCCGAGCAGG
This sequence comes from Thiomonas sp. X19, assembly GCF_900089495.1. NCBI lineage: Bacteria > Pseudomonadati > Pseudomonadota > Betaproteobacteria > Burkholderiales > Thiomonas > Thiomonas sp. X19. The sequence continues at coordinate 3,556,020 of NZ_LT605203.1, read as the reverse complement.
CAGAAGGTGATGGCGAACAGCGTGAACACGCCCTGCACCTGCGAGCCGAACAGCAGGCGCTGCAGCATCAGGTAGACGAACAGCGCCCCCGAGGCCAGCGCCAGGGCGATGCCGAGGAAGGACATGATCTGCAGCGGCATGAGCGAGAAGCCGGTGACCAGATCGAAATTCAGCCGGACGAGTTTGAACAGCGAGTACTTCGACTCGCCCGCGGCGCGCTCCTCGTGCGCCACTTCGATTTCGGTCGGGCGCAGCGAGAAGGTGTAGGCCAGCGCGGGCACGAAGGTGTTGACCTCGCTGCAGCGGTTGATGGTGTCGACGACGTCGCGGCCATAGGCGCGCAGCATGCAGCCCTGGTCGGTCATGCGGACATGGGTGATTTTTTCCCGCAGATTGTTCATCGCCAGGCTGGCGTTGCGGCGGAACCAGCTGTCTTGCCGCTGGCGGCGTATGGTGCCGACGTAATCGAAGCCCTCGCGCATCTTGACCACCAGCTTGCCGATTTCCTCGGGCGGGTTCTGCAGGTCGGCGTCCAGCGTCACCACGATATCGCCGCGGCTGTGCTCGAAACCCGCAAGGATGGCCATGTGCTGGCCGTAATTGCCGTTGAACAAAATGGCGCGGGTGACGTCGGGGCGCAGGCGCTGCTGCGCTGCCAGCAGGGCTGCCGAGCGGTCCTTGCTGCCATCGTTGACGAAGATGATTTCATAGCGCTCGCCCAGGGCGTCGAGCGCGGGGTAAAGCCGGGCGAACAGCGCGGCCAGACCGGCTTCCTCGTTGTAGACGGGAACGACGACCGAGACGGCGGGTGGAAGAACGAAGGTGCTCATACGCCGAATTCTCGCAGCACCGCGTCGAGCGCGCCGCAGACGCGACCGATGTCGCCGTCGCGCATGGCGGGAAACAGCGGCAGGGTGAGAATGCCCGCACCCACGCGCTCGGCATGGGGAAAGTCGCCAGGCTTGAAGCCCAGCTTGCGGTAGAGCGTGAACAAGTGGATGGGCGGGTGATGCACGCCGGTGCCGATGCCGCGGTCTTTCAACGCCTGCATCACGGCGGCACGCGAGACACCCGATGGCAGCACGATCTGGAACATATGCCAGTTGCTGTCGGTGAAGTCGCGCACCGGCAGTTGCACGCCACGCTCGGCCAGTTTCATGGCGTCGAGCACCGCGAAATACGCCTTCGCCAACTCGGTGCGGCGGCGATTGAAACCGTCCAGCCGCTGCATCTGCCCCCAGCCCACGCGCGCGGCCACGTCGGTGAGGTTGGCCTTGCCACCCACCACGTCGACGTCCATGCCATCCAGCCCGGTGCGGCGCACGCCTTGCAGGCGCAGGCGCTCGGCCAGTTGCGGGTCGGCATCGGCGGGAAGGACCAGGCAGCCTCCTTCAAGGCTGGTGACGTTCTTGTTGGGGTGGAAGCTGAAAGAGGCGAAGTCGCCGAAGCTGCCGACGCGCCGGCCCCGCCAGGTGCTGCCGATGGCCTGGGCCGCATCTTCCAGCACCCGCAGTTTGTAGCGTGTGGCCAGGGCGCCAATGGCGTCCAGATCGCAGGGCAGGCCGGCCAGATGCACCGGCAGGATGACCTTCGTGCGGGGGGTGATGGCGGCCTCGATGGCGCTGGTGTCGAAGTTGCGCGTGACCGGGTCGATGTCGACGAACACCGGCCGCGCGCCCACCGCCAGCACCACATTGGCCGTGGCCACCCAGGACAGCGGCGTGGTGATGACTTCGTCGCCCGGGCCCACGCCCAGCATGCGCAGCGCCACTTCCATGGTGACCGTGCCGGAGTTGAAGGCGCGCACCGTGCGGCCGCCGAAAAATTCCGACAGCACCTGCTCGAACTTCGCATTCCACGGCCCGGTGGTGAGCCAGCCCGAGCGCAGCACCTCGACCACACCGGCGATGGTGGCCTCGTCGAGGTCGGGGCGGGTGAAAGGCAGGACATCAGCTTCGGTCATGACGGGCTCCCTCAGGAACGTGCAACCACAATCACACCGACGATGATGATGGCGATGCCGATGAGTTTCTGCGCCGTCAGCGCCTCGCCGAACAGCCACCAGGCGGCGAAGGCCGTGACCACATAGGCCAACGAGAGCATGGGGTAGGCGATGGACACCTGTACCCGGGTCATCGCCAAAGTCCACACGCCGACCGACAGCGCGTAGAACATTAGCGCCAGCAGGATTTGCCATTGCAGTGCGAAATGCAAGCCTGCCCGCCAGATGTTGTCCAGGCTGAAGGAAAAGCGGCCGACGGTCTCAGCTCCGGCCTTGAGCAGCAACTGTGCGGCGGCATTCAGCAGCACGCCGGTGAGAACCAGGGCGAACGTGACGGCGCTCATGGCTTGGCTCCGGTGGGTGGGGTCGTGGGTGGGGCATTCCAGGCGGCGGGCAAGCGTGGGATAGCAGCTTGCGCGGCTGTCCCATAGTCCTGCCCCGGCTTGGCGATGACCACGTAGCGCGGCGTCTGCTCGATCACTTGCAGCGGCAGGTGCATGGCCCGCAGCGCGCCGAGCTGCCCGGCTGGCATGAAGGCCAGCGGCAGGCGGTCCTGCTGCCATCGCTGGGCGAAGTCGGCCAGGGTGGGGACCCACAATTGCGGTTGCTGCGTGATGCCGAAGTGCAGCTCGCCCTGGTACTCCACCACCGTCACGGTACGGCGCAAGTAGAACGGCAGCGTCTGGTCATAAGTACCCACGACGTAGAACGGCTGGCCGGCATGAAGCCACGGCCGGATGGCGGCGACCACGTCCTTGGTCGATGCCGTGCGCCCAAGAATCTGAAACCCCTGCGACGCCACCGTGAAGCCGAGAAACATGCTGATGGCCAGAGCCAGCACGGCAGCGCTGCGGCGCCCGTCCGTCTCCCAGCGCCAGGCCAGTGCGCTGCCGACGATGCCCAGTAGCGCTGTGATTTCCAGCCACCAGCCAAATTGTTGATACAGCGTGCCTGGCGTCACCGCGTTGCCCGCGCGCCAAAGCTGGGTCAAGCCCGCGGCGGCGGCCAGCGAGATGAAACCGTAGAGCGCGAACTGCCAGCGCAAGACTCCGCGCTGGGCATGGGCGAAATGGTTGCCGATCATCAGCGCCAGCGCCGGAAACACGGGCAGGATGTAGGACGGCAGCTTGGAATGCGAAGCGCTGAAAAAAGCGAAGATGAACACCGTCCAGATCAGCAGCGCCCAGTTGGGTTTGAAGCCGGGCCTGCCGGCAACGACCGCGCTCGATGCTTCCATGCCGCTCGGCTGCTTCCACGCATGCCGCAGCCCGCCGAACAAGCCACCAACCCAGGGCAGCACGGCGAGCAACAGTATGGGGAAGAAATACCACCACGGCCCCGGCCGCGCCAACTCAGGCGTGAGAAAGCGGGTGAACTGCTGGTAGATGAAGTAGTAGTCGAAAAACTCGGGGTTGCGCAGTTGCACCAGCACATGCCAGGGCAGGCCGATGGCCAGAAAAATCAGCAGGCCGGTGACGATGTGCAGCCGCTTCCACAGGCCCCAGTCGCGCGTGAGCAGGGTGTAGAGCACCAGCGTCATGCCAGGAAAGGCAGGGCCGATGAGCCCTTTGGACAGCAGCGCCAGCGCCATGAAGGCCCAGCAGGCCCACATCCAGTTGCGGCTCTGCGCAGGCGTTGCGCCGTCACGCTGCGCCAGCAAAAAACTCAGCAGGCTGCCGGCCAACATCGCCGACACGCCCATGTCCAGGGTGTTGATATGGCCCATCGCCACCCAGTACAGGCTGCTGGCCAGAATGGCCGCCGCGTACAGCCCGGTGCGCGCACCGAATACGCGCCAACCGGCATAGCCGGTGAGCAGGATGGTGAAGAAGCCCGTGAGCCCGGTCCACAGCCGTGCTTGCCATTGGCCGAGGCCGAACACCTCGTAAGCCACGGCCGTGGCCCAATATTGCAGCGGTGGTTTCTCGAAATATTTCAGGCCGTCCAGGCGCGGCGTGACCCAGTTGCCGCTGGCCACCATCTCACGTGGAATTTCGGCGTAGCGGCCCTCGTCCGTGGGCACCAGATCGCGGTAGCCCAACACCCCGAACCACAGGGCAGCCAGCACGATGGCCAGCACCCACAGCATGCTGCGTGAGGGGAGACGGTCTTGGGGCGGGGATGGAGTCACGGAACAGGTGCTAGAGATACAAGTGCCCCCAGCAGTCCGCGAGCGGACTCCCCCCGGAGGGGGCAAGGAAACTCGGGAGCGGCCCTTCGTTTCCAGCAGAGCCGTTTGTGGTGCCGGTGAAAGGAATCGAACCCTCGACCTTCTCATTACGAAAGCTGAAATTGATGGCTTATTCTCGTTTGTTATCAAGCACTTACGCGAAATTGCCTGATTTTTTGCTGCACCGATGCTGCAATTTCCTGCCACCCGTACTACTCGGACAAAAGGGGAAATTCTATGGCAACGATCACGAAGCGCGGCGAGTTCAGCCATCAGGTCATCATCAGGCGGCGTGGCCAGCCGACGATCACCAAGACATTTTCGACGAGGACAAATGCTAGCGCCTGGGCGCGCAAAGTCGAATCAGAGCTTGAGCGCGGGCTTTGGCGCGACACCAGCGCAGCGGACGCGCTGTTGCTCAAGGATGCCCTGGCCCGATACCTGATCGAGGTCGTGCCAAGGTTGAGCGGGAGCGGTAATAAATCGATCATCAAGGCTTTCACAGATTCGCCCCTGGCCCGGCTGTCACTCTCGGCCATCGACAGCACGCAGATCGAGGCGCTGCAAGCAGCCTGGCTCCGTGCGGGCCTTGCCGCCAGCACGGTTGTCCGACGGCTGGCCGTGCTTTCGCACCTCTACACGACGGCCAGGAAGTCCTGGAAGATCGGCGGCATTGCCAACCCGGTCGCCGATGTCAACAAGCCGAAAATCCGCGATGCCCGCAAGCGTCGCGCGAGTGATGATGAACTCGCACGCATTTGTGCCGTGAGCGAGTCTGCGGAGTTGCCCGCAATCGTGCAACTGCTCAAGCTCACCGCGATGCGCCGCGGCGAGGTGGTTGCGCTGCGCTGGGAATTCGTCGACCTCGATGCGCAGTTTGTGCATCTGCCCCACACAAAAAACGGCACCGCACGCGATGTGCCGCTGTCCACTGCCGCAGTGGCGTTGCTCCGGTCGCTGCCGCGCGAGGGTGAGCGCGTCTTCAACGTGCGTGCCGACGCAGTCACGAAAGCCTGGGCACGTGCCCGCGAGCGGGCGGGGATCAAGGATTTGCGACTGCATGACATTCGCCATGAAGCTACGACCCGGCTTTCAAAAAAGCTTTCAAACGTGCTCGAACTCGCTGCAGTCACTGGGCACAAAGACTTGAAGATGCTGCAGCGGTATTTCAACCCAAGCGCCAGCGAGCTTGCCGCGAAGCTGGGTTAACCCGTCTTGCGGGGCCGTCCCCGGCGCCGGGGCTGGGGCGCCGCCTCGATCTGCAGCGCCAGGGCTGGCGTTGGCACGATGGCCCTGGCCTTGGCCCACTCGAGGATTTGCTCCGGGCTGTACAGGGCCCTCCCGCCAATTCTTATGCAGGGCACGCCGCCTGCGCACCCGGTGGCGCGGTCGCGGTCCAGGGTGGCCTTGCTGACGCCCAGGATTTGTGCCGCTTCCTTGGTGTTCACCAGGCGTGGGATTTCGTTGTTGGTGCTCATGGGTTTCTCCTGTCCATGAGCAACTACGCGCCAGCGGAAAAGTGATGACCCCTGATAATCCGATCATGCAAAACGCAATCCAATCCATCCTCGCGGCCGAAGCCGCGGCCATTCAAAGCATCCCTCTGGACAATCCTTTCGAGCCTGCTGTTCAGCGCTTCTTGGAGTCCGCCCGCGCCGGCGGCAAGGTGGTCGTCTCCGGCGTCGGCAAAGCGGGCGGCATCGGGGCGAAGATCGCGACCACGCTGTGCTCGGTCGGCGTGCCATCGATCTTCCTACACCCGCTTGAGGCCCAGCACGGCGACCTTGGCGTGTTGGGTGTCCATGATTGCCTGTTGCTCATCTCGAATTCGGGCAAGACACGGGAAGTCGTCGAGCTGGTGCATCTGGCCAGGAGTTTGCACCCAGATGTGCGGATCATCACGATCACGGGCAAGCGCGATTCAGCCCTTGCCACGTCTTCCGACCTGGTGCTGTGGACGGGAGATCCCGCCGAGGTCTGCCCGCTGGGCCTGGCTCCCACGACATCGGCCACGGTCATGGCTGTGATTGGCGATGTGCTCGCGGTGCTGGCCGTCCAACTCAGTGGCTTCACGCGCCAGGACTACGCGCTGCGGCACCATGCTGGGTACTTGGGCGCGGTGGCGAAGCTGGGATAATCGCGCATGGCGACTTCTGAGCAATCCATCCAGGCCGCGCTTGAACGCGGCCGCGCGCTTGACCTGGTGCAGCCCAGGGCGGTTGCGGTCCACGTGGACACGCGCAGGCAGCGCCTCGTTCTCGATTTTGACAACGGGGCGGAATTCGCCATCCCCTTTGCCCTGCTGCCCGCCGTCATCGCCCAGGCCGGAACGACGAAACTCGCCCGGGTGAACGTCGAGGGGGCCGGGCATGATCTTTACTGGCCCGATCTCGACGAAGGCCTGTACATCCCCGATCTGTGCGCCAAGGCTACTTTCGGGGAGTTGGCAGCGGCGGCCTGACCACACAGTGCAGCATCGTGAGGCTGCGAGGCTAGGCGGGCCAAGAAAAGAATTGCGGTGGATTCCAATATATAAATTTCTTTATTGGAATCCACCGCAATTCTTTTGGGCTGAAGTGGGTGGGCCCAAAGGCCCACTTGGCCCGAGTCTTTTTTCAAGGATCTCCGGAAAACCTTGTGGGAACGCGGCGCAGTGACAGATCGCTCCTGTGGCAAAGCTGGGCTAGTTCTTCAAGCCGCCTTGCTGTGCCGCTCGCCGCGCGGCGCAGGCTTGGCTGGCGCCACCTCCCGCAGCATCGCCTCGCGCAGGATGGCGTTGATCTTGGTCTGGTAACCGCGCCCCTTGGACTTGAGCCACAGCAGCACGTCCGAGTCCACGCGCACCGTGGTCGGCGTCTTGGTGGGCTTGTAGAACGGGTTGCGCACCGCGTTCTTCCAGAACGCATCCCCCAGCGCCGGGATGTCGCTGACATCGATACCGCTGTCAGGCTTCGCCGCCAGGGCCTCCAGTTCCTTGCGCTGCCTGGCGGTCAGGGGCGGCAGCTTGGCCAGGTCCACGGCATGTTTAACCATTTTGCTCATAGTCTTTCCTTTCCTTCGGGTCGGCGCGCCGGGCCGAGATGATGCGGATGATCTCGGTGCCATCGTCCTCGTTGCGCACGGTGTGCGCCACCACGAGCAACACATAGCCCTCCACCACGCCGATGGTGATCCACCTTGGTTCACCGCCTTCGATGCGGTCCTGGTTGGACGATGCGAGCGGGTCGGCAAACACGCGCATGGCCGTCTCGAAGCGCACCCCATGCTTGCGCAGGTTGGCCAGCGCCTTGGCGGGGTCCCATTCGAATTTGGTGAGCATGCGAATATGTTAGTACAAATTTGCCTGCTTTCAATCTTCGCTCGGCAGCATGATCGTGATGACCGGCTCGCCTGCGTCGCCAGGTCCGACCTGCAGCTTGAGCGTGGCCAGGCGGGGACGAACGCCCCGGCCATCGCGCGGGATGCGCAAGACTTGAAACAAGATCGGGTCGCGGCCATCGTGCCCACGGCGCAGGCCTGCGCGGATCGCACGCGATGCCATCCACACGACATCCCAAAGCCTGCCGCTCTCGCTCTGCCAGCACGCCCCGCCACCCTTGCGCTTGTCGTCGGCGTCGGTCCAAGCGCAGGCGTCGGCCCACGCGGCGGATGTGAGGGCCACGGGCCACACGATGCCGGCCTCGCGTGCGGTGGTGCTGACATCGATCAGCATGCCGTCCTCGATGGACTGCGCGCGGGTGTAGGTGTGGATCGGCTCGCCGAACAGGTCGGCGGCGATGGTGTGGGTGGGGGTGGTCATGGCATTGCTCCTGATAGTGGGTGCGTGGATCAGTAGATGCGGACAAAGAGAGCCTTGCGCATCGGCTTGCTGTCGTCGTATCCGAAATAGGCTTTCAGGCCGTGCCCGATGTCGCGCGTGTCGCCGACGGTCACCGGCTCATGCGGGCCGTTGAACCAGCGCAGCACCTCGTCGATGTCGTGCGCCTGGGCTGCCTCTGCCGTGATGAAGAACTCACCGCTCAGGTAGTGCTTGTGCAGGGTTGCCTCCGGGATTTGCACAACTGCTGCTTGGTGAGCCTCGCTGTTGACTTGTAGGGGTTCGTTCATCGTCTTTCTCCTGCCGTGGTTGATCTGCTGTTCGGAGCCGCCTCACAGATCGAGCCTGCAAGCCGGTGCCGCAGGCATGGCGCGTGCAGCGGGCATGACAGACCGCAGGGCTGGCGTGGCAGATGCTTGAGCGCCAAGGCGCCGCAGGTCGGGGCGGCTTCGAACAACAGATTGGCAGGGGATGGAACGAAACCCGGCATGCGCGAGCAGCGCGCATGAAAAAGCCCGCACGCGGCGGGCTGGGAAGTGGCTGTAGTGGCCGGGTCATCAAGCTTTCTTGCCTTCGCGCCGGACAGGGGTTTGCAGTTCGCGCACGATCATCCGTGCACCGTCCTTCGCCAGAAAAAAGGCCTCAGTCTCGCCCGTCGCCGGGTCGGGCTCAACAGCCGCCCGCTCCCCGGTGGCCGGGTCCAGCCCGCAGTTTTCGGCCCAGAAACCGAGCCTTTGCTCGGCATCTGGATACTGGTGCGCCGCTGTCGGCACGCCGTCTGCGTGGTCGGCGAGCATCGCGCCGAGTTCCCACAATTCGTGCGCGGACAGGCAAACCCAAAGGTCTGCAAGATGCCAGCCGCTCAGCGCCTGCAGGCAGGCATCGACGTTGACTTTCTGGCTCATGATTTCGCTCCTTTGGGTTTGTAGTTCGGGCCAAACAGCGCCCAAATCAGCGGGTCGCGCCGGGGTGCCAGCTCCGGCACCGGGCGTGACTTCGGCTTGGTCTTGAGCAACACGGCGTTGCGATAAAGTTTGTTTTGGGCGTTCATGCTGTTTCCTGTTTGCAGGGCCGCGGTTGCCGCCCTTGACCTGTTACGTCGCGCCGGAAATTAGTAAAGAACCTCGTGTGTGCGCGGTGTGTAGATGATCGCCACGCCTTCGGCATAAATGACCTGGGCGGATTGCTGCGAGGTGATGTGGCGCGCCCACACCGTGGGCACGCCCGCCAGCGTGTTGTACCGCTCGGTCTGTCGCACCAGCGGCCCGGTGACCGCCAGGTAATCGAGGCGCAAAACGACAATCACGGCCGCTGCTCTGTGGCTGGCATCGGCAGAACGCGAGCGAGCTGGCCGTAGCCGCCGACGACCTCCACGCGCTCGCCGACTGTGAGCGGCACGTCGGCGGCCTGAGTAACGGCGAAATCCCCGCCGCCGGCCATCTTTACCGTAACCTGCACACCAGACTGTTTGTAGGCCGCATTGGTGGCCGCCTCGCCGCCCAGTCCGCCAGCGATGGCGCCAATGACAGCCGCAACTTTGGAGCCATTGCCGTTGCCGACCCGGCTGCCTAAAAACCCGCCAGCCAGCGCGCCCAGCAGGCCGCCTGGCGTGGTGGCACCGCCTGGGGCAGAGATGGTCACAGGCTGCACAGCGACTACAGTGCCGAGCTGCACGCTCTGGGCCTGCTGGGCCTGGCCCGGGGCGTAGGCCAGGGCGCTGGACGAAGGCGAGCCGCCGAACATGGGCGGCACGCCGGCGCAGCCGGTGAGCAGCATGGCTAGGGCAGCAGGGATGATGAGTTTGTTCATGGTGGGATACTCCAGTTGACCGGGCCTCATGGCCCGTGCACTGATACGGGGGCTCGGAAAATCAGCGGCAATGCATGCCCGGTGGGCAAGAAAAAACCCGCCGAAGCGGGCTTTTTGGGTTTAGAACTAAACGATCTGGCAACCGTGCCGCTTGGCGTAACGCTCCAAAAATTCATTGGCTTCGGCGGGCTTGGTGGTGCTGCAGACAACCCGGCCGGCCCCCCAGGAACCGGAGTGCCCGCCGCGCGGGCCGAGCGGGTCCTCGCCGATAACGACTTTGAAGGTGTGCCAACGGCGGCACCAGAAACCAGACCTGGTCATGGTCGGGCAGACATGCAGCGCGACCTTCTGGCCGGTGGCTTCTGGGGTGGGGGTGATTTGAGTTTCCATGATGTCCTTTCGATGCGAAGGTTGGGCGGGACGGCGATTGCCGCCCCTGCATGGGTACGCGGCCCTGGAAATATCGCCGTCTATAGACCAAGGTCGAATTCGCGCCCAGCCTCAGCCTGTGTAGCCTCGCGCTCCTGCAGCATTTCGCGCTCTTTGCCGATGACGTAATCAACGGCCCTGGCCGCCTCCGCGGCGGCCTCGAGAAACTCGCTCTTGTCATCAGTCGCCACAGCAACCCAGTTTTTGAGGTAGGTGGCATGGCGTTCATCGCGCTCTCTTTCAATACCCGTCTCCATCGCGATAAAAACGCTGAAAAATTCGGCGCGCAATTCCTCTTTGGCGTAGCCTTCGCTGCCGAGGGCATGGTCGCCTGTGATGCCGTCGCGGCTCAGCCTGTGCGCTGCGCCGGTCGCGTGCCCAATTTCGTGCAAAACGGTCGCCTGGTAGCCCCCCACATCTTTGAAGGCGTTTGCAGGTGGCGTGACCACGCTGTCGGTGTCGCGCAGGTAAAACGCCGCGCTCCCGGTCTCAAATTTCAGGCCGTCGCGCGCCATCGCGTCCTTGATAGACAGAAACCTCTGGTCCTGGCATTCATGCCCTGAAACCGCGTTTTGTGGGCCGGCGTCCCCCGTCCATAGTTGGTCCCATGGGACCGGCCGGCCGCACTCGATGGCATCGATGACTTGGTCCAGGAACTCCTGCCGGGGGTCCGGTTTTGCTTCATTCATGGGTTCGCTCCGTCGCTCAGGTTTTTTGAGCGAGCGCGAGCTGGTTGCAGGCCTTCTCCAGCCCGGCGATCAGACGCAGCCGCGCCTCCAGAACTTCGGGGTTCTCGCCATCGGCGATCCCGGCCAGCCCCTCGATCACCATCTTTTTGACCCTGGCCTCGCGCGCCGCAGCCACCCCCAAAAAATCGCGAATGCCGTCGGGCTCGGCGCCAAGCCCGAGCATCGTCACCCCCCGGCGGCCGAAGGCATCCGGCATCAGTTCTGTGAACGGCAGCACGCCGCGCAGTCCCTCATGACGCGCCACTTTTGCGAGCTGGATGATGGTTTGAATCATCTGGTCTTCTTTCATAATGTTCTCCTGGGTTTGGTTTGGGTGGTCGGTGATTCAGGCTGCGCGCTGCGATGGCTGGTGCAGCAGCCAGTCATCCAGCTCGGCCTGCTCACGCTGGCGCTGCGTTGCGAACGCTGTGGCGCGGCGCTTGGATACCAATTGCTCCAGCGCCTTCACGCGCTGGCGTGTGGCGGTCCATGCCTTGGTCTGTTCGTCGAGCATGGATTGCAGGCGGTTGACTTCGACGCGCTGAGCGGCCACGGCAGTCCTCAGCGTGTCAATGAAATCGCGCATGGCTTGCGCCTCACCCCATGCCACGCTGCAGCCCATGGCGTGCTGGCGCTGTTGATAGTGGATGATGTGAGCCTGCAGATCGTTCAGCAGCCTCAGCGCATGCCTGTACTGCTCCTGTTTTTGGGCCAGCAGGGCGGCTTGCCGTTGCTCAGCTTCGTGCGCTTGTGAAAGCAACTTTTGAATCACACTCACGTTGGTCTTCATGATTTCTCCTTGGCGAGGCGGCGGGCTTCGTCGATCTTTCCAGCCCTGGTTGCCGCAGACTTTTTGTCCTGGTTGTTTTTGTTCGTCACTTCGCCGACGCCGCCGATGCGGCGGGCAGTGGGGTGGGCAGCTTGGGCATCGTGGCCAGAAACTTCGTCTGGATGGCCGTGGCCTGGGCGGATGTTTGCAGCGTCGCGTAGGCCGCGGCGCCGATGCCGGCGAAGGCGGCGATGCTGAGCATGGCTGCGACGATGCGTGCGGTGATGGAATCCATTTGCTGCTCCTGAAGATTGAGGGTTGGTGCGGGTCTTGTGGCCCGTGCATCGGTACGTCGGAGAGGAAAATCAGGCGGCGAGGGCGTTGATGAACTCATCGAAACGATCCATCGGCCTTTCCTCCTGCCTAGGACCGTACACGGCCGCCAGGATTTGGTCTTGAGTGCAGCCGCACATGCAGTGCATGTGCAGCCGCCCCGCCACGAGCGTGACCTCAAGACTGGCCGTGAGCCCCCCGCGGTGCGCTGGGCACTTCATGGAAATGTGCGCCGCGTTGATCGCATTGATGTTGTCGAGAAGCGAGGCCAGCGCCTCGCGGGCTTCTTCGCGTTGCATGGTGTTCTCCGGTTGGCGTGGGGCGCCGCTGGCTCAGCGGGCGCTGATGGGGGCCAGCACGACGCCGCTGGTGACGGGGTTGCTGGCGTCCATCATTTGGTTGAGTTCGTGGATCGCGAGAGAGATGCCAGCGATGATGAGAAGGCCGCCGATGGTTTTGATGAGGGTTGCAATCATTTGAAAATCTCCGTGGGTTGCGGGCCGCTGTTGCTGCCCTTGATCTGCTACAAGCCGCTGGAAATATCTGGCGCGGCTCAGTGTTGGCGGGGCTGAAACTCCGGCGGCAATCGCTCCCATGTCCTGGGGCCAGTCTGCTGGATGAGGACCGGGCGTGCCGCGCCTATCGCGGCGAACCGCTCGGCGGCGAGCATCGCCGCTTCGAGGCTTCCATGTCTCACCCTGGGGCGCGGGAACTGGCGCGTGGTGTTGATCCAGGCGCGGTCGGCCGGGACCGTTGCGCGTCCTGGCCACCACAGGGCGAAAACCTTGGCCATGGCTGTTCACCAGCCCATGGACAGGCCGGCGTGAAACAAGGCCGGGGCACCGCCATCATTGGCCGCGAGACCTACGCTGATGAAGGCAGGCCGCGCTGCGTCGGTGGTCAGGATGTGGCTGTACTCGATTCCTACGGCTGAATAGCCTGCATAGCTCCCCATCGCGGCCGTCAGGGCGTTGCCGCTCGGCCCGAAGACGGGCGTTTGTGCGAGGGCGGATGCCTGCGCCACGGCTGCGCTGGTGTAAGCATCAGCCTGTGTGAGCACCCCGCTGCCCATGCCTTGCAACAGCCCTTCCACCTGGCCAAGGTCCACCGCGTCGGTCGGCGCGGTGCCCGGGGCAACATTCGTGATTTGGCGTTGCTGCGAGCTGCTGCCCACGCTCACCGAGTTGTCGCGGTTGGCGACGCTGCCAGCCCCCAGTGCAACCGAGTTATTGCCATTGGCGGTGGCCTGGTAGCCCAGCGCCACCGAGTTTGCACCCGCGGCGTTGGCTTGGAAGCCAATGGCCGTTGCCGGGTCGGCGTTGGCCTTGGCGCCTGTACCGATGGCGACAGCGCCCACAGTGTTGCTGTCTTGACCGCTGCTCTGGGTGATGGTCGCGCCAGTGCCCAGCGCGAGGCTTCCTGCATACCCAGCATCCGCCCCAGCCCCGGCAGCCAAAGCCCCTTCGCCTTTGGCTTGAGATTGCGCGCAAGTCAGCGTGTTGCCGGTCTGTTTGCAGATGCCTGCCACGCCATTGAGGACCATCCCAATGACTTGACCTTGCGCGGTTTGCACGGTCCGCAGGGTGATGATCTGCTGGCTGTTGGTCTGCGCGGTGGCCAGGGCCGTGTTGGCGGTGGTGGCCACGGGCGCGATGGTCGCGGTGGTGTAAGCGTTGGCCTGGTTCACGGCTGCCGACTGCGCGGCCAGGACCTGGCCCACGTTGGCGGCATCCGTTGACGCGATGCCCGGGGCGACGTTTTGCACCAAAGTCCCCGCGCCGTTGTTGCTGTTGAGCGTGAGGCTCTTGCCAGCGTTGGTGTACTGGGCACTGTTCTGCCCCAGCACCAAGGCCTGGCTTGCCGTGGTCTGTGCGGCCTGGGTGGCAAGCTGGTTTTGCTGGATCGCTACGCCTTGGATTTGAAGGTTCGTGGTGTTCGCCGACACCTCGCTATTCACCACGCCGATGCTGGTGTTCGCCGCCGCCACGCCATTCAAAGCGTTGTTGGCCAAGACCTGGGCGTAGTTGGCTGTGCCCTGCGCGGTGGTCGCTGCGCTCTGCGCAAAGTTGGCGCTGGATTGCGCGTTCGCCGCTGCCTGAGCGTTGCTGATGGTGGTGTTGTTGAGGGCGTTCAGCGCGCTGCCCACTGTGTTGTAAACGCTCGGGCCGACGACGTAACTTGGGCTGGTGATCGCGCCATTGCTCACACTGGAGTCGCCGCCCAGCACGGTCGCCGCCTGCTGTGCAAGCGCGCCGACGGATGCCTGCGCTGTGGTCGCCAGGTTCGCTGCGTTAGCCGCTGTGGTCAGCGCGCCGCCCGCCTCTTGCTGCGCAACCGTGGCGGTGCTCTGGGCTGTCGCGGCGTTGGTGATGGCTTGCGATGCCAGTTCCTGAACAGAAAAAAGCTGCGCTCCATTAACGGCGTTGGTGCTGGTCGATGACACCAGCCCGGCCATGACGTTGGTGATGGTGCGGGTGTTGCCGACGGCACCGACGCTGAACACGTTGAACGCGCCGCCGTCGCTGCTGCCTGCGCCGATGGCCACGCTGTTTGTGCCCGTGCTGGATGCCCCATACCCCAGCGCCAGGCCGAACCCGCCATTGGCCGCTGCGCCGTAGCCAAGGCTGGCGTTGTCCTGGGTGCCGTTGGTGCCGCTGGCCGCGTACGCGCCGATGGCAACATTGTTGGGCGAACCCAGGCCGGTACCAGCGGCGGACAAGGTTCCAACTGCAATGTTGTTCGACGCGCCTGCCCACGAGCCACCGCTGTTGGAGGCCAGGCCGATGGAAATGTTGCCCGATTGCCCGGTGCCTGCCTGGCCAGCGGTCGAGTTAGTGCCCTCGGAGATGTTGTTGTAGGCGTCTTGCTGCGTGACGTTGGCGCTGGGCACGCTGGCACCCGTGGCCGTGCCGCCACTGGCGGCCCACGCCGGGGCAATGAATGCCGCCAGCAGGGCGGCGATGACAATGGTTTTGAACGATTGCATGATGTGTTCCTTGTGTGTTGGCACCGCCCGGACCGCTGGCTGAAGCGGTCAATAGCTCGGACCCTTGATCCAGCCTTGTGAGACAAGCTGCTGGACAGTTGTGGCATCGCCCCGTATGAACTGCACCCCAAAGCTTTGGGCGGCCATGGCCACGCTGGGCAGGTCCTCCAGGAGGACTTGGCAATTCGGATCACAAACGGCAGCGATGGAGATTGCATAGCCATGCCTGGCGGCGTAGTCATGCGCATCGCGCGCCCGCAAAGCCAGCCTCATCAGGCCTTCATGGCTGGTCACGACCGTCACAAAATTCGCACCTGACTTGGCGCTCACCGGCTCGGCCTTCAATACAACAGGCGGTGGCATGAAAAAAGATTGGGGCTGCTGAACTTGTGCAGCGTGGCTGTCAAACGCCGCGCAGAACAGCACGGCGGCGATGATGGATTTCTTGGTGTGGTGCATGACGTGCTCCTGGTTGGATCGGCCAGGTGCATGGCCCTGGCCTGGGTCTGAATCACGACACCTTGCTGTCGGACGGCTCGCCGCCATTTGGAGTTGGCTGCACCGTCTGCGGGGGTTTTGCGCATGCAGGATTCAAAATGCGCCGCAACCGCCACCACCCGCTGGGCTTGCTGCTTGTTTGAATACAGACGCCTGGAAATTGGCTAGCGCTGGCGCGCTCCTTTGCGGCCCGCCTGGCGGTTGAAAAAGAAGATGAGCAACGGCAACGCCCCGGCAAGCAGGGCCGCTGTGGCGAGGGTGTAGGCGATGGCTTCAAAAGTGGTTTGCATGGCTGGCTCCTTGCGAGATTTGCAACAGTGGGGCTGGGAAGTTGGCAAGCCAGACCGTGCTAAGGCACGCGGCGACAGCAACGATGGCGACGGTTTCTGCGATGGCTTTGCGGGGGTCGATGCCCTCGTCGATCCAGATCCCCAGGGGGACTAGCACCGCGCTTGCGGCCCACAGGCCCAGGCCGGGCTGGTAGACAAAAAGGGCGATTGCGAGGGCGACGCCAGCGGCGGCCCAGACCGACAGACGCTGGGTGGTGGAGTGGGGGCGCGCGTTCACAGCGGCGCTACCAGTTGCAAACCGATAAACCCAGCGCTCTGCCCGGCGTTGGGGATGCCCAGCAGGTTGAAGCCCCAGCCATGCTGGTTGCGCACTTGGAGAAGGGCTGCCAGGGCCAGCGGGCGCGCTGGCGCCTCGGCGCTGGTGTAGCCAGACACCAGGCCCGCAGCGAGGCCGGCGCTCACGCTCCAGCGGGCTGGCAGGGCAAGGTGCAGGGGCGTGTAGGACGCCAGCAGGTAAGCCGATGTGCGGCTGTAGCTGTTTTTGTAGAAACCGCCCGCTAGTCCCCAGGTGGGCGTGGCCTGATACTCGAGGCCCAGCCCTGGGTTGTCCTGATTGAGGCTGTCCCGTGCCCATTGGCGCAGGTGATAGCTGACTGTGCTGATGTCGAGGGACCAGCGGCTCGCGGCAGGGGCGGCGCGAGGGGTTGCCAGTTCCGCAGCCCCCGCAGTGCTGGGGAATGTCCACCAACCGAGTGAGATGATGGCGAGCCCGGCCAGGATGAGAAGCAGGCGCGTGGCGATGGTTTTGATGATCGCCAGCATCCGCGCCTTGCGGCGCCGGCGCTGGTAGGCGTGAGCCTCTTCGATGAATTGATCAATGGGGATGTAGCGCGACGCCATGGCAAGCTCCTTTTGTTTGCTTGCTGGGGTACGCGGCCATGGAAATATCTCGCGCGCAAAAAAGCCCGCACGCGGCGGGCTTGGGTGGGTGGGGCGTTTGTTGGTCAGTAAAGCGTCTCTTCGGTCCAGCCTTCGGCGACCAACTTTTTTAGCGTTGCGCGGTTGCCAGGCACGAATTGCACGCCAAAACTTTGTGCTGTCATTGCCAGGCTTGGCAAGGCTTGCAGCTTTTTTTGGCATTTCGCGTCGCACACGGCAGCGACGGCGACTTTGAAGTTGTGGGCCGCAGCGAGGCTCTCCACGTTGCGCGTGTCCAGGGCCAGGCGCAAAAGGCTGTCAGGCCCCGGAGTCACCATCACGGCAAAGTTACCGCCGGGCTTGACGGGCACGGGATCGGGCCGGAGCGCGACAGAGGAGGGCTGCAGTTCTGCATGCACTTGCGCGGCCTGGTGTTGCTGGCCCATGGCCGCGCCG
The DNA here is from genome assembly GCF_900089495.1 of Thiomonas sp. X19. Taxonomy (NCBI): domain Bacteria; kingdom Pseudomonadati; phylum Pseudomonadota; class Betaproteobacteria; order Burkholderiales; genus Thiomonas; species Thiomonas sp. X19. Next base: position 3,538,815 of record NZ_LT605203.1, on the reverse strand, counting down.
ATGGCGAGACCAAAAATTGCCGCAGCCACAGCGGCGATGGTGAAGGTTTTGGCGTTCAGTTTCATGACGGTTCCTTTTGGGTTTGCATCTTCTCCGCACGGCGCAGCGCCTTGCGGGACTTGGTGTGAGACTTGGTGCCGCCGCCGCGCTTGAGCAGCGCGAGGGCGACGTGATTGCGAGGTTGCATGGCGCTAATCTGCGTTCGGGTCGGGCAGATCGTCGCCGTCGGGTGCGTCCAGGGCGGCCACGATCTTGGCGAGGGCTGCTGACTGTTTCTCGGACAAAAAGACCTTGTCCTTCCACTTGGCGTAACGCTCGCCGGTTTTTTTGAGAAAGTCCTTTTCCCAGTCCGTGGCCGCGGCCTTCTCGGCCTTGGTCATCTTGGCGACGCGCGCCAGGTTGTGCTTGTCGGCCGCGGTCAACTCGCGTTTGTCTTCGGTTTCGGTGCTCATCGTTTTCTCCTGAGGTTTGATGTCTTGGTACACAAGCCTGGAAATTCAGGGGCGCGACAGCCGCCGGATGGTTAGCCATGCGTTCAGCAGCTTGAAGCTGGCCCAAAGCGATAGCCAGGGCAGGGCGTAGAGCCACAGATCAGCCAGGATCACGGGCGAAAAATAGACTTCGCGCTGCGTCCAAAAATCAAACTCGGACGTCTTCTTGGCGTCGGCCAGATACGCATCGATCTTTGCGGGGGTGGCGGCCTGTGGCTTGCCTTGGACGGTCCAGTGGAAGTGCGCAGGTTGTGCCCAGCTTGGGGCCATCTTGTGGATGACCAGGACACGGGCCAGGCCGCGCACGCCGGGCTGGAATTGCTCAGCGGTGAAGACGGCGGCCAGGCCGTAAATCAGGACTGCCAGGACGGCGAGGGTGGAAAAATATTTGCGCATGGCTTCACTCCACCCCATGGGCGCGGTGGTAATCGCGGGTGGATAAGCGCATGGCCTCCCATGCATCCAAGCGGTGGAGGCAGTCGCGGATGAAACTGGTCCAGATCGGACCGATTTTGTGCGGCTCGCCCAGGTGTGCCAGGACCAGTTTTTTCGCAATCTGGATCTGGTGATAGTCCAGCGCGGGGGCGTGGGGGTTTTCAAGCAGCGCTTCTGCCAACTCGGCCAGCAGTTGCTGGCCCTCGTCGGCGTCCGGGTTGTAATCGTTGGCGAAGGCTTCGAGGTAATCGAGTTGGGCGGCGAATTTTTCAAAATCGACGGGTTTCATCAGCTTCTCCAGGGGTGGTTTTGGGATATTGCGGCTCTGATGAACAGATACTGAACTCTGGAAATATCTCGCGCGAGATTGAAATGCTGAAGCGGTGGGGTGGCGTTTCACCGCCCCACCGCGGCGGGTTCCGCCAGTCAACTGCGTTGGTGCGACGTGGCTAAGGCTCAACGGGGTCGCGTTTCACGATCCCCTCGCCAGATTTCGGCACGTATCTACGTTGGTTTGACTCGGCTAGGCCAAAGGATGCGGCGTTTCACCGCCCCGTTTGCTGATTTCGGCCTGAAAGTGCGTTGGTTTGACTTGGGTTACTCGCCCATGTCGGTGCCATCCTTGCTCATGTCGCGCTCGGGTTCGTGGTCGGCGCTCTTGTCCGCAGTTTTGGATGCATCTAGATAATCCAGCGTGCTTTCTTTTTGCTGGCTGCGGCTCATGGACTCGATGGTCTGCTTGAGGTCGGCCAGACGCGGGTCCATCGGGCCGCCTGGGGTATCACCCTGCAAAAAATACGCATTGGCGTTCAGCCACTCGCGGCACGCTGTGAAGCTCGCGCGGTGGTCTTCAGTCAAACTGGGCTGAAGCCCAGCTTCTAGCCGCTTTTGCTCCAAATTCTCGGCAAAATCACGCATCTTCCCGGTTGGCGGGGTGTCGTTTTCAATGCTCTGCGCCAGTTTCTCAACCTTCGCGGCGCTGAAAACCCACTGGGTTTCATCCCTAGCGCGGCTTGCCTGCACGTAGGCCGCCTCTCTCGAGGTGTGTTCACTGCCCAAAATAATCGCCTTGTCAACGGTCGCGCCTTGCGCTTTGTGCGTGGTAATGGCGAAACCATGGTTTAGCTCAAGGCTAGATAAATCCGCAGTGAATTCCTGGCTGCCACGGTCCACATGAACCCATGCATGGCCGGTTTCATCGATACCCTTCACTGTGAGAATATCGCCGTTTCTCAGCCCGGTTTCGCTGTCGTTTTTTGTGACCAAAAGGCGGTCACCGATTCCGACATCCAGTTGTTTGGATGCGGTTTCAATTCTCCGCACGTCGGTAATCTCTCCTGCCTCAATCAGCCGCTCCCGGACTGCTTTGTTGATGTCGTTCACAGCAGCATTTGTGCTGGCCAGGCCGATGACTTGATCCGCCCCGACATCCTTGCGTGCTTCGATCAGCTTTTCTGCCACAGCCGCCACCGCGGCCTTGTGCGTGTTTTCAATGGAAACCAAACCACGGTCCATATATCCAGACATAGCTGCCGCTGCATCACCCTTGGACATATTGGACACAGCGCCTTTGTGCCATTCGTCGCGCTGGCGAAAAATCTCTTGCAACCTGGCTGGATCACCATGGGCCTCTGCCAGGGCTGCGAATGTCGCGCCGCTACCCACTGGCTGCAACTGCTTCCAATCTCCAACCGCGATAATCTTGGCATCTGCCGATTCCGCTGCGGTCATCATCGCGGCCATTTTGCGGGAATCGACCATTCCCGCTTCGTCGATCACGATCAGCGATTTTGCGTGCAGGGCGGTTTCGCCGCGCTGAATATCCAGTAACAGGCGGTCCAGCGTTTTAGCTTTAATGCCTGCCGATTCCGATAATCCAGCAGCGGCCTTGCCACTGGGCGCACAGCCGATGACCTGATACCCGGCCCGCTCATAATCCTGGCGGACTTCTGCAAGCAAGGTCGATTTGCCCGTGCCAGCATCACCGACCAAAACCTTAATGCCACCAGCACCCGCGAGATTTTCACGCGCGGCTTGCTGCTCAGGGGATAACTGGAAGCCGCCCTCAGTTGCAGGACGCAATGGAATGGCTTGGTGGGGCTCAGCGACGGCGAGCTTCGCGGCGTTATCGATAATCGAACGCTCGGCGGCGATAATCTCTTGTGTGGAATAACGCGTCTTGCCGTCTTTGCCTGCACCAATATTCACAGCTTCGTCGAATGATTCGCGGGCTAGGTTGTGGGCCTGTTCTGCATCACCCACGCCTTGCGCGGCCTGAAATGCTGCGGTGTAAATATCCTGCTCTCGCGAAACCGATTTATTCGTGTGCGCTTCGCGGAGAATATCGGCCAAGGCTGGTTTATCGAGCGGCGTGATTCTGTCGTGCATTGGCACGTTATCCAAACAGAACTCCTTGCCTGCATCCTGCCATTGCTGGCGTAGTGCTTCAATATCGATATCGCCCTTGGCCTGGCGGGTGGATAATGCGGCGACTGAGCTTGCCGCTGCGCCAGTCATTCCAGCCTCTTTTAATGCCTCCTCGATTTGTACGCGGCGCTTGCTGAACTCGCGCTCGGCATCGGTTGAAACATCGGTCAAGCGGAAACTGGAACCATCGCGTTCCACGGCATAACCAAGTTTCTGCATTTCACTGGCAAGCTCAGCCCGGTATAAAGCGCCAGCGGCCATTTTCCAATCGAAAAAATGCCGACCTTGCAGCGTTCCGACCGTACCATCTTCGCGCACTGCGGCATTAACGACAAACGCATGGGAATGCAATTGCGGATCACGCTCGCGCGAGGTTCCATGCTGGAATACCGCGACGGCAATATCAGCCTCTTCCTCTGCATGGCCTTCTTTGCCACGGCGGGAATACGAGGCTTTGTCCTGGATAAATTCAAGTCCTTTTTCAACGGACTGTGCGTGGGCCTTTTCAATCGCCTCGCGCGTATCCTTATCGGCATTGGCCCAAACCAGAGAAACGGATTTAGGCGCTGAAAATGTGCAATCCCAGCCAGCACGACGGTCTGAATCACCGGCATTTTGGACAAGAGGTTGGCCGTTTGCATCGAAGCCATTACAGAGCGCGCTGAATTGCTCGGGCGTGACCTGGCATGAAACCCCGAGTTGTTCGCACGCGGCGCCAGCCCAGTAACCGACGCCCTCAGCGGCATAATAATCCTCCGTGCTGGCCTCTTTATTCGAAGCCTCGCCCTGCATGTGAATATAGTACGACACCGCTCCTGCGGCGGTTTTGACGGCGATTGAGAGCATTTCAATATTCTCCGGTACGGATTTGTTGGCCAAACTGATACGCGGTTTGCCGGTAGTTTTCGCTGGTGATTTTCTGCGGGCTTTGAATGCCGTCCATCACAGCGCTAATGAGGTTTGCGATTTTCCAGAGCGCGGCGCGAAACTCGGCCTCTGAAACGCCGCCGCCTTGGCCTTCCTTGGCCGTGGCGAGATTATCAAGGGTTTTGCTCATCTGTTGAGATTGCGCCAGCAATGCGGCAATCATCGCGGATTGACGCTGGGTATTATTGATAAGGCCGCGCAGTTTCTCGCTGGCGGTCGCACCAGGCTGGGCAGCGAAAGCGGCTGCTTCGACGTCTGTCAGTCGTGCATGAACGATTTGAGATTTAGTCATGGTCGGGCTTCTCCTATGCTGGAGATACGTTGGCCTGGAAATATCTGCGCGGAATGTCAGCGCGCGCAAAACTGTATACGGGCAAAAAGTCGTTACGGATCAACGAGATAGGCTCGCTGCAAGATAATGTTTGTAGACGGCGTGTATACGGCACCGGGCCTTTGTTTCTGCGGGTCTTGAGCCTTTCTGTGTCACCTTAGGTGGGTCAGGTGTGAGGGGATGGGACTGCGCAGCAGGCACAGCCACGACCCGCCTCAGGGGTTGGGGTCGAGATTATGTCTGTTGCGTGGGGTGGTGCTAGGTTGCGCCGGTGGATAACGTCTCTCCTGTTATCCACGGGGTAATGTCACGAAGCAACCCCACGGTTAGCACGTTCGTGGCATGAAAAGGCCCGCGCTTTGCGGGCCTGGCTTCGATTAGTGAGCCGTGGGTTTAATCGATGTCGATGTCATAACCACCGCCATCGTCCAATTCCGGCTCGGTTTGGTTAGCGCCTTCGCGGTTAAAATCTTCGTGGTCGGTTGGGCCATAATCGCGCACGAATTCGTCGTCACTGAGAAATAATGGCTGCGAGGGGAGCGGCTCCATAGCCTCTCCGTCATTCAGCCATTCAGCCTCGGCATCCCGCGCATGATCGGCTTCCAGCGGGGCATTTTCGGCAGCCATTTCATGCGGCACCTCCAGTGGGATAAACTCCATTGGCTGTTTATCCACGCTTGGCAGATATTCAGGCGGCGTGATTTCCGGGCCGGAATAGGTGGCGTGATAATGGTAGGATTCTGCGACTTCGCGGGCCTTTTCTGGATCACTGGTGATGCCGTCGGTCAGCAAATCAATTTTGTGGTCGGCGGTTTCAAAGCCTGGGATATACTGCCCATTGACTTCCAAAACGACGGCACGAGATCCCCAAGTGCCGTCTGCTTTGAGATGATCGCCTTGCCAGATCGACGCACCATATTCTGCCAGATCGGCAGTTGTCTGGCTCAGGCCCTTGGTTTGATAATCGATGGAACCTTTCAGAATCTCGGCATCGTTTTTATCACGAATGGCGCGCATTGATTCCACTTCCTGCTGGAATTTGTTTTTTTGCGGCCGATCGTTTTCTTCTGGGGTTTGTGCTTGAGTGTTCATTGTAAATCTCCTTTGGTTTGGTTCAAATCAGGGGCGGCATTTGCATGCCGTTCACTGTTACCCAGCGCTGGAAATATCGCCGCGCATGAACGGTTCACAGATTTTTGGCATTTGGATGATCGGCACGGAAATGTGTTTGATCGTGGGTTCTCCTGAAATGCGCAAAAATGCTTGACGCGTGGGCAGGCCAGTTAACTGACTTGGGAGAATGACCGGCTGAGTGGTGTATTGATACGATGTGCTCACGCCACTGTCATTTTGAGAATGCTGCGGCCTGATAATCTCTTGCTGACCCAGTGCGTCAGAAAAGTATTTTGAACTGTCCGGGTCGGACTGATTCAGGATGACCCAATTGCGGATCACAGACATCAGTGATTGAGTTTCTTCCCGGCCATAAATGCTCCGGATTTGAGAAATGCTTTGCAAGCCGATGACGCCGCATAGTCCGAACTTGCGGCCTTCGGCCAACGCGGATTGAATACCCTCGATCCGGCCCAGGCTCGGCATTTCATCGAGAAAAACCCAGACACGGCGGTCCAATTTCGGGGGCAGAGATAATAGCGACGTTACGAAACTGCCGACCATCGCTGAAAACATCGGGGCCAAAAGGCTCCGGTGATCGGCGCGGGCTGGCAGCCAGATAATGCCCTGTGGGCTTTCCAGCCATTTCTGGAACGTGAATTTCTCCCGGTCCGACGGCATATATTGCCAGGGGGCTAAAACTGACCCCAGGATGCCGCGCACAGACGCGAGCATTTTATCCGCGCCTTTTGCGCATAGTGCCGCGGCCGGTTTGCCAGCGACAAAATTGCCCAACTCCGCAGCATCGGCGGTTGTTGCGAGGCGCACAAGCTCTTTGATGCTCTCATTTTGCCCGTGAAGACGTGCAATGATCGCGCTCAAAAGTCCCTGCGCATAACCACGCCATTCCTCTGAGGACGACGCCGCAGCACCGCTTGGACACAAAACCTTGGCCATGCGGTCATGATCCCACGGCCCGTCGATTTCGCCGAAAATGTCCCACTGCTTCGCTCGCTTGTCCAGTGGATTAAGAATGACATCTCCTGGCCGGGCCAGAGAGGACATCACCTCACCGCCCGGGTCGATAATCACGGCGGGTTGATTCCGCGCACGAACCGCCTTGATGCTCCTGTTGATAATCAAGCTTTTCCCGCTGCCAATTGAGCCGCAAACCAGAAAATGCGTCGGCTCCGCGATGGCTGGAATAAGCGCCTTGCCGATCATAATGTCGGTTTCTTCTTTCGCTTCAACCGCCTGAGCAACGGGCGTTTGCTTGAACTTTTTGTTGAAGAACATGGTTTCTCCTTTTTGACACTAATCGCGCAAATCTTCGATTTTCGCGCCGCGCTGATGCGTGGCTTGTGGCGCGCTTTCTTTCTGAGACTTAACACGCCCGGTGCCAAAAATCTTGAGAAGCCGTCCCATGGCACTCACCGCGAGCACCGCGGCCTCACCGCCGATTCCAGCGGCCACGACCTTGGCGGCGCTGCCCATTGTTTTGGCGACGGGGGATGTTTCCGTTTTGTGTTTCGAGAACATGATTTTCTCCTTTGGTTCTTGCTGGATTACTCGCGCAGGTCTTCAATCTGCGCGCCACGTTGATGCTGAGTTCCGGCTGGTTGGGCGCGGGCTTCCTCTTCAGGGTCGTGGCCAAGCCGGTGGAAAATATGGTGCAGGATGCCCATGATGAAGCCGGACACGATAAATACACCCCAAATCGATACCAAAAATATCGCGACCCCAAAGACCATCCGCAAACCAGCCCATACCCCGACCGCAGCGAATTCATTGAAAATGGCGAGAAGGAACATTCCTGCAATCATGAGCAAAAACAGCAAAACCAGAAAATTCTGACCACCTCGATTTAGGCGCTTTTGCAGTTCCGCATTTCGGCGTGATTCTTCAAGCTTTTGATGCTCCATTATTTTCTCCAGTCTTCGATTTTTGCGCCGCGCACGTGCTTTTCATTTGCACGCTGCCTGGTGCGCCACTTGTGCCAGGCCCACAGAATCGCGCCTGACAAGCTAATACTCATGACTGGAAATATGAAAATCCAGAGTTCGAGGATTCGCGCGGGCATAAAGCTGCGGTCTGTCCAGATCGTGGCCAGTGGGGTGGTTTTGATTTGGGCCAGCGCTGCGCTCACCTGGGCTTGGCTTGCCTGGGCAGTGACGCCGCCCGCGGTGGCCTGATAGAGGCCGCCTTGGCCCCACTGGGCCGGGAACAGGGAGTAGGCCTTGGCCTGGGCCAGAATGGCCGCCACGGCCCTGTCTTTGGCTGGGAAGAGTGGGTTTGTGGCGAGTGTGAGCGTGGCGTAGATCGCTACCGAGCCCAAAATCAGAAAACTGAACGCCTGGCGGCGGTTGCTGTGGCGTTGCGCGTACCCCATGACCTGTTCCCCAGCCCCGCGGGGGCGGGGTGTGGGTGGGTTACGACGCTAGGGAAATTGTGGGCCGCCAGCGCGTGACGATGGGCGGTTTCACCGCCCATCCTGGGCAACGTCTTTTTTGGGGCTGGAGCCATCAAGGCTCCAAGCCCTTTCTTTAAGGCTTGAAGCTTAAGGAGACCCCGGCCACGGGGTTGGGCGGACACGCCACGGGGTTAGGCGGACGCGCCACGGGGTTTAGCGGACATTGGGGGTACGGGCCACGGGGTTTTGCGGACGCGCCCCTCCTTAATCTCTATCCCAATTTTTGAGAGCCCAATCCTATCCTCCTCCAGAGACGCCAGGGCTTTGTCCTCCCTCCTCTCATTCCCAATCTTTTGCAGAACGGAACTCAATTCCTCATCAACTTTTTGATGCGAGCTACAAAATCTCGCGAGCGCCTGGCTTATTCCATTTTTGAGCAATAACCTGAATCCGTGACTTCCGATAATCCATCGACTTGAAAGCTGATTGTGACGGCCCGATTTTCCCGATTTCCCGCAGGTTCACGGTTCGAGCGCCGTGTCGAAGGGGGCTGTGGGGCTGTGCGCGAACGATCGGCCCCCTTGATCGGTCATTTCGGGTGGGTTGCGCGCAGCCGTTCCCCCGCTGAGCCCTTGTGGCCAGCGTCTTGGGGTGCTGGGAAAGCTTGGACTGCGTCTTCAGCCGCTGGCGGCGAACTGCGCATGCAGATCGCAAAAGGCACGGGCTGCCTTGTCGTTGGCGCCCAGTCCCAACCACAGCCGCCCGCCATGGTTGATCACGCGTGCTGCGCGGATGACAAGTTCCTGGATCACAGTCTTCAGACGCCGTCGCCTGGCCGCATGGCGCACCGGTGCATGCGGCCCCAGCAGCCCTTGCTGCCCCATGAGGCGCAGCACGTTCATCGTCAGGGCCGCAAGCTGGCAGACAAGATCGTTCGTGTCGAACTTCCCCGAGGGCAGTCGCTCCAGATCCATGTCGGTTTTGAATTCCGCATGGAACTGCTCGTGCGTAGCGTGCCCGGCGTACAGGTCGATGATCGCCTCGGCGCTGATGGCCTTGGGCAAGCTTGTCGTCCAGCCCTCCAAGATGATCTCGGGGACCAAAAACTGCTGGCCACGGGCATCGACGGTGCGCTCCGTGATGCGCACAATGCGGCGCAGGCGATGGGCGATGCCTTCGACCTGCACGGCCACCTCCCAAACCGCCACGCGCTTGCCTGCGCGCGGATGCTGCCACAACAAACCCCCTTCCAGTTCCTGCCGTCGCAAGACCTCCAGAGGATCGGTCTTGCGGGGATTCCACTTGATCAGAACATCGACCCGGGGCAGTCCTGGCCTGTTGCAGCGCTGCATGTCGGCCATCAAGGCGGCCGAGCAAAACCCCGCATCCATGCGCACGAGAATCGGCGCCTTGGGGCCTGCGGTCGACAGGCGCTGCGCCATGGGCACGGCCGTCTCGAGGTTGTAGGTCGTCTCCGAAGCCGAGTGCTGCGCGCCCGGACGTAGGGCGAACTCCAGGCAAAACCCATGCGTGCCCAGGTAGGCCGCCAGCGGGCAGTAGCCATCGACCCCCGCGTAGGTGCGGCTCACCCCATCCTTGGCTGTGCCCGAGTTGTCCATCGCGAAGGTGTCGATGTCCAGCGGCACATGACCGCAAGGCAAAAGACCATAGTCCGGTTGGCTCTTGCGCAGCAGCGCTTCAATCGCCTGGGAGGTGAAGTCAAACCACAGGGCGGCCTGCGCATCCAGGCGCTGGCGCAGGGTGGGCGAGGACGGCACACCCACCAGACCCAGCGCCTCCTGGAAGAAACGATCGCCTCGAAAGCCTTCGATGGCATCGAAGTCGCTCTTGCTCTGCGCGAGCAAGCCAACATAGCTGCGCATCAGTGTGCTGGGCGGCAGTCCGCCGCGGCAAGGCCACTGGGCATCCAGGCGTTTGAACAGAGGATCGAGGCGCTTGAGGTGATGACCGACAAGGGCCAGACCGGCCACCGGCGTCAGGTCATAGTCGAGTTGCTTGACGCGAAATCCAAACCCCATGCCATACCCCGGAACGTTCACCCGCTGGGTGAGAAGACAAAGGGGTCATTTTATCGAATAAACCATTATGCATCAACAACTTATGAAAATTCCGCATGCCCGAGCTCACGGATTCAGGAATAAGACTTCAGCCAACGGATACCAATACTGCAAATCATTTAGTAGCATGCCAGTCCAAGCGGCTGAAAAAACAATCTTCCAGTAACCAGCATGCAAACTTAGCCCACGGCCAAAATCATCAGAGCCTTTCAAATGACTGGTCTTGGATGATTGCGTTTTATTTTTGTCCGCCATGAGATATTCGCTCACGATGCCTCCTACAGCCCGAATGTCCATGCCAGAGCGCCGAACAAAAACCTCCACTTTTGCCTTGCGTAAATCCTCGATTTGCTGCTCAATCTGACCATATGTTATTTTGTTCCAACCCAGCGCGGCCCTCAGCTTTGAACTGTCAATCAGCAAATTGAGCTGACCAGATCCATCCACAATTTTCATTTCAGCAATATGCCCCATGTAATCAAGCAAATCAATGTGTTGCTGCCCAATTTTGCCGGTGACCTTGGAGTACCCCCAGGTGTTAGCACAGTGTCTCTCTAATTCGCGCGGTCGGCGCGTGGCCTCCGCGATTCCGAGCCTCGCCGTGTGAACCGGAGCGAAAACTAACCCACTTTTAGAAAGGGACGTCGCCATATTCCACTCCATTTACTGTTTTTTTGTTTTCAGAACGCGTGTTTTTCTTGTAACCAGTTTCTGGCGCGCTTTTGATAATCCCGGGCGGCCACTTTTGCACCAGCACTCCATCCTTTTCATGCTTTAGCCAAACCTTTTTATCAATGGATTTGTGACTGGCTTTGGCATTGACCAATACTTTCCACTCAGCTAACTGCTGTTCAGGAATATTGGCTGCCTTCACCTCCTTGTCGTTCAGTCCACGAATGACCCAGCCACCCCGAGTGGCCGCCGCCAGCGCGGTGCCACCGCGCCCGGCGTGATTATCATCGCGCTTGTTTAAGATCGCGTCCTGGCTGGCGTGCTGCGCCATTAAAAAGCCAAGCTTGTTCCTGATTGCGACCGCTGCCAATGCCCTGGCAAACACATCAAGCTCATTATTCTTGCCCTCATCTGCATCTGAGAACATGATTACTGGATCAATGCCAACTAGCTTGCAGCCCCGTGTCATTTTCTCAAGCACCTCCAAGCAGCCTGACTCCACAACCCCACCCCCAGATCTGACGACGAGAGGGAAACGCCGCCCTTCCAAAACTTCAATTTTCAAATCCATATCCAGCCATGGATAGCTTTGGCCAAACGGGGATTCCATCATGGCCTGCATGCGCCAGGCATAATCCTCAGCCTGGTCCTCCCCTAGAATTAACATGACCTTCTGGCGCTGTTTTGGCGTGGGGAAAATGTTGCCAAAACTGACCCCACTTGCTACGGTCGCGCCAGCAGCCAGCAGCCAGCAGCCAGCATAAGCCATGTTTTCCCCCCTCCATCGGCCCCTGCAAGTGCAACAACCTTGCCTGGCATAATCGGGCCAAGGATATATTCTCTTTCTGGCAACAGCGAGGCGGCCACGTCGGCGAATGAAAACTGTTTGGTGCCATTCATCAGGACACCAGGCTGGGTGCGCAGTCCAACGTGCATTTTTTGTTCCATGCTATTAACTCCGCTGCCTGAGTTATTGCCGTCGTCTTGAAATTCAGCGCGAATTTTCATCATTCGCCCCTCAAATCAAACTGCCCTGAACTGCACTATCAGGCCCGCGCTTTTGATATTTGCGCTTGCCCCTCCACATAACCTTTCTCAGCGTTTCATCATCGATTTCAGGGTAATCGTCAAGATTAAAAAGTTCCGGGTTTTTACGGAGCCATTCGGCCGTTTCAAGCGCCCGCTTAAAATGATTTTGGGCCGTTTTCATGCAGCATCCAAGGCGCGCTTGAATGGCCTCGGGCGTGTGCCTGCGCGCCCAATCTTCTTCATAATCTGAAAATTCTGCCGCGCGCCATGCGGCGATTTCGCCGACACAGTTTGAATTCAAATCGCCATCATTTAATTCCTCGCTCGATTCCTCGCCATCGCCATCGTCATCTCCTTCCTGGTTCAAATCGCCGTTCAAATCACCTGAAAGATTATCAACCAGGCATTCTCCACCCTCTTTATCCTCCTTGCTAATTGGAGTATCCAGGCTGTCTGCAAACCAATCTGCGCGCCGTTTTGTCTGTGTCGTGACAAAATATCGACCCCAGGCATTGAAAATATGCAGGTCTGATTGCCCCATACGGCGGGCACGTGAAATTACACGTGATTTGAATGAACAGTAAATCCAGAATTCATTCTGGATTTCGTCCGTTTCAAACTGGACTTTGAGTTTGAAAAGCTCGGCCCCGATGATTTTGAATTTCCGCGACATGAAATCAGCGGGCAGGTTAAGGCCGCCGCTGATGGCAGCGGCAAAGGGGGTTTGTTTGAATTGGCTATTCATGACATTTTCCAAGAGGAATTTGTCACCTGCCCATAATCCAGAACAAAGCTGGATATAATGTTTGCGTTGCGCAAACACTTCTAAAGCATAATCAGGGCTTGATTATGCTTTTGGCGTTTTCAGCCCCATTTTGCTGGTGGTGAGCAAAAATCCAGCAAAAAGAAAACGGCGGCCAGCCGCGGGCAAAAGTTTTTTGGGGGGGGGGGGGGGTGAGCCAGGCGCGAAACGCGCGGGGTCATCAGGTCAGTGCCGGTGCGCGCGAGGCGCATGGTCAAGTTCAAAGTGTGTTTTGAACGCCCAGCCGAGGGCCGGGGTCAAGCTTTTTTAATTGCCAGGGTGAGTCCCTGGCAGGGCTGATGTGTGCTGATCAAGTCAGGCTTACCACACCCATATATTACCCATATTTTTCTGTCGGGTGCAACCACTTTCTTTCTATTCTATATAGCCGTTGCTAACCTGCAACATCACCTGTGCGCGCCGACCGCAAACATTCTTTTTTGTGGAAGCTCATACCCGAATTGATGGGGTTCATCTGCAAGTCGAAGGCTGTTGTCTTGACAAGCTTCTGTTCCCCGCCAGTCAGGCGTCAGGCGCCCCAATCTGTCGGTGAAGGTGTCGGCGATGCGAAAGTTCATGCGCCGAACAACAGCGGCACACCCGCCGCAGATGCAAGTTGCAACGCCTTTTCTTTCTGCTGCGCCTTCTGGAACTGCGGATCAGAGTCGACCCATGGCCATCCCTTCACTAACGCATGCCGCTCGGGGGGCTCATCAGCGTTCACTTCAAGGCCAGCAAGGCGGGCATCCGACGCCTTAAAAATTGCAGCGCCATGCAAGGCGCGGCCGTTTGCCGCGGCAACCCCGAGAGTCTTCAGTCTTTCAAGTGGCTCCCCCCCGTGCCGTGAAACCGAGGTCGCACGGTCCTTGGTACTTGGCAAAAACGCGCTTGGCAAGACCTTCTGCTGCTTGTAATGACCGCTTTGCGTGAGGAACCGGGCGAGATCCTCGCCGTCGTCCACCGATTCAGGCAGCCCTGAGGGAAGCGGCGGCATCGCCAGCGATCTCCATTAGCTGCAACAACATGGGCCCAGGTAACTGTCCAGCCACAAGACGCACTACGCCGTGGCCACGCTCCGTGCCATTCAACCAAGCGTATGCCAAACGATCGGAATCCGACACGCTGATCGAAAACATGCGCGAGCGTGTCGGCATCCAGTCCAGCGAGATTGCGCCATCAGGGTCAATACCGATTTCCGGAAGCGGCAGCGCAGTGGGCAAGGCCCGCAAGGTGCTTCGGGCATTTTGTATTGCGCCCAGCGGCACTGCGGCCTGTTCGTCATCGACCTCCGACTCATTCACAGCCGCATACAGGGCAGACGTGGCCTCAGCAAGACGGCCAGACAGCATCTGCGAACCCTGTTGCGCATAGTCGATCATGCGCAACGACTCAATCACTTGAGTGGCCTCGTTGGACACAGCGCTGTAGTGGGTGACATCCGGCACGAAGGCGTAGCCGCCGGTAGACATCACTGGAATAAGTCCAAGCATGGTTGTTTCACAGTTCCAAAGAAGACGCGGTTCTTGAGATCCCTCAACGTGGCCAGGGCTCGTAACAATCCTTGCCAGTCCATCGGCTCCAACTCGACATTTGCTGTTGCCGCATTGTCAAAGATGATCGGCAGTTTGTCACCCTCCGGATTCTGCGCGGTCAGAACAACCGCAACTTGACTCCCGGTTGCACGCTCGACTGCGGAATACTGGCTCAAAAATCCCGTCAGCGTCATATTTTTATCATCAACGAGCATGTTGTGCATCTTGAAGTATTTATCAAGATCGACTGGCCCAACTTGAAATGGAATCTCGATGCGGTTGATGTAGCGAAGCCGCAGGCTACGCACGAGCACGGGTCGCGCAATCTCACGATACAAACTCCAGACCCTCTCGATTTCAGGAAGATAGGTTTCCAGACCTTCATAGGGTGCAAGTCGATTGAACGAAAACCCCGTCTTGCGCACCTGCACCAGTTGTTTTTGATCAGCCTGTTTGAACATAAATGCCTCAAGGCCCTGGTTCAGTGACGAGTTGACAGTGCCATCGGCTTCTGCTTTGACTTGAACATGTTGCATCAGCCGCGGCTGGGCCAATGGATAGAGATCGGCGAATTTCTCACGCGCGGCTTTTTTAAGCGCAGCGAGTTCCAACCCCGGCGGCAAATCGCAATCAAAGTCCACGACCGCTTCGACGATGGGCGGGCGGTTCAATATTGGGTAAGCACGACTCATGATGTTTTCCCTTCAACCTTGAACACCTTCATCACCTCATCCCCCAGGTGATTAATGACCTTCACCGCAATGCGCCCTGACTTCGGCTTGTCGAATGGCCTTGAGGTGTCGCTGTTGAGCGTGGCCCAGGCTTCGGGGTTGATTTCGGCTTTCAGGGTGGTTTTCAGCGATTTGTAAGGGTCGTTCTGGCCAAGGAAGTAGGCCTGGCGGACGAAGAAGCTTTCTTCGTTGTAATCGGTGTCGATGAACCAGCAGGCGATTTCGTCGGTGTTGCTGGATTCCACCGTGCCGGTGTTGGGTTTGAACACGTCCACACCGTTGACCTTCACGCGCACCTGCCCGTCCTCGGCGTCGAGGATGTCGATGTCCGGCTCGCCGAAGATCACGAACAGATTGCCCTTGCCGGTGTTTTTCAGATCGTCAGCCATGTGCAGGTCGGCGTTCATGCGGGCCTTGAGCACCGGGATGCGGCCGAGTTTGTCGAACTCGGCGGAATGGGCGTCGTAGTTGAAGGCGCAGGCGATGAGAACGTCGAAATCCGCGTCGCCGGCTTCGCGGGCGGCGGCCACCAGGTCGGGGCGGGAGACGGTGCCGAACTCCGGACCGATGAAAATGGCAGCGCGTTTTTCCGTGCCGGATTCGCCACCGCCCTCGAAGTAGCGGCCCTCTGCGCACACCAGTTCACCCGGCCAGGGGGTGAGCGCGGTGAAGTTGATCTTGTCGTCTTTGTGCGCCTGCTGCACGCCAGCGGCTTTGAGGTTTTCCAGAATGATCTGGACGAAGTTGCGCTCGTCGCCGTAGCCCGCCTTGGGCTCGGCTGCACCGTCAATCAGTTCGTCGTTTTCATCCACGCCCAGCACGCGGTGGGGTGAGAGGCTTTCCACTGTGAACGGCCCGGCCACGCGCACCTTGCGCTTGTCCTCATACGGCTTGTCATACAGAAACTCGAATTCGGCCTTGGCGGCAATCGAACCGTCGATTTCCTTCTGGCGGGCGATGCGGGCATCCCACCACCGCTCGTGGATCCTGCGAATCTCACTTGGAGCAAGATCAAAGACTGTCTTCTGGAAGGCGCCTTCTTTGCCGATGATGTCGGAAATGTCTCTGGGAATCTCCCAGTCCTGCCACTGCTTGCGCAAAGCACGGTTGAGTTGTTCGCGCAGAGGTTCCAGCTTTTTCTGCCACTTGTCCCAGATGACATCGATCTCGGCGTTGTTGGCGATGGATTTCAGGGTGATGTGCGGCACGCGCTCGTACACAAAACCGTGGCGGAGATTGCCTCGCGTGGTCTGGCTGGAAGGCGCAGTACGGGTCACTTCGGCGTCCTTAAGCTGGCCCTCTCGGCTATCGGCGAGCAGATAGTAGGGGTAGCGGGCGCCCATGATGCGCGCGCGGGCCAAGGCCAGTGCGACACGTGAGGTGTCAAGCGTGATCCAGCGCCGCCCCCATTGTTCGGCAACGTAGGCGGTGGTGCCAGAGCCGCAGGTGGGATCGAGCACGAGGTCACCGGGGTCAGTGACCATCAATAGGCATCGCTCAATGACCTTCTGGCCCGTCTGAACAATATAGGTTTTATCTTCGGAGAAACCTGTCATCTTCACGTCGTTCCAGTAATTGGCAATTGGAACGACTGGAAAGTCAGACAAGAAACGTCGGTACATCAACGATTTCCCAATCGGTCTAAGGCGCCCAGCTTTGGCCAACTGTGTCAGACCCCGAGCATCGGTTTTGAATGTCCCCTTTCCTGGAGTGAACGTTGATCCGTTGTATGCGAACGAGGTAACGTCAGTACCCTGCGCAGGGCGCTGACTCGTCAAGTTATCGCAGGCAAATATACGGTTGCGATCTATCTCACTAGCGTCAGACTCTATTTCGCTAGCACCCAAACGGCGGTCAAACCCTCCCCCCTCGTCAAACCAAGTGTACTGAGTCGTTCCGGCCTCACCTAAGACCTTAAGGCGATAGCTAGGTCTAAATTTAAGGGTGTCACGTCTTTTCGCAAACCATAGGATGTGGTCACTAATCGACGCCAATCCGTCAGTAGAGGTGCTACTTGTTTTTTCAAATATGATTTGGGATACAAAATTCTCATCGCCAAACACCTCATCCATCACTGTCCGAACCCGATGCACGTTTTCGTCGCCGATCTGCACAAAGATCGACCCTGATTCGGTGAGCAGATCGCGCGCCACCGTCAGCCGATCTCGCAGGTAGGTGAGGTAGGAGTGGATGCCGTCGCGCCAGGTGTCGCGAAAGGCTTTGACCTGCTCGGGCTCGCGCGTGATATGCCCGGAGCTGCCGTCCTTCACGTCGCGGCTGGTGGTGCTCCACTGGAAGTTGCTGTTGAATTTGATACCGTAAGGCGGATCGAAATAGATGCACTGCACTTGGCCGCGCAGGCCTTCGCGCTCGGCGAGGCTGGCCATCACCTGCAGGCTGTCGCTGAGGATCATGCGGTTGGCCCAGTGGGCGTCATGCTGATAGAACTCGGTTTTCGCGTTGTCGTCAGGCAGGCCGTTGAAGTCGGCGAACAGGTCGGTAGTAAAGCCGGCCTGGGTGGCCGCCTTGCCGGCCTCGGCGCGCTCGGATTGACGCTTGAGGTCGTCGATCAGCACCTTGGGGTGCACTTTTTCCTGGATGTAGAGCGGCGAAGCGTGGACGACAAGGTCGCTCCAGTCCTGCTCGTCTTTGCCGCGCCAGACCAGTTGCGGGTCGAGGTCGCGGTTGCGGCGCGCGTAGGCCACGCGCACGGGCGACTGCTCGTCTTTTTGCATCACCGACTGATATTCGGCGGTCGGGATGTTCTTGCGCGTGGCCTCAAGGTGCGTGAGGGTTTCGACGCCAAGCGGAGCTTTGGGTTTATTGGCCATGATGATGGAGTTCGTCAGCCTGCATGGCGTCGCCAGTGAGGATTTGGTAGAGCCGGGTGTTGATGTAGAAGTTGGAGCGGCCGATTTTCTGCTTGTGCAGAAAACCGCCGTCCACCAGCGTATCGAGGTATTTGCTGGCGGTGAGGCGCGACACCTTGAGGTCGTGCTGAATGAACTCGATCTTGGTGTAGGGGTGGGTGAACAGGTTGTTGATCAAGTCCTGGCTGTAGAACTTGTATTGGGCGCGGATGCTGTGCTTCACCTCGAGCAGCAGGTCTTTGATGGCTTGCACGGTGACCAGGCCTTCGCGCGCGGTTTGTTCCACGGCGGTGAGCATGTACAGCACCCAGTCTTCCCAGGCGTCGGCGTCACGCACGGCTTGCAGCAGGCGGTAGTAGTCGGACTTGGTGCGCACGATGTGGCGGCTGAGGTAGAGCACGGGGGTGTCGAGCAGGCCTTGCTGGACCAGGTAGAGCACGTTGACAATGCGCCCGGTGCGGCCGTTGCCGTCGTAGAAGGGGTGGATGCTCTCGAACTGGTGATGGATGAGCGCCATCTTGATCAGCGGATCGGCGTCGAACAGGGCGTCGTCGTTGATGAAGCGTTCGAGGTCGCGCATCAGGGCGACGATGACGTCTGGCTCTTGCGGTGGGGTGTAGACGGTCTGCCCGGTGCTGCTCTTGAGGGCGGTGCCGAGCAGTTTGCGATAGCCGGCGGCGTTTTGCTCCAGCTCGGCCTGCATCTGCAGAATGTGGTTGTTGGTCAGCAGCCCGGTGGCTTTGACCGCCTCGAAGCCGATGCGCAGCGCTTGCCGGTACTGCGCCACTTCCTTGGCCGCGGGGGTGTTGGCCGCGTCGGGGTAGGCCGCCTGGCGGAACAGCTCGTCATGGGTGGTGACGATGTTCTCGATGGCGGAACTGTCTTTGGCTTCCTGCAGGCCCAAGGTGTTGATCAGGATGCCCTGATGCGGAATGGAAGCCGCCATGCCCTTGAGTTCTGCCAGCGCACGGCTGGCCGCCGCCAGTTTTTTGAGGATGGCGGGCGTCTCGAACCGACTGGGTTGCAGGGCTTCTAGCGGCGTGATGGTGGTCATGCGCGTTCCTGGCAGGGCGAAAGCTGCATAGAGAACTTTGGTTCTCGATGCATGTCAGTCCGAACGTGTATAGAAAAACCAGATTTTCCATGCATATACCTCCCCGTGTGCTCACGACGCGGGGAAAAACGATGCCAATCGTGGCATGGATGGGACACGCTCATGCGGTGTAGGCCTGGAGCATGGCGTCGAAGGCTTGCTCGACCTGCTGCGCAAAGTCGGCCTGCATCTGGAACACGTCGGTGAACTCGGAAAAGGCCCAGCGCCCGTAAGTGCCGAGGTTGTTGACGCCGGGCACCCAGTAGGTGTCCATGGTGGATTTTTTCTCTTTGGCATCTTCGCGCCGGTAGCCCTTGATCTCGACGACCAGGTGCAGGGGGTTGTCATCTCCATGACCATCATCCACCAACACAATGAAGTCGGGTCGGTACTGGCGCACTTCGGAGCCATAGCGGTAGGGCACGTCAAAGCCGAGGTTGTGGTTCTTGACGTAAGCCCTGACACGGGGATGCGCCTCGGCCACGCGGCAGAACTCCGCCTCCCAATCGCTGTCCAGGATGACCCAGTTGAGCTGGCATTTCGGCGGCGGCCCGCTGGTGTCCCAGCGCTCGGTCTTGGATGTGTTGAAGTTGACATGCGCGGTGCTGCCCGTGGGGTTGTAGGGGTCGAGCACGGCATGGATGGGGCGGCTGCCGATCAGGGCGCGGGTGATACCTGCGGTGATGCGCTCACACGCGATGTCGGCCAGCATCTTGTACTTGAGCTGCGCCGGGTAGGTGCCGCCCTTGCAGACCAGATAGCCGTCGAGCCACTGCCGGGCAATGCGCTTGAGCTGACCGAACAGGTGCAACTGCGGCTCGCCATTGGCATCGCGCCATTTGCTGAGCAGCAGATGCGAGGTGAGTTCGTACACCACCTGGGAGGGGCGCACATCGCCGGTGTGCACCAGGTTCAAGTCGACGGTGGCGCCGATGATGCCGGAATTGCGGGTTTCAGTGGCGCCCACCAGGTCGGGCGTCAGTTCGAGAACAGAGTCGGCATTGAATTCAGCAGTCAGCCGCTCTTCGGGCAACTCGGCACGGTAGCCCTGCACACGCGGAAATTCGATCTCCAGCGCTTCGCGATCCGGGCGCACGGCTTTGACTTGCACTGTCTCGCGCGGTTTTTGCGGCGGGGCAATCACAGGCTTGGCGGTGAAGTCGAAGGGAATGCCGAGGACGTCGGCATACTCGACGTTGAACAGGCCTTCTTCGTTGAGTTCGTAGGACTGTCTGCGCAGCGCACGACCGATAACCTGCTCGCACAGCAACTGGGTTCCAAAGGCGCGCACACCGAGCACATGGGTGACGGTGTTGGCGTCCCAGCCCTCGGTGAGCATAGACACGGACACGACGCAACGGATGGAATCGCCCAGCCGCCCGGCTTTGCCGACGGTGTTCATCACTTCGCGCAGCAAGTTCTGGTCGGTGATGATCTGACCGGCCTGGACGTCTCCGGTGCGCTCGACGATTTCGCGGCGGAAGCGCTCGATCTCATCGCTGGCCATGGTGCGGAAGTTGTCGTCCAAGGCATCGCCGGATTCCAGTTGCTCGCTGTCGATCAGCAGTGTTTTCGGGCGGCCAAGCGGGTTGCCGTGTTCATCAAAATTTCGGAACAGCGGCAGGCGCCCTTCCACCAGTGTGCTGGTTCCATCCTGGCGCCGCTGCTGAAAACCGGAGATGTAGTCATAGACCAGCTTCGATGCCGATGTGTTGTTACAGACGATGATGAAGCAAGGCGGCACGGAAATTTTTTCCTTGGCCCAAAGCTCGAAGGTTTTTTCGTAGTGGCCGTACAGCGCTTGCAGCGCCGTCTGCAGTTGCGTGGGCAGGTCGAGCGGATTCAGACCCTCGGCCTTGCCGCGGCCCTTTTTCGGCATCTTGGTGCGGATGTGCTCCCACAGATTGCGGAACATGGGCATCTCGGCGCCGGGGATGTTGTCGGCCACCGGCACGCGCGGCAGCTTGACGATGCCGCACTCGATGGCGTCCATCAGCGAGAAGTCGCTCATCGTCCACGGAAACAGGGTGCCTTCGGCATAGCCGGAGCCCCGCAGAAAAAAGGGGGTGGCAGAGAGGTCGAAAACCCGTGCAACGCCGAGCTGACGGTTGACGGATTCAAGGCCGGAGATCCACACGCGCGCGGCCTCGTTGTTTTGTTCGGCCTCTTTCCTGTCGTCACCTTTCAGGCCATCGTCGTCTGTCGCAGCATCCGGTTTTTCCCGGTAGCAATGGTGGGCTTCGTCGTTGATGACGAGGATGTTGCCCATGCCCATCAGGTCGGGCATGACGCGCTGAAGCATCTGACCTTCGGTTTCCAAGGTGTTGAGTTCGTCACCCCCTCGGCCTTGCAGCAGCAGACGACCGCCCTTGGACAACTCCATACGCTCTCGCAATTTGAAGCTGTGGTAGTTGGTGATGACGATTTTGGCACGCTCCATGTCACCCAGCATGTCGCCAGGAACCAGCTCGCGGCTCTTGAAGTAGCTGTCGGGATCGTTTGGCTGGAGCACACGCAACCGGTCGCGAATGGTCAGACCCGGCGTCACGACCAGGAAGCCGCGGGTGAACTTCTTGCTGGTCGGCCGGCGCACCGCATTGATCGTCTGCCAAGCGATGAGCATGGCCATGACGGTGGTCTTTCCCGCCCCGGTCGCCAGCTTGAGGGCCAGCCTCATTAGCTCCGGGTTGGCGTCGTGATTGGCGCGTGCCAAGTGATCAATGAAGGTCTGGCCGGTCTTACCAATCTGCGGTGCCACCTCGGTCAGCCAGATGGCTGTTTCCACGGCCTCCACTTGGCAGAAGAACGGACGCACGCTGCTGAAATTGTGATGGCGCCAGTGTTGGAGAAGGCGTGCGGTTTCAGGCGTGACACGCCAATCATTCGGGTTAGGTAGGGCACGCCACTTGTCCACTTCCTGCCGCACCGCGTTAATGACAGCAGTGTGGTCGTACTGCTGCTCTTGGGTCGAAAGGCCTTTGCCTTCGTCGAATAGCAAGGATTCTTGCTTGACAGCGCCGTTTTGCTTCTTGGGCTTGGGGATCGGTGTGATGAACTCGGCGCGCCTGCGCGACTCGACGATTTTCTGAGTTGGTTGCCCTGATGAATCGAGTTCCCAATGGCGAATTGGATAGGCGTAGGGGAAATTGAGAATCGGCTTCTCGAAAAACAGATCGCTCATCTTGTCTTGCCCATCGGCCAGGGGCGCCGTTTCTTGAATTTGTTGTGTAGTCCTCAGTCCCTTATGCTATCTGGTCTCCTGGACGTCGCGCGCGCCGCTGTAAGGAGAAAGCGAGGTGCTACATCGATGCCGGGATTTGCTTGATGTAGCCGAGTGGCCGACTCGGCGCGGATGCCGTAGCACTTATAGAACCGCAGCCAGAACGTCTTCGCATCGGCGGCCTCGCTATGGGCGTCTTGCCACTCCTTGGCGAAGGCGGACAAGCGGCTGCGGATTTCGATGCGGGAGAGGCTGGGCATGAGGCTGTCGGTGACGGCTGGTCGTACCTCGATTGTCGCCTGCCAACGCAAACAGCGGCCCTGCAACGCATGCCAATCCACATTGGCAAACATTCTTTTTTATTGTTTTGAGTGCCTGCGCAAGGTGGTTTGCGCTGCGCGGATGCTGCATCAGTGCTGCAATCCTGCTGCAATTTTTGCAGCAATCGGGGATAATCGCTGCATATCAGTGACAACGAATGATTCTGTAAGTCACTGATTTAGCTTGGAAATTCTGGTGCCGGTGAAAGGAATCGAACCCTCGACCTTCTCATTACGAATGAGCTGCTCTACCAACTGAGCTACACCGGCGGCAAAACGCGAAATCTTAACCGATCCAGCGCGCGAAACGGACGATCTGACCCAGCCGGGTTCGCGTCTGGTCGTCGGCATTTACTGTGCTTCTTGGTGATACTTCTGCAGCAGGGCAACCTCTTCGCTGCTGCCCAGCATGACCGCGGCGCGTTGGTGCAGGCTGGTCGGCTGGATGTCGAGGATGCGCTCAGTGCCGGCCATGGCCATGCCGCCGGCTTGTTCCACCAGCAGGGCCATGGGGTTGGCTTCGTACAGCAGGCGCAGCTTGCCGGCGCGGTCGGGTTCGCGCCGGTCCCAGGGGTAGAGAAAGACGCCGCCACGGGCGAGCACGCGGTGCACGTCGGCCACCATGCTGCCGACCCAGCGCATATTGAAGTCCTTGCCGCGCGGGCCGTCCTTGCCTTGCAGGCATTCGTCGATGTAGCGCTGCACGGGCGGTGCCCAGTGGCGCAGGTTCGACATATTGATGGAGAACTCGCGGGTGGACTCGGGGATGCGCAGGCCTTCCTGCGTCAGCACGAAACTGCCCTGGCTGCTGTCGAGGGTGAACACCGTCACGCCGTGGCCGAGCGTGAGCACCAGCGTGGTTTGCGGGCCGTAGGTGCAGTAGCCGGCGGCCACTTGCTGGCGCCCGGGCTGCAGGAAATGCTCGGGCCCGACTTCGCTGACGCCATCGGCCAGGTGCAGCACCGAGAAGATGGTGCCGATGGTGACGTTGACCTCGATATTGCTGGAGCCGTCGAGCGGGTCGAACATCAGCAGGTATTCGCCGCGCGGGTAGCGGTGGGGAATGACGTGGATGCGCTCCAATTCCTCCGAGGCCATGGCGGCCAGGTGGCCGCCCCATTCGTTGGCTTCCAGCAGCACGTCGTTGGCGATGACGTCGAGCTTTTTCTGCACCTCGCCCTGGATGTTCTCGCTGCCGGCGCTGCCCATGATGCCGGCGCTGGCCCCCTTGTTCACGGCGTGGCTGATGCGCTTGCAGGCGCGTGCCACCTGCTCGATGAGCAGGCGCAGCGAGCCGGGAATATGGCCGTGGGTGCGTTCTTGCTCGATGAGCCAGCGCGACAGGCTGATGGTGGTGTCGGACATCGGGGTTTCCTGAGTATTGGGGTGATGTGCAGCTGGGGTGATGTGGAACTGACCAGTGCGGCTGTTCAGGCCAGGGCCTTGCCCAGGATCTCGCGGGTGTCGGCCGATAGTCCTGGATGGGCCGCCAGGTCGCGCATGATGGGCTCGACCACTTGGGCGTACGACGGCGTGAGTTTGCGCCAGCGGTCCAGCGCGCGGGCGAGACGGGCGGCGACTTGCGGGTTGATGGCGTCGAGCGTGCGCACCTGCTCGGCCCAGAAGCCATAGCCAGCGCCGTCGGTGCGGTGGAAGGCGCCGGGGTTGCCCTGGCAGAACGTGGAAATGACGCTGCGCGCGCGATTGGGGTTGCGAATGCTGAAGTCGGGGCGCTGCATCAGGGTGCGGATGGCGCTGACCTCGACCCCCGGCGCGGTGGCCTGCAGCGCGAACCATTTGTCCATCACCAGCGGCTCGTGCGCGAACTGCGCGGCAAAGCGTTCCAGCGCAGCCTGGGCCAACTCGGCGCGGCAGCCCACCAGGGCAGCGAGGGCGTCGAAGCGGTCGGTCATATTGTCCGCATCCTTCACCAACTGGTAGGCGCGCCCTTGCCACACCGCGTCGCCCGTGAGGCTGAGGTAGGACAGGGCGAGGTTGCGCAAACCGCGCCGGCCGGCGCCGGCGAAGTCGGGGGTGTAGCCGCCCGTAGGCGCAAGGGCATGCCAAGTCTGCTCCCAGTCGGCTTGCAGTTGCTGCGCCAGGGCCAGGCGCATGGTCTGACGGGTTTGATGGATGCGGGCGGGATCGATCTGGCCGAGTTGCTCGGCGATATAGCCTTCGCTGGGCAGCGTGAGCACGAGATCCTTGAACGCGGGATCGAGCCCGGTGTCGTGCAACACGCCACGCAGGGCGTCGAGGTAGGTGGCGTCAAGCTTGAGGCCACCGTCCTGCACGGCGGGCAGCAGGCGGGCCAGGGCCAGGCGCTGCGCCGCTTCCCAGCGGTTGAAGGGGTCGGTGTCGTGGGCCAGCAGCACCAGACGGTCAGCGTCGCTCAGGCCGTCGTCCAGCAGCACCGGAGCGGAGAAGCCGCGCAGCAGCGAAGGGATGGGTTCGGCATCCACCTCGTGCAGCACGAAGCTCTGCTGCGGCTGGGTGAGCACGAGCAGGGCATCGGTGCCGCGCGCGCCGGCTTCCACGCTGAAGCTCAGCGCCTCGCCACTGCGGGCCAAGAGGCCCAGGCGCAAGGGAATGATTTGCGCCTGCTTCTCAGGCTGGCCGGGTGTGGCGGGGCAGGCCTGCGTCAAGCTGAGGGTGTAGCTGCGGGCGGCGGCGTCATACTGGCCGGCGGCGCGCAGGCGCGGCGTGCCAGCCTGGGCGTACCACAGGCTGAACTGGGCACGGTGCGTCTCGAGCGCCGAGCCGGGGTTGGCGTCGGCCATGGCGGCGAGGAAGTCGTCGCAGGTCACGGCCTGGCCGTCGTGGCGGGCGAAGTAGAGCTTCATGCCGGCAGCGAAGCCGGCGCGGCCGACGAGCGTTTGCATCATGCGCACGACTTCGGCCCCTTTTTCGTAGACCGTGGGGGTGTAGAAGTTGTCGATGGCGACATAGCTGTCGGGCCGCACCGGGTGGGCCATGGGGCCGGCGTCCTCGGGGAACTGCACCGCGCGCAGGCCACGCACGTCTTCGATGCGCTTGACCGCGCGTGCCGATTCGCCGCCGCTTTGCGCCGCCAGATCCTGGCTGAATTCCTGATCGCGGAACACGGTGAGGCCTTCCTTCAGGCTGAGCTGAAACCAGTCGCGGCAGGTGATGCGGTTGCCGGTCCAGTTGTGGAAATACTCGTGGCCGATCACCGACTCGATGTTCATGTAATCGGCATCGGTGGCGGTGGCGGGGTTGGCCAGCACGTACTTGGTGTTGAAGACGTTGAGGCCCTTGTTCTCCATCGCGCCCATATTGAAGTCGCTCACGGCGACGATCATGAAGCGGTCGAGGTCCAGGCTCAGGCCGAAGCGCTGCTCGTCCCAGGCCACCGAATGCACCAGGGACTGCATGGCGTGCTCGGTCTTGTCCAGGTCGCCCTCGCGCACATACACCTGCAGCAGATGCTCGCGGCCATCGGCAGCCCGGATGCGCTGCTCGCGGCACACCAAGCGCCCGGCCACCAGCGCGAACAGATAGCTGGGCTTGGGGAAGGGGTCTTCCCACACCGCTTCCATGCGGCCATCGTCGAGCGGGCGCTGGCTTTTGAGGTTGCCATTGGACAGCAGCACCGGGTACTTGGCCTTGTCGGCGCGCAGCACCACGGTGAAACGGCTCATCACGTCCGGACGGTCGGGCCAGTAGGTGATGCGGCGAAAGCCCTCGGCCTCGCATTGGGTGAAGAAGGCATCGCCCGACAGGTACAGGCCCGACAAGCGCGTATTGGCGCGCGGGGAGCAGGCGGTGACGATGTCGAGCTGAAAGGCGTCTGGCAGCTTGTCCAGCCGGATGCCGCCGTCGGTTGCGGCGTAGACCCAGGCCTTGCCGTCCACGGTGAGCGATTGCAGCGTCAGGTCCTCGCCGTCGAGCAGCAGCGGCGCGTCGGCCGAGGCGTCGGCCAGGCGGCGCAGCTGCATGCGGTTTTTCACCCGGGTGCGATCGGGGTCGAGGTCGAATTCCAGCGTGACCTGGTCGATGGCATAGGCCGGTTTGGCGTACTGCAGGCGGGAGATCACGGGAGCTTGGTCGGTGCGCATGGCGGTCATCCGGTTGATGCTTTGGGACGCTGGGGCGAGGGCGGCTGAAAACGGCGCGACGGGCTCACAGCCCTTGTTTCAGGCTGGCGGAGATGAAGTCGTCGAGGTCGCCGTCGAGCACCTTCTGGGTGTTGGAGATTTCCACCCCGGTGCGCAGGTCCTTGATGCGGCTCTGGTCTAGCACATAGCTGCGAATCTGGTGGCCCCAGCCGACGTCGCTCTTGCTGTCTTCCAGCTTTTGCTGTTCGGCCTGGCGCTTGCGCAGCTCGTGCTCGAACAGGCGCGAGCGCAGCATGGCCCAGGCCTCGGCACGGTTCTTGTGCTGCGAGCGGTCGTTCTGGCATTGCACGACGATGCCGGTGGGCACATGGGTGATGCGCACCGCCGAATCGGTCTTGTTGATGTGCTGGCCGCCGGCGCCGCTGGCGCGGAAGGTGTCGATGCGGACATCGGCCGGGTTGATGTCGATCTCGATCGAGTCATCCACCTCGGGGTAGATGAACACGCTGGCGAAGCTGGTGTGGCGCCCGCCGGAGGAGTCGAACGGGCTTTTGCGCACCAGCCGGTGCACGCCGGTTTCGGTCCGCAACTTGCCGTAGGCGTAATCGCCTTCCACCTTGATGGAGGCGCTCTTCACCCCGGCAACGTCGCCGGCGGATTCTTCCAGCACCTCGACCCTGAAGCCCTGGCGCTCGCTGTAGCGCAGGTATTGGCGCAGCAGCATGGAAGCCCAGTCGCAGGCTTCGGTGCCGCCGGCGCCGGCCTGAATGTCGATGAAGCAGTTGCCGGGGTCCATCGGGTTGGAGAACATGCGGCGGAATTCCATGTCTTCCACGCGCTTGGCGGTGGCTTGCACATCGGCTTCGATCGACAGCAGGGTTGCGTCGTCGCCCTCGTCGCGCGACAGCTCGAACAGCTCCTGCTCGTCCGCCAGTTCACGCTCGATGCGCTCGATCTCCAGCACCACGGCTTCCAGCCCGCGGTTTTCCTTGCCCAGCTCCTGCGCGCGCTTGGGGTCGTCCCAGACCTTGGGGTCTTCCAGCGCGGCGCTGACCTCCCTCAGACGGGCCGACTTGGCGTCGTAGTCAAAGATACCCCCGGAGCGAGCGCGTGCGCGCGGACAGGTCGCGCAGTTGGGCGGAGAGGGCGTTGAGTTGTTCGGCTTCCATGATGGCTTGTTGGACGTTGGATGGGAAGGCGCGAATTGTCGCACCGGGGCGGCACGAACTTATTTGAAAAAGTCCCGGACCTTGTCGCCCCAGGTCTTGCCCCCGGGAGAGTGGCGGTCGCCGCCGCGCTTGAACGACTCGTCGAGCTGCTCCAGCATGCGGCGCTGTTCCTCGCTCAGTTTCACTGGTGTTTCCACCTGAATATGGCAGTACAGGTCGCCGGGGTGGCCGGCGTGGATGCCCTTGATTCCCTTGCCGCGCAGGCGCAGGGTCTTGCCCGACTGCGTGCCCTCGGGCAGGTCGATCTCGGCCGGGCCGGAGAGGGTGGGTACCTCGATGCGCGAACCCAGCGCGGCAGCGGTCATGCTGACCGGAATCTTGCAGTGCAGATCGTCACCGTCGCGCTCGAAAATGCTGTGCGGCTTGATCTGGATTTCAACGTAGAGGTCGCCCGAAGGCCCGCCGTTCACACCCGGTTCGCCGTTGCCGCTGGAGCGGATGCGCATGCCGGTGTCGATGCCGGCGGGAATTTGCACCTCCAGGGTTTTCTGCCGCTGGACGCGCCCCAGGCCGTGGCAGGTGGTGCAGGGCTCGGGGATGATCTTGCCGGTGCCGCCGCAGGTCGAGCAGGTGTGCTGCATGGCGAATGGGCCCATGCGCTGCGTGGTGGCGCCACTGCCCTTGCAGGTCGGGCAGGCCTTGGGCTTGGTGCCGGGCTTGGCGCCGCTGCCGCCGCAGGTGTCGCAGTTATCCCACGATGGGATGCGCAACGATTTGTTCACCCCGAGCGCGGCTTCTTCCAGTGACAGGCTGAGCGAGTAGCTGAGGTCCGAGCCGCGATACACCTGCTGCCCGCTACTGCGTTGCCGGCTGCCGGCGCCGCCGAAAATCTCCTCGAAAATGCTGCCGAAGTCGCCAAAACCGCCAGCCGCGCCACCGCCCATGCCACCGGCGGAAGGGTCCACCCCGGCATGGCCAAAGCGGTCGTAAGTGGCGCGCTTTTGCGGGTCGGTCAGGGTTTCGTAGGCCTGCTTGGCCTCCTTGAAATGCTCTTCGGCGGCCTTGTCACCCTCGTTGCGGTCCGGGTGGAATTTCATGGCCAGCTTGCGGTAGGCCTTCTTCAGGGCGTCTTCGTCCGCGTCGCGGGGGACGCCCAGAATTTCGTAAAAATCGCGTTTGGCCATGCTTGAAACGATCCCGTATGAAAAACGCAAAAGGGGAGGGTGACGACACCCTCCCCGCAATCAGCATGCAAACGGCATGCCTGTTCTCCAGCGCGGCGGCTCAGGCCTTGCCGTCTTTGACTTCCTTGAACTCGGCGTCCACGACCGTATCGTCGTCGGTGCGGCCCGAGGCGCCACCGGCCGAGGCGCCGCCAGCCGCAGCGGCCGCGGCCGCGGCCGCCGGATCCTGGGCATACATTTTCTCGCCCAATTTCTGGCTGGCGCTCATGAGGGCTTCTGTCTTGGATTCGATCGCAGCCTTGTCGTCACCCTTGATGGCGTCGTCCACGTCTTTCAAGGCGGCTTCGATGGCGGATTTTTCGCCCGCATCCAGCTTGTCGCCATGCTCGGCCAATGACTTGCGCACGCCATGCGCGGCGGCGTCGGCCTGGTTGCGCGCATCCACCAGTTCACGCTTCTTGTGGTCTTCGGCGGCATTGACTTCGGCATCGCGCACCATGCGCTGCACCTCGTCCTCGCTCAGTCCCGAATTGGCCTTGATGGTGATCTTGTTCTCCTTGCCGGTGCCCTTGTCTTTGGCGCTGACGTGCAGGATGCCGTTGGCGTCGATGTCGAACGTCACTTCGATCTGCGGCGTGCCGCGGGCGGCCGGCGGAATGCCTTCGAGGTTGAACTCGCCCAGCAGCTTGTTGCCGCTGGCCAGTTCGCGCTCGCCCTGAAACACCTTGATGGTCACGGCCGGCTGGTTGTCGTCGGCCGTGGAGTAGACCTGCGTGTGCTTGGTGGGGATGGTGGTGTTGCGCTTGATCATGGGCGTCATCACGCCGCCCAGGGTTTCGATCCCCAGGGTGAGCGGGGAGACGTCGAGCAGCAGCACGTCCTTGCGGTCGCCGGCCAGCACCGAGCCCTGGATGGCGGCACCCACCGCAACGGCTTCGTCCGGGTTCACGTCCTTGCGCGGGTCCTTGCCGAAGAACTCCTTCACCTTGTCCTGCACCTTGGGCATGCGCGTCATGCCGCCCACCAGGATGACGTCGGAAATGTCGCCGATCTTCACGCCCGCGTCCTTGATGGCCTTGCGGCAGGGCTCGATGGTGCGCTCGATCAGTTCTTCCACCAGGGCTTCGAGCTTGGCGCGCGTGAGCTTCAGGCTCAGGTGCTTGGGGCCGCTGGCATCGGCGGTGATGTAGGGCAGGTTGATCTCGGTCTGCTGGCTGCTGGACAGCTCGATCTTGGCCTTCTCGGCCGCGTCTTTCAAGCGCTGCAGCGCGAGCACGTCCTTGGACAGATCGACGCCCGACTCCTTCTTGAACTCGGCGACGATGTAATCCATGATGCGCTGGTCGAAGTCTTCGCCGCCCAGGAAGGTGTCGCCATTGGTGGACAGCACTTCGAACTGCTTTTCGCCGTCCACATCGGCAATTTCGATGATGGAGATGTCGAAGGTGCCGCCGCCCAGGTCGTACACCGCAATCTTGCGGTCGCCCTTGCCGACCTTGTCCAGGCCGAAAGCCAGGGCCGCGGCGGTGGGCTCGTTGATGATGCGCTTCACGTCCAGCCCGGCAATGCGCCCGGCGTCCTTGGTGGCCTGGCGCTGGCTGTCGTTGAAATAGGCCGGCACGGTGATCACGGCTTCGGTCACTTCTTCGCCGAGGTAGTCTTCGGCGGTCTTTTTCATCTTGCGCAGCACTTCGGCCGAGATTTGCGGCGGCGCCAGCTTCTTGCTGCGCACGTCGATCCAGGCATCGCCGTTGTCGGCGCGCACGATGCTGTAGGGCATCATGCCGATGTCCTTCTGCACTTCCTTTTCCTCGAACTTGCGGCCGATCAGGCGCTTCACCGCATACAGCGTGTTGCGCGGATTGGTCACTGCCTGGCGCTTGGCCGGAGCGCCGACCAGGATTTCACCGTCTTCCATATAGGCGACGATGGACGGCGTGGTGCGCGCGCCTTCACTGTTTTCAATGACCTTCGGCGCACCGCCTTCCATCACTGCGACGCAGGAATTGGTGGTGCCAAGGTCGATGCCGATGATTTTTGCCATGTCGAACTCCGTGTTTGTCGTTGGTTTCTTGCTGGCCGTGGCGGCTCGTGGTGATGATTGGCTGCCGCCCGGCGCTCATGTGCATCAAATGCTGCCGTTTCCCCGGGATTCAAGCACCCGGCTTGTCATTCATGTCTGCAGCCGGTCCTGCGGCCGCAGCGACCGTCACCATCGCCGGCCGCAGGGTGCGATCGGCCAGGGCATAGCCCTTTTGCAGCACGTTCACCACGGTGTTGGCGGCTTGTTGCGCCGGCACCGTGGTGATGGCCTGATGCCGGCTGGGGTCGAAGCGCTCGCCGGCGACCGGGGCCACTTCCTGAATGCGGCTGCGCTCGAAAGCCCCGCGCAACTGGCTGAGGGTCAGTTCCACGCCTTTCTTCAGCGCCTCGATGCTGCCGCTGGTGTCGGCCAGCGCAGCTTCCAGGCTGTCTTTCACCGGCAGCAGTTCCTGCGCCATGGCTTCCACGGCGAATTTGCGCGCCTTCGCGGTTTCCTCTTCGGCACGACGCCGGGTGTTTTCAGCCTCGGCCTTGGCGCGCAGGAATTGATCTTTCAGCGTGTCGAGTTCATCCTGGGCGATTTTCAGGGCTTGCTCGAGTGCGTCAGGCGCTTCGTCTTGAGGCGAGTCTGCAGCCTGGAGATCGACGGGCTGGGGTGTGGTGGGTTGTTCGGCTGACGACATGGAGATATGGGCAGGTGAGTTGGGCTTGGACCGAAAAAATGCAAATCTGCGCAGGATTTGAGGGCAAGCGGGCCGAATTCAAGGCAGAGGACTCGGATTTTCCGGCAGTGGCGCCGTGGAGTCGGCCCGTCTGGGANACTTGGCGCATCCGGGCACCATAGACATTGAATGTTTCTGCAATGTTGCGCATGAGGGTCTTCATGGGTTTCAAAATCCTGCAAGATTGGGGCGGTTGATGGTGCCGGTTGATGGTGGCATCAGTTGGCGTGAGAATTCTCGGTGGGGCTCGCATGCGGCATCTTCTGGCTTGCCCCCTGGCTGTAGAACACCACGCTGTTGCGGAAGTTCAAGCGCAGCAGGCCCTGTGCCAGGCCGGTGTGCAAGAAGCTGGGGAGTCGGCTGCGGGCCACCCACACCGCCACCGCCCGGCCCTGGGCGCGCGCCTGCTCCAGCGCCTGCGGTCCCACGCAGATCGCAGCCTGCGGCGCATGGCGGCAGCCGAACCACAGATCCGCGCTGGTGCTGTCGATCACCCGCAGCGGACGAAAGCCGTACAGCAGCAGCGAGGCATCATGGTCCTCGAAGGTCTGCCAGGAGAACATCGCCGCCCCGCCCGGCAGCGCCGCGTGGATGGCCGCGGCCACATGCTTCTGCGAGGTGTCCGCGGTCTTGGCGATGTCCAGCTGGGTGGCAAAGCCCACCATCACCACCCCGGCCAGGCCCAAGGCCAGCAGCCCGGCGTGCAAGCGCCCGGCCGCCAGGAGAGCGCCCGCCAGCAGCCCCAGCAGCGCCACGCCGCCGATGAGCGCCGGCAGCAGCGCGAATTGCGCCTGCGGCAAGCCGATCTGCCGCCAATAGGCGTGCACCCCGGGCGTCAGGCTCACCCCCCCCAGCGCCGCGGCGAACAGGCCGAACAGCGCCGCACCCCAGCCCAGCCAGGGCAGCACACGGGGCAGCGCCCCCTGGTCCGCCGCCAGTTGCAGCTTCACCCCCAGCCACCAGGCCACCAGCGGCACCACCGGCAGCAGGTAGTACGCCCCCTTGTTGCCGGCCATGGAGAAGAACACGGTGAGCACCACGGCGGCATTGCGCGCCCAGCGCGCTGTGGCGCTGGCCTGCGCGGGGGTGGCATGATGGGGGGCGGTCCGGGAGGTGGCATCGGCCGCCGGGCTCGGCCCCTGCGGGCGTGGCAGCCATGGGCTGCGCCAGGCCAGCAGCGCCAGGAGCGCGCTCCACTGGAAAAACCCGATCAGCAGCTTGGGGCCGTAATACCACCAGGGGCCGGCGTGGTAGTCATCGGGGATGCGCCGGCCGAGAAAGCGCATGATGGTCTCGTTGATGAAGAAGAACCAGGCGAAGCCGGGCTGCGCGCGCAGGGCGGCCAGATGCCAGGGGGCGGCCAGCAGCACGAACAGGGCGATGGCCCAGGGGTCGAGATAAAAGCGCAGCAGCGCCGCGCGCGTCCAGGCGCCGGGGGCGAACAGCAGCTGCAGCACGGCGATGAGCCCCAGCAGCAGCAGCGCCTCGGGGCCTTTGGTGAGGGTGGCCAGGGCCAGGGGCACGGCGGCGGCGCGCAGCCACAGGCGGCGGCGCTGGTGCACGCCCAGCACCGTCAGGGCCAGGGCGCTGAGCCAGAACAGCAGCATGAGGGGGTCGAACAGGATGGTGCGGGCGATCAGCACGAGGCCCAGCGCGGTGCCGCTGACCAGGGCGGCGAAGCGCCCACCCAGTGGGGCGCCGAGATGGCGGCCGTAGGCGATGCAGCCCGCGCTCAGCAGCCAGGCGGCCAGGGCGTCGGGCAGGCGCGCTTGCCAGGCGCCGACGCCGAAGGCCTTGAAGCTCAGGGCCATGAGCCAGTACAGCAGCGGGGGCTTCTCGATGTAGGGCACGCCGTCCAGATGCGGGATGATCCAGGAGCCGCCGCGCGCCATGGCCCAGGCGATGTCGGCGTACAGCGCTTCGTTGTTGTCGCGAATCGGCGGCCCGCCCAACCCCCAGAACAGGCACAGGGCGGCCATGAGCAGCACCAGCGCATCAAGGGCCCAGTCTGGCAGGCGGCGGAACATGGGGAACGGCACGGGGCTTGGCGGATGTCGAGACGCCAAGCAATCTTCGGCAATCTGCGCGCAATCGTTCAAAAAGAAAGGACGCATTCTAGGCAAGGGCTACCCGGACTGGCGTGGAACCTTCCAAGGCGCTGTCATGTACCGCGCAAACCTTGCGTGCGCGACCTTGCTCAGACGTTGTCCGCACCCATGGCTTTGGCGCGGTCGCGGCTGGCGTTGCGCTGTGCCGCGTCAACGGTTCGGCGGGTAGGCCAGCCCTGCAGATGGGTTTCGATCAAACCGGAGAAGGCTTCGACCCAGCCTGGATCGGCGTTCAGGCAGGGGATGTAGTGGTATTCGCCACCACCGCTGGAGAGGAAAGCCTGCTTGCCCTCCACGGCAATTTCTTCGAGTGTTTCCAGGCAGTCGACGGCAAACCCCGGGCAGACCACATCCACGCGTTGGGTTCCGGCTTTTGCGAGTGCGCGCAGCGTGGGCTCGGTATACGGTTGCAGCCAGGCCTGCTTGCCGAAGCGCGACTGGAACGTGACCTTGTACTGGCTTGCATCCAGCCCCAGGGCCTGGCCCAAGAGTCGGCTGGTCTTGTGGCATTCGCAGTGGTAGGGGTCGCCGAGCTTGAGGGTGCGCTGTGGCATGCCGTGAAAACTCATGATCAATTGTTCGGCTCGACCATGTTCGGCCCAATGGCGCTGAATTTTTCTTGCCAGGGCCGTGATGTAGCCGGAATCATCGGCATAGTTGCGCAGGGTGCGGAGTTCCGGTTGGCGACGGGCACGACGCAGCCAGGCCATGACGGCATCGAGCGACGAGGCGGTGGTGGCGGCGCTGTATTGCGGATACAGTGGCACGAGCAGCAGGCGCGTGACGCCTTGCGCGTGCAGTTCGTCGAGCACTGCCGTCGTGGCCGGGTTGCCGTAGCGCATGGCATGACGGACGATGACCTGGTGCCCCTTCGCGGCCAGGCTGGCTTGCATGCCCCGTGCCAGTGCTGCGGTGCCGCTGGCCAGCGGCGAGCCGTCAGCCTGCCAGATGCTGGCGTATTTGGCCGCTGACTTGGGTGCGCGCAGCGGCAGGATGATGCCGTTCAGCAGCGGGAGCCAGAGGGCGCGCGGAATTTCGACGACGCGCTGGTCGCTGAGGAATTCGCGCAGGTAACGGCGCAGGGCAGGGGCTGTGGGGGCGTCGGGCGTACCCAGATTCAGCAGGAGCACGGCCATGCCGGGTTCCGCGCCATGGGTGTACTGGCGGTCTGCGACGGGTTGCTGCATGGAAGGCAAAGCGTCGAAATCAGGAGTCGTGAAGCTGGAACAGCACGGTGGGCGCCGTCGGATCGGTCGGCTTGGCGCCCAGGCAGATTTCACCTTGCCCGTGCAGCACGCATTCGTTGCGGCGCAGGGCGAGCACGTTGTCCTGGCCGCTGTAACGCACCCAGGTCCCATTGCTGGATAGGTCGGTGAGCATGAAATAGCTGCCGCGCCACTCGATGCGCGCATGCTGACGAGAGACGCGAATGTCGTTGACGGCAAACTCCGCCGCTTGCGTGCGGCCGATGTGGATGGGGCTTTGTTCGGGGCTGAAGTCCTGGGCGGTGTCGAGCCAGCACAGATTGAGCCGCTGGGTGACGGCAGACAGGACGGTGGGCTGGTGCGGCAATGTCTGGCTGTTCTGCCAGGTGGTGTCCCATTCGATCTGGTGCACTGGCACAGGCACGTCGTAACCACGCAAGAAGATGGCGCCCAGGCTGCGAAGCCGCGCCAGCAGCTCCAGCGGCAGGCCTTCCATCACGGCATCGTTCACCAGAATTTGCCCGCCGCCAGCCGAGTCGGAAAGGCGTGCGGCGGCATTCACGGCATCGCCGAAACAGTCGCCTGGCGTCAGGACCACCGGGCCGCGCGACAAGCCGATTTTCAGTGGAACGGCGATCGGAGTCTTGCCGGTATGGCCCCAGTTGGCCAGGGTTCGCTGCACCTCGCTGCAGGCGTGCACCGCCTCGGCGTTGTTGTCGAACACGGCGAGGACGCCGTCACCCAGGGTCTTGACGACCTGGCCATGGAATTGGCTCACGGCGGTCGACATGGCATCGGTCACGCTGGTCATGAGCCTCGCCGCAACGGCATCACCCAGTGATTTGTAAAGCCCGGTACTACCGACAACGTCGGCAAATACGACTGTGCGAACGACGGGTTTGCGCAAATTCGACATAGCCGCGAGTCTAGCGTGGAATGACCGAATTTCGCACGCCGCAAGCTTGGGCGAAAAGAGGGGCCGGCCGCGGCGCGGGATTCCCATGAAAAAGCCCGGACATGCCGGGCTTTTTCATGGGGCAGGGGCCATCAGAGCGAGTCGAGGAAGCTGCGCAGCTTGTCCGAGCGGGTCGGATGCTTGAGCTTGCGCAGGGCCTTGGCCTCGATCTGGCGGATGCGCTCGCGGGTCACGTCGAACTGCTTGCCAACTTCTTCCAGCGTGTGGTCGTTGGCCATCTCGATGCCAAAACGCATGCGCAGCACCTTGGCTTCGCGCGGCGTGAGGGAGTCGAGAATGTCCTTGACCACTTCGCGCAAGCTGGCCTGCAGCGCCGCATCGGTGGGCGCCAGCATGCCGGTGTCTTCGATGAAATCGCCAAGGTGGGAGTCGTCATCGTCGCCGATGGGTGTTTCCATCGAGATCGGCTCCTTGGCGATTTTCATGATCTTGCGCACCTTGTCTTCCGGCATCTCCATCTTCTCGGCCAGCATCGCGGCATCCGGCTCGGTGCCGGTTTCCTGCAGGTACTGGCGCGAGATGCGGTTGACCTTGTTGATGGTCTCGATCATGTGCACCGGGATGCGGATGGTGCGGGCCTGATCGGCGATCGAGCGGGTGATGGCCTGGCGGATCCACCACGTCGCGTAGGTGGAGAATTTGTAGCCACGGCGGTATTCGAACTTGTCCACCGCCTTCATCAAGCCGACGTTGCCTTCCTGGATCAGGTCGAGGAATTGCAGGCCGCGGTTGGTGTACTTCTTGGCAATGGAAATGACCAGGCGCAGATTGGCCTCGATCATTTCGCGCTTGGCTTCGCGCGCTTCCTGCTCGCCACGGCTCATCTGGGCGTTGATGTCCTTGAAGTCCTGCAGCGGCACGACCACGCGGGTCTGGGTGTCGATCAGGCGTTGCTGCAACTCCTGCACGGACGGCAGGTTGCGCGCCAGGATGGGGGCATACGGCTTGTTCGACGCCGCCAGCTTCTCGGCCCATTTCAGATCGAGCTGGTGACCAGGGAACGATTTGATGAACTCCTCCTGCGGCATGCCGCAACGGTCGACGACGATGCGGCGAATTTCGCGTTCGTGGCGGCGTACTTCGTCAACCTGGCTGCGCAGCAGGTCGCACAGCTTCTCGACGGTGCGCGCGGTGAAACGCACTTCCATCAGATTCTTGGAAATCTGATCCTGTGCTTTCAGGTATGAGGGCGAGCGGTAGCCGTCCTTGTCGTAGGAGCGGCGCATCTTCATGAAGGCATCGTGCACCTGGGCAAAACGCTCCAGGGCTTTGGCCTTGAGCTCCTCCAGTTTCACGGAACTGGCGGCGGCGGCGGCCTCCTCGTCGTCCTCTTCGGCCTCGTCGGCCAGGGCGAAGTCCACGTCTTCCTCGGCAACGTAATCGTCCGACTCGTCGTCGGACACCATGCCGTCGACCACTTCATCCACCGGCAACTGGTTGCCCGCGATGCGCGCTGCCATGGCGAGAATTTCGGCCACGGTGGCGGGCGAAGCGGAGATCGCCAGCATCATCTTGCGCAGGCCTTCCTCGATGCGCTTGGCGATGACGATCTCGCCCTCGCGTGTGAGCAGCTCGACCGTGCCCATTTCACGCATATACATGCGCACCGGGTCGGTGGTGCGGCCGAATTCCGAATCCACCGAGGAGAGCGCGGCCTCGGCTTCCTCTTCGGCCTCTTCCTCGCTGGAGGCGGTCGGGCCGTGCTGGTTGAGCAGCAGGGTCTGGGCGTCCGGCGCTTGTTCGTACACCGCGATGCCCATGTCGTTGAGCATGCTGATGATGGTTTCCAGCAGATCCGGGTCGGCCAGATTGTCGGGCAGGTGATCGTTGATTTCGCCGTAGGTCAGGAAGCCGCGGGTCTTGCCGAGCTTGATGAGGTTCTTCAGGCGCTGGCGGCGGCGGCCCAGTTCCTCTTCGGTGACGTTCGAATCGTCATAGCCGAATTCCTTCAGCAGTTGCTTTTCCTTGGCGCGCGAGGGCCGGCGGCCACGCGGCATGGGGGCGGAAGGCGTGGCACCGTCGTCCGCGTCATCGGGCATGTGGGCGCGGAAATCGTCGCCCGGAAGGTTTTTCTTGTCGGCCTTGGATTGCGGTTTGCTCGCCGCCAGCGCGGCCGCAGCCTTCGCCTTGGCGGCGCCGCGTTCAGCAAGCTTCGCCAGAGCCGCTGCATTCGGCGTGGCGGGGGCCTTGGTGGCGACAGGTTCAACCACCTTGGCGGCCTTGCTGGTCGTGGTTTTCTGGGGGGCGGTGGAAACGGGCTTTTTGGTGGGCATGTCTTGAGGCTTGTGTGAGGATGACGCCGAGGCCTTGCGACTGGCTGAAGCGGGCTTCGCGGCGGGTGTCGTGCGCGCAGTCTGGGCCGGGGCTTTGGAAGCCAAGCCGGCCGAAGCCGAGGCCTTGGTTTTGCTTGAACCAGCCTGTGCCTTGGCTTTGGAAGGTGCAGACTTGGGTTGGATCATGTTCAAGCTCCTCGGTTGGACTTCGTGCGCATGGGCGGTGTCATGGGGAGGCAACGAACCCGTGCCGACCGCGATGCGCGCAACTCGCCCCGCGAAGCCCCCACAACGCTCTCATGTTCTGCAGTTTTCCGTGCAGTGCGGTCTCCGCGGCGTCCCCAATTGCTGTTGCAAGCAAAATTCAGGCCGAAATTGGCTGCGAGCGCATGGAACAACACCCGCATCAACCCTGTTTGGGTAGGCCCGATGGGGAATTCGCGGAAAAACATTTAATTATAGTCAGGAGGTCGATATTTCAAGCCTGCAAGGACAAATAGGCGCTTGCGGAGCAGGCTTTGTGTTGTTCGACTGAATCGGACGGCAATCGTTCGCCCCGGGTCCGCGCCTTCACCCTAGTTCGCGGCGGCGGCTCAACAGACTGCGAAATTCGGCCCTGGATGCCTCGTCGATCAACCCGTCGCGGCTGAGTTCTTCCTGGCGCTGGCGGATGCGTTCCAGTTCGACCCAACGCAACGCGCCCATGAGGTCTTGCTGCACACTGGCAGGCTCGGCATCGAGCCCATCGGCGGCCCCCATCGATTGAACCTGATCGAGCAGCCCGGCCAGCCGCAGCCCTTCCCACAAGGCCGAAGCGCTCAAGTCGGGATAAGCGTCGAGTTGGGCTTCGAGCCAGCTTGCGAGCGCCTGGGTGCTGCTGCCATCTTGCATCAGCAACTCGTGCTGAGATGAACTCAACGTGCTCCAGAGTTCGGGTTGCGCCAACAGGATGCGCATGGCCGTTTGTGCATGATCGGTGCGCAGGCCTGCAAGGCGGCTGGCGCGTTGGGTGGCCATGCTGGAGCGGCGTTCGGGTCGGCGTTCGTTCTCCTGGCGCGTGGCCTTGCCCGTGCCGGCATGGCGCTCGGGCAAGGCCAGGGCCGGGCGCAGTTCTGCCAACGGCATCTCGACTCTTTTGGCGAACTCACCGAGGATCTGCGACTTGAGTGCCGAATCCGGCAGCAGCGCCAGCAGCGGGCGGGCGCGGGCGATGGCCTGCGCGCGTCCCTCGGCCGTGCTCATGGCGAGCCCGGAGCCCAGGGTGTCGAGCAGAAACACCGAGAGCGGCTGGGCGCGGCCCACTTCGCGCTCGAAGGCATCGGCGCCGTGTTCCCGCACGAAGGTGTCCGGGTCGTGCTCCGGCGGCAGGAACAGGAACTTGACCGAGCGTTCATCACCCAGCGCGGGCAGCGCGGCCTCCAGCGCACGCACGGCAGCTTTTTGCCCGGCGGTATCGCCATCGAAACTGAACACGATTTGCCCGCAGTGGCGGAACAGTTTTTTCACATGCTCGGCGGTGCAGGCCGTGCCGAGCGTGGCCACGGCATTGCCCACGCCATGCTGGGCCAGGGCGATGACGTCCAGATAACCCTCGACGACCAGGGCATAACCCTGGCGCTGGATGGCTGCACGTCCCTCGAACAGCCCATACAACTCCTCGCCCTTGTGAAACAGCAGGGTTTCGGGTGAATTCAGGTATTTGGGCTCGCCCTGGTCGAGGATGCGTCCGCCGAAGCCGATGAGTTCGCCCTGCGTGTTGCGGATGGGGAAGGTGATGCGGTCGCGCAGGCGGTCATAGCGCCGCGTGACCGCCTGGCCCTCCAGCGCACCGGGCTCGATGGTCTCGCCCTGGTCGTCGCGCGCCACCACCAGTCCGGCCTGCACCAGGGGGTCGGCTTCGTAGTTGGGAAACACCCGGGCCAAGCCCTGCCAGTCGTCCGGCGCATAGCCCAGACCGAAATGGCCGGCTATTGGGCCGCTCAGGCCCCGTCCTTTGAGATAGGACACGGCACGCTTGGAGTCGCGCAGTTGGTCGCGGTAGAAACGGTTGGCTTGCTCCAGCACGTCTTGCAGGCTTTGCTTCAGGCTGCGCTGCTCGCGCACATGCTGCGCTTGCTGGGGATCCTGCGGCGCTTCGGGCACGGTCATGCCCGCCTGCGAGGCCAGTTCGCGCACCGCGTCGGGGAAGGTCAGGCCCAAGTGATCCATCAGGAAGCCGATGGCCGTGCCGTGGGCGCCGCAGCCGAAGCAGTGGTAGAACTGTTTGCTGGAACTGACGGTGAACGAGGGCGATTTTTCGCTGTGAAACGGGCACAGACCCTTGTGGTTGGTGCCGGCTTTTTTCAGTTGCACCGAACGTCCCACCACCTCGACGATATCGGTGCGGCCGAGCAGTTCCTGGATGAAATCTTGCGGAATCAGGGACATGGCCGATAGCGGGTGGGCCGCCGGCCGAGACCGGCGTGCAATGTCTCTGCCTACTTCGGCTGCATGCGGATGGCGCCATCCAGGCGGATGGTTTCGCCGTTGAGCATGGGGTTGGTGACGATGGCCTCGACCAGTTGGGCGAATTCATCGGGTCGCCCGAGTCGAGAAGGAAAAGGCACGGCTGCGCCGAGGGCGAGGCGCACCGCTTCGGGCATGCCCATGAGCATGGGCGTCTCGAAAATGCCGGGGGCGATGGTCATGACGCGAATGCCATCGCGCGCCAGGTCGCGTGCCATCGGCAGGGTCATGCCGACGATGCCGGCCTTGGAGGCCGCGTAGGCCGTTTGGCCGATCTGGCCGTCGTAGGCCGCAACCGACGCGGTGTGGACGATGACGCCGCGCTCGCCGTCGGCCAGCGCCTCCTGTTTCGCCATGGCGGCCGCCGCGAGGCGAGCCATGTTGAAACTGCCGATGAGATTGACGTTCACCGCGCGGGCAAACGAGTCCAGCGGGTGCGGGCCTTCCTTGCCCAATGTGCGCGTTGCGGGGGCGATCCCCGCGCAGTTGACCAGTCCGCGCAGGGGACCGAGTTCCAGCGCCTGGGCCACGGCAGTTTGCGCATCGGCCTCACGGGTCACGTCGCAGTGCACATAGCGCCCGCCGAGTTCTTGCGCGACGGCCTGGCCGGCTTCATCTTGCACATCGGCGATCAACACCTTGCCGCCGGCAGCAGCCAGACGACGTGCGGTGGCAGCGCCCAGGCCCGAGGCGCCGCCGGTGACGATGAAAGCTTGTTGGGCGATGTGCATGGCTCTAGGTTTCCAGTCGCTCGTTTTGGCTCGGCTCAGAGGGTGTGAATGAATCCGGCGTGGCCGAGCAGGGCGCCCAAACGGTTCCAATCAAGGCGCCAAGCACAGCCGTGCCTGACGGCACGGCGCGCATTGGCAACGCCGAGTGGGGCCGTTTGGGCGGGATGAGCGGGCATGGTGGATTTGTTCACACCCTCTCAGCCCAGTGCAGCGAAAATGCGCTGGCTGACTTCGTCCACCGAGCCTACGCCGGAGATCTTGGCCAGCCTGGGGGCTTGCGCATCGCCGCTCTGCGCCCAGCGCGTGTAGTAATCCACCAGCGGCCTGGTCTGGGCGCGGTAAACGGCCAGACGCTTGCGCACGGTGTCTTCCCGGTCGTCGTCGCGCAGCACCAGGTCTTCGCCGGTGACGTCATCCTTCCCAGTCACCTTGGGCGGGTTGTAGCGCACATGATAGACACGGCCGGAGGCCGGGTGCACGCGGCGCCCGCTCAGGCGCTCGACGATATCTTCGTCGGGCACGTCG
Source organism: Thiomonas sp. X19 (assembly GCF_900089495.1). NCBI lineage: Bacteria > Pseudomonadati > Pseudomonadota > Betaproteobacteria > Burkholderiales > Thiomonas > Thiomonas sp. X19. The sequence continues at coordinate 3,496,814 of NZ_LT605203.1, read as the reverse complement.
AACTCCAGCACGACGTCGATGTGCACACCGGCTGTCCTCAGCGCGTCGGCCTGGGCGATGGTGCGGGGAAAGCCGTCGAACAGGAAGCCGCGCGCGCAATCGGGTTGCAGCAGGCGGTCGCGCACCAGGCCAATGATGATGTCGTCCGACACCAGCGCGCCCGAATCCATCACGACCTTGGCCTGCTGGCCCAGCGGGGTGCCGGCTTTGACCGCGGCGCGAAGCATGTCGCCGGTGGAAATCTGGGGAATGTCGTAGCGCGCGCAGATGTTGGCAGCCTGTGTGCCTTTGCCGGCGCCGGGTGCGCCCAGCAAGATTAAACGCATGAAAACTCCTGCTTTTTTGTCATGGGAAAGAGGCTCGGGAACAGCTTTTCAGAATAGCACGCGAGCCCAACAACAGGCTGACGTCTCGGGCCGGGTTCGCATCGCATCGTGCCGCCTGATCACGCACGATTTCAAGCTTTCGGCGCCTATCGAGCGCCCCCAGGGTCGGCTCGCCGGCCCGCCCCCCGTGGGGGTCAAGGAAACTTGGGGCGGCCCTGCGTTTCCTTGAGAGCCGTTGATCTCGACGTCTCGACCGAAGGCGCTAGGGCCAAGCCTGCATCAGCCGGCGTACGCGGGCCAGATCTTCCGGTGTGTCGACTCCGGGCGCCGGTGCCGAGTCCACGCGCAGCACCGCGATGCACCAGCCATGCCAGAGTGCGCGCAGCTGTTCCAGGGCCTCGGCCTGCTCCAGTGGGCAGGGGGGCAAGGCGGCAAATTCTTGCAGGGCTTGCATGCGGTAGGCGTAGAGGCCGACATGCCGCAGGACGGGAAGTCCTGGCGGCAGGCTGGGGAGCGCAGCCGACGTTGCCCAAGGCGTGCGCGTGCCGCCGGTTGCGAAGGCATCACGGTGCCAGGGAATGGGGGCGCGCGAGAACAGCAGTGCATGATCGCGAGCGTCGAGCACGACCTTGACCACATTCGGATTGAACGCATCGGCCGCGTCGTGAATGGGATGCGCCGCCGTTGCGATGGCGGCTTGCGCGTCATCGGCGAGGCATTGTGCGCAGGCGCGGATGAGGGCAGGGTCGATCAGCGGCTCGTCGCCCTGCACGTTGACCATGATGGCGGCCGCGGGCAGGTGGAGTTGACGGGCCGCTTCGGCGATGCGGTCGGTGCCGCTGGCGTGGTCGGCGCGGGTGAGCAGCGCCTCGATGCCGTGGCTGGCGCAGATGGCTGCAATCTGCGCATCGTCCGTGGCGACGGCCACGCGGCTTGCACCGCTGCGCTGCGCCCGCTGGGCAACGTGCACCACCATGGGCAGGCCGGCGATGTCGGCGAGCGGCTTGTCGGGCAGGCGGGTTGAAGCGCGGCGCGCGGGGATGAGAACGGTGAAGTCCAGGGCGGTCATGCGCCGCGGCTCTGCGTCGGCTCGCCCGGGGGAGAGGCGGGTGGGCTGCTGTTGGCCGGACTGTCGCGGCTGAGATCCTGGTCGCGTGCCTGCTCAACCAGCATCACCGGGATGCCGTCGCGCACCGGGAAGGCCAGCCGGTCACGCGGGCAAATCAATTCCTGTGCGGGTCGGTCGTAGTTCAGCGGTCCCTTGCAGACAGGGCAAACCAGGAGGTCAAGCAGGCGTGAATCCATGGGGGCGATCCGGACGCGCGGGCAATCGCGCAAGCAGCCAGGGGAAAAAAGCAGGGTCGACTTCAAGCAGCAGTTCGACTGCCCAGAGCCGGTCCAGGCGGGAGAACGAAGGCTTGCATTTTAGGGCGTCCTTTTCCGTGATGAGTAGGGCTGCAGCCTCGATCTGACGGAACGGATCGGTGTCGAAGCTGTGGTGGTCGGGCAACGCCAGCGTGGTCGGCAAGGTCGCGCCCGCCAAGCGCAGCATGTCGAAAAACTGTTCTGGGTGGCCGATGCCGGCCGCAGCTGCCAGGGCTTGCCCGGCATGGCGCAACAGGAAGGCGTTCAGACTGAGTCGCTCGCCAGTGGCAAGCTGGCGCACCATGCCGAGCTTGCGATCGAAGACGAAGCAGGGCGTGGCAAGTGAGGCGCTGGCCAGGCTGGCGAGGCTGGAAGATGGGCCAAGCGTGGCGTCGCGCGGGCGATTCCAGGGTTCGCGCAAGGGGCCGGCTGGCAACAGCCAACCGTTGCCAGGGCCGCGCAGATCCGTCACCACCAGCTCGACGTCACGCGCCAGCGCCAGATGCTGCAGGCCGTCGTCACTGAGCAGGACGTCCACCTCGGGGTGGGCGCGCAGCAGGGCTTGTGCCGCCGCTTCCCGACGGCGTCCAACCCAGACCGGGCAGGCCGCGAGCCGGCGCAGCAGCAAGGGTTCGTCGCCGGTTGTGGCCGGGTCGGCATCCGGCTCGACTTGCAGCGGTTCATGTCCCATGTCCTCGCGGCCGTGGCCGCGCGAGACGATGCCGGGCTTCCAGCCCAAGCGGCTCAGGTGCTGCGCGATGGCCAGCACCAGCGGTGTCTTACCAGTTCCACCGACGGTCACGTTACCCACCACGATGACGGGCAGCGGGGCGCGCCAGGCCTGCCTCCAGCCGTGTTGATAAGCCAGCCGCCGCAGCGCGGCCAAGGCGCCAAACAACCCGGAGAGGGGAAGCAGCAGCCAGGCTTGCCAGCGGCGCTGCAGCCACCAGGCCGGCCAGCCCGAGGCAGCTTGCCCCGCGGTGCGGGCTGAAGGCCGCTGAGGAATCACGAGCCTGGCGAACGTTGGGTGGCGAACGTGAGCTGGCTCAGGCCGGCCACGCGCGCGGCTTCCATGACGTTGATGACGGACTGCTGGGTGCTTTGCGCGTCGGCACTGATCACGACCATGGTGTTGGCATTGCCCTTGGCCGCCTGCGTCAGCGAGCTGGCCAGATCCGCCACGCTGCGGCTGGGGAGGACATGACGGTTGACGGCATAGGTGCCGTCGCTGCTGACGGCAACCACGATCTCATGCGGGTAGTGCTCGGCTTTGGGCGCATTCGCCGTGGGCAGGTTGATCTTGAGCTCGGTGTACTTCGAGTAGGTGGTGGTGATCATCAGAAAAATCAGGATCACCAGCAGCACGTCGATCAATGGAATGAGGTTGATTTCCGGCTCTTCAGGCCGCGGGCGCTGGAAGTTCATGGAGGCTCCTGCCCGGCATCAGGGCGATGTCCGCGCCGCGGCTTCGAGTTGGGGCTGCAGATGCGTGGCCAACCTGCGTGCGGCCTGTTCCAGTTCGATGCCGAAGTCGTCCACCCGGCCACGGAAGTAGCGGTAGAACATGAGGGATGGCACGGCAATGATGAGCCCGAATGCCGTGTTGTAAAGCGCCACCGAGATGCCATGCGCCAGCAGCGTCGGGTTGGTGCTGCCGCCGGTTTGCGAGCCGAAAATCTCGATCAGGCCGACCACGGTTCCGAGCAACCCCAGCAACGGTGCGGACGAGGCCACGGTGCCCAGGGCATTGAGGTAGCGCTGCAGGCTGTGCATCACGGCGCGGCCGCTGTTTTCCAGATCTTCGCGCAAGCTTTCCGCCGTGGCATGCGGCCTGCGCACGGCACGAAAGCCAGCAGCCAGAACCATGCCCAACGGCGAATTGCGCTCGAGTTTGTCGATGGTGTCGGGGGACGGAATGGAGCTTACCGATACCGCCATGGCCTCTTCCAGCAGGCGTGGCGGAATCACTTTGGCGTTTCGCAACGAAGACAACCGTTCGAGGATGATGGCCAGGGCTGCGATGGAGCAGGCAATCAGCGGCCAGATGGGCCAGCCTGCGGCTTCAACAATGCTGAGCAAGATGAAAACCTCGGTGTTGGAAGGGGGTTCGGGGGGCTGGCAACGACCAGCATGGTAAACGGTGGAACAACGCCTACCAGGGGCCGAGCCATGGAAGCTGGGCGGCGTGAAATGTGCCCAACACCCGTTCCACCAAAACCGGATGGCGCGTTGCCCCAGGGTTCTCAACCCCAAGGCGCAAGCGACACCGGCAGGTGCGGGGTTATCCCAAAGAATTGTGGATAACAATGTGCGCAACTGCGATTTTGCTGGCGTAGGCGACTGAATTCCAAGGCTCGGATTTAATGTGACTGTTTTTTGAACACAGAAAATTGATTATGAATCAACGAGATAGATCGGATCTTCGCGTTCCTGGCGTTCGTTTGCAGGCAGCAGGGCTATTCCTCGGCGTTTGTGGACAGCTTGCGTTGCGGGAACGGGCTCGCCGGAGTCGGCAGCATGCCCGTTGAGCGCGGGAGCGAGCGGCAGGCGACGCAAGCCTGGAGCGTCGGCCGTCTGGCGCGGGCCTTGACCGACACCTTGTCGGCACGCTTCGGTGTGGTCACGGTCGTGGGTGAGGTCAGCAGTTTCATGCGCGCGGCAAGCGGGCATTGCTACTTTGCCCTGCGCGACGCTTCGGCGCAATTGCGCTGTGTCATGTTCCGCCAGCGCGCGTATCTGCTGGACTTCGATCCGCGCGATGGCCAGCAGGTCGAAATCCGCGCGGTGGTTGGTCTTTACGAGCCGCGCGGGGACTTGCAGCTCACCGTGGAATCGATGCGCCAGGCCGGGCAAGGGGCATTGCTGGAGCAGTTTCTCCGGCTCAAGGAGCGTTTGCAGGCCGAGGGTCTGTTCGACCCTGAGCGCAAAAAGCCCCTGCCCGCGCATCCACGCGCGATCGGCATCGTCACGTCGCGGCAAGCGGCTGCATTGCAGGATGTTCTTGCCACGCTCAAGCGCCGCAGCCCGCAGGTTCGAGTCGTGATCTACCCCGCCAGCGTGCAGGGAGTGGGGGCTGCGCCGGAACTCGTGCAAGCCCTGGAGCTTGCAGAACAACGCGCCGAGGTGGATGTGTTGTTGTTGGTGCGTGGCGGCGGTGCCATGGAAGATCTCTGGCCCTTCAATGATGAGGCCCTGGCGCGCGCGCTGCACGCATGCAGCCTGCCGGTGGTGTCGGGCGTGGGCCATGAAACAGATTTCACCATCGCTGATTTCGCCGCTGATGTTCGCGCCACCACCCCCACAGCCGCCGCCGAGTTGTGCGCTCCCGCCCTGGCCGATCTGCGCTTGCAGGCGCTGCAACTGGCGCGCCGCCTGCAGCAAGCCGTGCTGCACTGGCAAGGGCGTGAGCAGCAGCGTCTGGACCGTCTGCATCTGCGCCTGCCCAAGCCGGGCCGCATGTTGCAGGGAGCCGCGCTCCACCTGCGCGGGTTGCAAGCGCGCCTGCAAGATCGTCTGCGTCGCCTGCTGCAGGAGCAGATGAACGCTTGGGCGCAGCGAGAGCGTCAGCTGAAGGTTCTTCCAGCACAGCACTGGGCTGAGCGTCGCGCGCGGCTTGAGGCCTTGGGCAGTCGCCATGACCAGGCGCTACGCCAAAACTGGGCGCTGGCGCGCGGCAAACTCGCGGGCCAGGAGCAGCGCATCGCTTTGCTCAACCCTGCCGCCACCTTGGAGCGCGGTTATTGCCTGGCCTGGAATGAAGACGGGAGCCTGTTGCGCGATGCGCGACAGATTCGCAGTGGGCAGAGCCTGTTGCTGGCCACGGCCCAGTCAGCCGTGGCCATGGACCTCGGCACGGTCACGCCGGCCAAGCATCCCCTGTCCAGCCCTTGAGGGGATTGGCGCCAAACAGCACGGCGAAGTTGCAGGAAGCCCCTGCATGAAGGCGTGGCGCAGCCCATCCACTCCTTGACCTCCTCGGGGGTGTGGGGGCAACGCCCTTGCAGCTTCTCCGATTCAGCAGACTCCTAGGAGGCTGTCGGACTTGAACCCGAGCGAATCCGATTGATCAGTGCGACGCGTTTTTTTTGACAGCGGCGCGCTGATCGAACGCTCTCGATGGTTGGCGAGACACTGTGAGGGCACATGGGGCGGCCTGGGGACTCGGTTTTGGCGTGGTCGGGGCGCACTATTGCCCTCACGCGGCTCGCAGGACGTGCATGCGCTTGATGTTCCAAGCCATGGTCACCAAGCTCCATTCGCCTTGTGCCTTGGCCAGCCCGCGCATGCTCATCTGGCGCCAACCCATCACTTGCTTGATGATGCCGAACACCGGCTCCACTGTCTGCTTGCGCAGGCCGTACAGGGCTCGGCCTGCTTGCGTGCCCAGGCGGTGTGCCATCTGCACGAGCGGATCCGTCGTCTGGGGCTCGGGCACATCGGGTGCAAAGCGCCCCATCACCGGCGTGTGATGCGACTCCCGCTTGAGCGCCAGCAGCGGCTCGATACCCGCGTCGTTGCACGCGATCACGTTGGCTTGGCTGAAGAAGCCGTTGTCCGTGATGAGCGTGTGCACCTCGCCCAGCACCGCGGGTAACGCTTGGATCTGCTGCAGCGTAGGCACAACTTCGCGCTTGTCGTTGGATGCCTGGCTCACATGCTGGGTGATCACCATCATCGTCGCGATGTCCACGCCGGCTTGTGCGTTGTAGCTTTGCTCGAAGCCCCCACCCGACACGGGCATGATGCGCGACTCTTCATCCGTGAGGTTGACCTGATCGCTGCTCCGGGGGCCGGCCTCTGGCGGCTCAGGGTCCTTGCCGCGCGGCTTCTTGCCCGCCTCGCGCTGGGCTTGGCGCTTGGCGGTCTTGGCCTCGTACTCCTGCTGCTCGACCTGATGGCGTTCGCTGGCGCGCTGCTCGATCTTGGCCTTGGCCTGCGCGATTGCGCTCAAGCGATCTGCACGCAGGGCGATCTCCGCCGGCACATCCATGCCGTCGGGTACCGTCGCGCGGTCGCTGTTCTCTGCCAGCGCCAGCAGCGTTTGTACTTCCTGGCGCAGCTGCGCCTCGATCTTGTTGGCATGAGCCCACGACAAGGCCTTGTGCTTGCTGGCGTTGGCGTCGATCTTGGTGCCATCCAGCGCGATGTGTCCGAGCTTGAGCAGCTTCATCTCGCGCGCCAGAACCAGCACCTGCACGAACAGTGCCTCCACCTCCTTCAAGAAGCGGCGGCGGAACGTCGCCAGCGTGTCGTGATCGGGGTGGGTATTGGCCGCAACAAAGCGGAACGCCACCGAGTCGTAGGTCGCCCGCTCGATCTTGCGGCTGGAGTGCACGCCGTTGGCGTAGCCGTAGATCAGCAGGCCCAGCAGCACCGCCGGATGGTGCGCCGCCGAGCCCCGGCCTGCGTACTGTCGGGCCAGATCGCCCAGATCAAGCTGCTCGATGACTTCGACCACGAAGCGCGCCAAGTGATCAGTGGGCAGCCATTCGTCCACCGACGGTGGCAACAGATATGCGGTGTCTCGGTCAACAGGGACGAAGCGGCTCATCGGCTCGGGCTCTCGGTTGTGCAGCAGCAATTGTCTCGGATAGCGTCTTCATCCGGAAGACCGCAAAGTCCGACAGTCTCCTAGAATAAAAAACTGTTCTTCGCAGTCCAACTTCGAAAGGCTATCCCATGGAACACCAACTTCCCGCCCTGCCGTTTGCCCTGGATGCGCTTGCGCCCCATATGTCGCGTGAAACCCTGGAATATCACCACGGCAAACACCATCAGGCCTATGTCACGAACCTGAACAATCTCATCAAAGGCACCGAGTTTGAGGCCATGAGTCTCGACGACATCATTCACAAAGCGCCTGCCGGCGGCGTGTTCAACAACGCGGCCCAAATCTGGAACCACACATTTTTCTGGCATTCCCTCAGCCCCAAGGGTGGTGGTGAACCCGGGGGTGCGTTGCAGGGCGCCATCAACAAGAAGTGGGGTGGCTTCGCCGCATTCAAGGAGGCATTCCACAAGTCGGCCGTGGGCAACTTCGGTTCGGGCTGGACCTGGCTGGTGAAAAAGGCCGATGGCTCGGTGGACATCGTCAACACCAGCAATGCCGCCACGCCGCTGACTTCAGCCGACAAGCCGCTGCTGACCGTGGACGTGTGGGAGCATGCCTACTATGTGGATTTCCGCAACCGTCGGCCGGACTTCGTCAAGACCTTCCTGGATCATCTCGCCAACTGGAGTTTTGCCGAGCGCAACTTCGGCTGAAGTCAGGATCACGCCGCCGGTCTCCTCCCAAGGGGGCCATCTCCGGCCCGAGCATGGTCCGGCGGTTTGAGGTGGCTCTGGATGGCATGATGCAAGGTTGCGACGGATGCGCTTGCGGTCAGCGTGCAGCGGTGGTCCCGAAGGGCTTGCCACGAAGCTGGAAGCCGGGTTTGAGGCCGCGCTGCGCAAACCAGCCCAGCGGCATTTCGAGTGCGAAACGCACGTTTTGCACCGCGCAATGGCTATCCAGCGTCTGCGGCTTCATGTCGGCAATATTGGTGATTCGCCCTTGGTCGTCGATGAACGCCACTGACAGCGGTATGAAGGTGTTCTTCATCCACATGCACACAGGCTGATCGTCAGAAAAGATGAACAGCATGCCGTGGTTGCCGCTCAGTTCGCGCCGATACATCAAGCCGGTTTCACGCTGGTCAGGCGTCGTGGCAAGTTCGGCGTGAATCAACTGCATGCCAGCCTGCAAGGTGGTTTGCGGCAGGACGGCCAGTTGCGCACGCGCCAGAGGCGCGAGGCTCAGAACAGCGAAGCAAACCAAGAATCCGATGTGGCGACGGTTGGCCTTTCTGGCCAGGTTGGATGTCAGTTTCATAGGGGCTTCCTTGGACCAAGTCTGTGCCAAGGCATTGTGCCGCAGACCTCGGGCAGTGCATCGCATGGGCTGACCCGGTTCAATGTTGGACACAAAAAAAGCGCCTGAAGGCGCCTTTGATGGGCCGAATGAACTTGGCCCGGAATGCTGTTTGAAATGGCCTGGAATTACTTGGCGGCAGAAGCGGCAGGAGCCTTCTTTTCCATTTTCTTTCCCGTGGCCTTCTTGTGCATCACCTTTTTGTGATGCTTCACGGGTTTGTGCGCTTCGGCCTTGGCGGCAGGAGCGGGCTTGGCTGCTTCGGGAGCAGCTTGAGCCATCACAGCGGAGGCGAGGAACATGGCGAACATGGCGGCAAGAATCTTCTTCATGATTGACCTTTGAAAGAGTTTTGGATGTTGATCCAAGGGGATCGCATCCATAACGCGGCCCGTCGAAATTCGGTTGACATGATGGAAGCCCCGCAAGCATCCAGGGTGTGCGATCCGCGCGCCAGCCGCAATCGTTGTGAAGCAGGACCGTCGGCCTCGCGCTGCATGACCATGTGTCAGATGTCAGACTTATGTCTTATAAAAGACATGATCCTGCGCATGCGTCCTGACTAGAATGCGGCATACACACGATCCGGAGTCTCCCATGTATCAGCACATTCGTATTCCCGAGGCGCAGCGCATCACCGTGGGCGCCGACCAATCCCTGCACGTCCCTGACCATCCCATCGTGCCCTTCATCGAGGGCGATGGCACTGGAGCCGACATCACACCCGTGATGATCAAGGTCGTGGATGCGGCCGTGGCAAAGGCTTACGGGGGGCAGCGCAAGATCGCCTGGATGGAAATCTATGCCGGCGAGAAGGCGACCCGCGTCTATGGCCCGGATGTCTGGCTGCCCGAGGAAACACTGGATGCGCTGAAGGAATTCGTCGTGTCCATCAAGGGCCCACTGACCACACCCGTTGGCGGTGGCATTCGTTCGCTCAACGTCGCACTGCGCCAGCAGCTCGATTTGTATGTCTGCTTGCGGCCGGTGCGTTACTTCACGGGCGTGCCCTCACCCGTGAAGGCACCGGAGAAGGTCGATATGGTGATCTTCCGCGAGAACTCGGAGGACATTTACGCCGGCATCGAATGGGCGGCGGAGTCCGATGGGGCGAAAAAAATCATCGATTTCATGATCCGCGAGATGGGCGTGAAAAAAATCCGCTTTCCGGCAACCTCCGGCATCGGCATCAAACCCGTGTCGCGCGAGGGGACGGAACGGCTGGTGCGCAAGGCCATCCAGTACGCCATCGACAACAACCGCGCTTCGGTGACCCTGGTGCACAAGGGCAACATCATGAAATACACCGAGGGCGGGTTCCGCGACTGGGGCTACGCCCTGGCGCAGCGGGAATTCGGTGCCAAACCCATCGACGGCGGCCCGTGGTGCAGTTTCAAGAACCCGAAGACGGGGCAGGACATCGTCGTCAAAGACTCCATTGCCGATGCTTTCCTGCAGCAGATCATTCTGCGCCCGGCGGAGTACGACGTCATCGCCACGCTGAATCTGAATGGCGACTACATCTCCGACGCGCTGGCGGCGCAGGTCGGGGGCATCGGCATTGCGCCCGGCGCCAATCTGTCCGACACGGTGGCGATGTTCGAGGCCACCCATGGCACGGCGCCCAAGTACGCTGGCAAGGATTACGTCAACCCCGGCTCGGAAATCCTCTCGGCCGAAATGATGTTGCGCCACATGGGTTGGGTGGAAGCGGCTGATCTGGTGATTGCGAGCATGCAGAAGTCCATCCAGTCCAAGCATGTGACCTATGACTTCGCCCGCCTCATGCCAGGCGCCACGCAGGTGTCGTGCTCAGGTTTTGGGCAGGTGATGATCGATCACATGTGAAGCCGAGCTCGCGTAGGCCGACAGGTCGATGCATCACGGGCCAAGGCTTTCCATGCCAAGAAAAAGCCGCACAGTGTGCGGCTTTTTCTTGGCTGGTACGTTATGTGCATGATGAAAAGCTTGCGGCAGCTCTGGAGCGATGCTGCACACGCGCAACACATCGCCCCGCGTGCGGCATTCAGGCCCATGAGTGCAGCAACTTGGTGAACAATGGGGCGTAGCCCTAGGCAAGCAGATGCAAGGTGGTAAATCTAAAATTCGAGCATGTCCAAACCACGCAAAATCTCCGGTTCCGACCCTGGTTCTGCGGCTGTTGTCGAGCGCCAGGAGCAGCAACTCAAGCCCCCGCCGCTGTATCAGGTGGTGATGTTGAACGACGATTTCACGCCCATGGAATTTGTGGTGTTTGTGATTCAGCAGTTTTTCAGCAAAGACCGTGAAACGGCGACGCAAATCATGCTTAAAGTACACCAGCATGGTCGGGCCGTTTGCGGGGTTTTTGCGAAAGATGTGGCCGCGACCAAGGTTGAGCAGGTGATGGCGGCGGCGCGTCAGGCAGGGCATCCCCTGCAGTGTGTGATGGAGGCCATTTAGGAGAGTGTCATGATTGCCCAGGAACTGGAAGTCAGTTTGCATATGGCCTTTGTCGAGGCGCGTCAGCAGCGGCACGAGTTCATCACCGTGGAGCACCTGTTGTTGGCGCTTTTGGACAACCCGTCGGCCGCCGAAGTGCTGCGCGCCTGCTCGGCCAATCTCGATGATCTGCGCAAGAGCCTGGCAGCCTTCGTCAAAGAAAATACCCCCGTGGTGCCGGGTTCGGACGATGTGGACACCCAGCCCACGCTGGGATTCCAGCGCGTGATCCAGCGCGCCATCATGCATGTGCAGTCGTCCAGCAACGGCAAGAAGGAAGTCACCGGTGCGAATGTGCTGGTTGCCATCTTCAGCGAGAAGGATTCGCACGCGGTGTATTACCTCCACCAGCAGGGCGTGACCCGGCTGGACGTGGTGAACTTTCTCTCGCACGGTATTCGCAAGACCGACCCGGTGGAGCCCGCCAAGCCTGCCAGCGGTGGCGGTGTGGACGACGAGGAGAAGGATGCCAAGGAAACGCCGCTCGACCAGTTCACCCAGAACCTCAACCAGTTGGCCCGCGAGGGCCGAATCGACCCACTGATCGGCCGCGAGGCCGAGGTCGAACGCGTCATCCAGGTGCTGTGCCGCCGGCGCAAGAACAACCCCTTGCTGGTGGGTGAGGCCGGTGTGGGCAAAACCGCCATTGCCGAGGGTTTGGCATGGCGCATCGTGCAGGGTCAGGTTCCGGCCGTGCTGGAGCAGGGCGTGGTTTTTTCCCTGGACATGGGCGCCTTGCTCGCAGGCACCAAGTACCGGGGCGACTTCGAGCAGCGCATCAAGGCGGTGATCAAGCAGATCAAGGAGATGCCGCACTCCATTCTGTTCATCGACGAGATCCACACCCTCATCGGCGCGGGCGCGGCCTCGGGCGGAACGCTGGACGCGTCCAACCTGCTCAAGCCGGCGCTGACCTCCGGCCAGTTGCGTTGCATCGGTGCGACGACGTTCAATGAATATCGGGGTATTTTCGAGAAAGATGCTGCTCTTTCGCGTCGCTTCCAGAAAATCGACGTGGTCGAGCCCAGCATTGAGCAGACCGTGGAAATTCTCAAGGGGCTGAAGTCGCGCTTCGAGGAGCACCATGGCGTGAAGTATGGCGCGGGCGCGCTGGCGGCAGCGGCTGAGCTGTCGGCCAAGTACATCAACGACCGGCATCTGCCCGACAAGGCCATCGACGTGATCGACGAAGCCGGTGCGGCGCAACGCATCCTGCCCAAGAGCAAACAGAAAAAGACCATCGGCAAAACCGAGATCGAGGACATCGTTTCCAAAATCGCCCGCGTGCCGGTGCACAGCGTCACAACGGACGACCGCTCCAAGCTGCGCAATCTGGAACGCGATTTGAAGAACGTGGTGTTCGGTCAGGACGAATCCATCAATGCCCTGGCTGCCGCCATCAAAATGGCGCGCTCGGGCCTGGGCCGGCCGGAGAAGCCCATTGGCGCCTTCCTGTTCAGCGGTCCAACGGGCGTGGGCAAGACCGAGGTGGCGAAACAACTGGCTTTCGTGCTCGGCATCGAGTTGGTGCGCTTCGACATGTCCGAGTACATGGAGCGGCACACCGTGTCACGCCTGATTGGCGCGCCTCCGGGCTATGTCGGCTTCGACCAGGGAGGTTTGCTGACCGAGGCCATTTCCAAGAGGCCGCACGCGGTGCTGCTGCTCGACGAGATCGAGAAGGCCCATCCGGATGTCTACAACGTGTTGCTGCAGGTGATGGACAACGGCACGCTGACCGACAACAACGGGCGCAAGGCCGACTTCCGCAACGTCATTCTGATCATGACGACCAATGCGGGCGCCGAAGCCATGCAGAAGAGCACCATGGGTTTCACCTCCAAGCGCGAGCGTGGCGACGAGATGGTCGACATCAAGCGCATGTTCTCGCCCGAGTTCCGCAACCGGCTCGACGCCATCATCAACTTCCGTGCGCTCGACGAAACCATCATCCTGCGCGTGGTCGACAAGTTCCTGCTGCAACTCGAGTCGCAACTCACCGAGAAGCGCGTCGAAGCCACCTTCACCGATGCCTTGCGCAAACATCTTGCCGCTGATGGGTTTGACCCGCTGATGGGCGCGCGCCCGATGCAGCGCCTGATTCAGGACACCATTCGCCGCGCCCTGGCCGACGAGTTGCTGTTCGGCAGGCTGGTGGACGGAGGCCGGGTGACGGTGGATATCGACGAGCACGGCAAGGTCACGCTCGACATCTCCGAGCCCGACCCCAAGCCGCGCAAACGTGAAGCGGAGGATGCCCAGGCTTGAGGTTCGAGCTTGGCGCGGCTGAACGCGGCGCTCGAGGCCGCATTCGGCGTCTCGCTTAACGCTTCAGCTCCATGCCGTTGGCGAGCTGGCCGAGGGTTTCCAACACCATGCGGCGCGGCTGAATGCGCACCCCATGGCGCTGTTCCAGCGTGGTGATCGCGCGCATGGCCAGCAGGGAATGACCGCCGAGGTCGAAAAAATTGTCGGTGACGGCGATCTGCTCAGTGCCCAACAGTTCGGTCCAGACCGCTGCAATGGCGTTTTCAGCCGGGCTGTTCGGGGCGGCTTGAGCGCGAGGACGATGGCGAGCCTGGGAACTCTCAGTCGAGGGTGGTGGCAATGCTCCACGGTTGATTTTGCCGTTGGGCAGACGGGGCAGGGCGGGCAGCGCGACGATATGCTGCGGCAGCATGTAGTCGGGCAGGCGCTCGCGCAAGGCTTCGCGCAGCGCGGAAACCTGCAGCGCTTGGCCCGCGGCGGGTACCACATAGGCCACCAGCCGCACGTCTTGCGCGCTTGGGGCGTGTGTGGAGACCACCGCATCGGCCACCTGCGGCAGCGCCAGCAAGGCCGCCTCGATTTCCCCCAGCTCGATGCGAAAGCCGCGCAGCTTCACTTGATGATCCAGCCGGCCCAGGTGTTCCAGCTGACCATCGTGGCGCCAGCGCCCGAGATCGCCGGTTTTGTAGAGGCGGCCCTCTGGGCTCTTAGCGAACGCGTCGGCGATAAAGCGCTCGGCGGTGAGTTCCGGGCGACGCCAGTAACCCAGTGTCACCCCGGCCCCGCCAATGTGGATTTCACCCGGAACGCCGATCGGGCAGCAATGGCCGTGCGCATCGAGCACCCAAACCTGGGTGTTGGCAATGGGGCGGCCGATGCAAATGCCAGCGCGCGGGTTCTCCACCTTCCAGGCTGTCGACCACACCGTGGTTTCGGTGGGGCCGTACAGATTCCAGACTTCGCCACAGCAGCCAAGCAAGCGTTCAGCCAGATCCAGCGGCAAGGCCTCGCCACCCACCAGGGCGCGAAAGGCCGGGGGCGCGTTCCAGCCCGCATCCAGCAGCAGTCGCCAGGTGGAGGGCGTGGCCTGCATCACGTTGCAGCCGCTGCGTTCCAGCAGCGCGCGCAGGGCGTAAGGGTCGCGCGCCGTGTCGGCATCGGCAATCACCACCTGCGCGCCAACGGCCAAGGGCAGGAGCAGTTCCAGCACCGCGATGTCGAAGGATAAGGTGGTGACCGCCAGCAGCTTGTCGCTTGGACCCAGCCCCGGCGCCTGAGCCATGCTGGCGAGGAAATTGACCACCGCGCGATGCGGCACCAGCACCCCCTTCGGCCGCCCGGTGGAGCCGGAGGTGTAGATCATGTAGGCCGGATCATCGGGGCGGGCGTCGCTTGGCGCATCGGGTGGCAGCGGCAAGCCGTCCAGACTGGCCCAGAAACCCGGCGCATCCAGCGCCAGCAGGGGCACGTCACAGCCGGCGAACAAGGTTTGCAGAGGGCGGTGGCTCAGGATGAGGGCCAACTCGGCATCCGCCGCCATGTCGCGCAGGCGCTGCGGCGGGTAGGCGGGATCGAGGGGCACATAGCAGGCGCCGGCGTGCAGCACCCCGAGCAGCGCTGGCAACATGTGGGCGCCGCGCGGCAGGCTCAAGCCCACGCGGTGGCCACGGCCAATGCCGCGCTGGCGCAGCAGGCGCGCAAGGCCAAGAGCTTGGGCGTGCAGTTCGGCAAAGTGGCTGGGTCGGGTGTCGGCGGTGAACACGGCCTCGCGTTGCGGTGCTGCAGGCAGGCCGCTTTGCACATGCCGATGCACCAGCAGCTGGGGCGGCAGCGGCACTTGCGTGGCGTTCCAGGCGCCGCGCAGCAGATCGATTTGCCGTGGCGCCGCCAGCGAGAACGCGGAGAGCGGAAGGTCGGGCCTGGCCAGCGCCTGATCGAGGACGTGCATATAGCTGTCGAGCAGGCGCTCGGCGGTGGCGCGGGTGTAGAGGTCGGTTGAATATTCGAGGTGGATGCGATGGGTGAATTCGGTGTCGACGTGGATGGAGAGGTCGAACTGCGCGGCGATGCGATCGAAATCGAAGTCCTCGTAGTCGAAGTCCACCGCGGCGAGTCGCCCCAGCGGCGCATTGCGCAGATTGAACAAAACCCGCACCAGCCCGATGGGGTGGCCGGCACGATCGCTGGCCAAGCTCTCCACCAACTCGTCATAGGGCATGTCCTGGTGTGCATAGGCACCCAGGGCGGTGGCGCGCACGCGCTCGACAAGGCTTTGAAAACTGGGGTCGCCG
Source organism: Thiomonas sp. X19 (assembly GCF_900089495.1). Classification (NCBI taxonomy): domain Bacteria; kingdom Pseudomonadati; phylum Pseudomonadota; class Betaproteobacteria; order Burkholderiales; genus Thiomonas; species Thiomonas sp. X19. The sequence goes on along the minus strand of NZ_LT605203.1, from coordinate 3,481,173 downwards.
GACACATCGGTGCGCATCACCAAGGTGTTGACCAGCGTGCCGACCAAGGATTCGGTGGCTAGATGGTGCCGATTGGCGATCAGGCTGCCGACGGCGATGTCGGTCGCACCGGAGATGCGACACAGCAGGAGATCGAACGCCGCCAGGTAAAGCATGAACGGTGTGACGCCCCAGGCGGCGCCACGCTGCTTCACCTGCGCCCTGATGTTGGGTGTCAACTCGGTGAAGACCTTGTGGCCGCGAAAGGATGGAACCTTCGGCGGGGTGCGGTCGGCCGGAAGGCTCAGCGGCTGAAGATCCCGCAGTTGCTGCAGCCAATACGCCGTCTGCGTGTGTCGGCTTGCGACCGCCGGCGCGCTGCGCTGCCAAGCGGCGTAGTCCACATATTGAACCCTGAGTGGCGGCAAGTCGGGCTGTTTCCCCTGGGTCGACGCCGCGTAGGCCGCGAACAATTCACGCATCACGATGGCGAGTGCCCAGGTGTCGGCAATGGCGTGATGGAACACCCACGACAGCACATGCTGGTTCGTATCCAGCCGCAGCAGTGCGATGCGATGCAGCGGAGCGCTGGCTAGGTTGAAGGGCCGGTCCAGGCCTTCACTCAGCCAGCGCCGCGCTGCGGGCTGGCGCTGATCGGCTGGCAAATGGGCCAGATCGACATGCTCTAAAGTCACGCGCAAATCGGTTTCGATGCGCGTCATGGGTTCGCGCTCTCCCATCAGCAGACTGGCGCGCAGCATTTCATGCCGCTGCACCAGCAAGTCGAGCGCGCGCCGAAAGCATTGGGTGTCGAGCGGGCCTCGCAGCAGCAGGGTCACGGGAATGTTGTAGGCGGCCGAGGCGGGATCGAATTGCTGGATCAGCCACATGCGTCGCTGCGAATACGACATCGGCAACAGTCCGTTGCGCGGAATCAGCGGAATTTCAACCAGGCTTGTGCTCGCCGGTGCGCTCCGGTTTTGCAGGGCCTCCAAATGCTGCGCCAGATCGGCGATGCGAACATGCTCGAAGAGCGTGGTCAGCGCCAATTCCAGGCCGAGGCGCTCGCGGATGCGCGAAGCCACCTGCGTGATCTGCAGGGAGTGGCCGCCCAGGTCGAAAAAGCTTTCGCGAGTCCCGAACGCTTTCAAGCCGAGAACCTCGCTCCAGATGGCCCACAGCGCCTGCTCGATGGGCGTGTTTGGCGCGACGATCTCACCAGGCGCAAGGGTGGCAAGGTCGGGCGCGGGCAGGGCCTGGCGATCGAGCTTGCCGTTGGCCGTGAGCGCGAATGCATCGAGGTGGATGTATTGCGAGGGCACCATGTAGTCTGGCAGGGCCTTGCTCAGATGCTCGTGGCAAGCCGCAGTGTCGGGAACCTGCGAGCCCTCATGCACGGTGAAATAGGCGACCAGACGCTTGTCGGACTGCGCATCCCCCGCAGTCGTCACCAGCGCTTGCCGGATGTCGGGATGCAAGGCGAGTTGGTTTTCGATTTCGCCCAGATCAATGCGGAAGCCGCGGATTTTCACTTGGTGGTCGTTGCGGCCGATGAACGCGATCCGTCCGTCGTCAAGCCAGCGGGCGAGATCGCCGGTTTTGTACAACCGTTCGCCAGCACGCTCACTGAGGGGGTCGGGGATGAAGCGCTCGGTGGTCAGTCGGGCCTGATGGAGATAGCCGCGCGCCACCCCCAGCCCGCCGATGTGCAATTCGCCCACGGCGCCGATGGGCGCGATGCGGCCTTTCGGGTCGAGGATGCGCACCTGGACATTGAGCAGCGGGCGGCCGATATGGGGCTGGGGCGAGGCGGAGTCGATGCGCGCCGCCGTGGCGTCGACCGTGCATTCCGTGGGGCCGTAGACGTTGTAGAACGCGTGTTCGCGCTGCCCGCACAGCTTCGCCCAGAGCGCGGTGTCGATGGCCTCGCCCCCCACCAGCGTGACCCATGGCCAGCCCGGCGGGGGGCGCAGTTCCCCGGATGCGATGACCGCCTTCATCTGCTGCGGCGTGATGTCCAACACGTCAACCCTGTGCTGGGTCAGATAGCCCGACAGCTGCGCAGGATCAAAGCGCACGCTCTGCGGCAGCAGCACCAGTGTGCGTCCAGCGGCAATCTGGATGATCTGCTTGATCGAGGCGTCAAAGCCCAGCGAGGCATTGACGCCGACGCGTTTGACATCCGGATGGTGGCGGTACACCGCATGTTCCAGTGCCTGCAGGAGGTTGCTCATGCTGCGATGCTCGATCAGGACGCCTTTGGGTGTTCCAGTCGACCCGGACGTGTATAGCAGATAGGCCAGGTCATGCGGACCCGGCGCTGGGGTTGATGGGGCAGCATCGGGATACGGCGCATCGGTGGCACCGAGCGCGTCGAAGCCCATGATTCGCGTGCCCTTCGCCACCAGATGGGTGATCGAGGGAGCGAAGTCGGACAGCACGACGGGAGGCCGGGCGTCGTCCAGGATGGCGGAAAGGCGCCCGGCGGGTTGCGCCGGGTCCAGGGGGACGAAGGCGCCCCCGGCGGCGAGGATGCCGAGCAGACCGGCGATCATGTCCGGGCCACGGCTCACATGCAGGCCGACCAGCACACCAGGTCCGACTCCCAGCGTGCGCAGCGCCTGTGCCAAGGCGGTCACCCGGCGCGCAAGCTCGCCGAAGGTCAGCCGCTGATCTTCGTACACCACGGCCAGGGCTTCGGGCTGGCGGATGGCGTGGGCGGCGAAGCGTTCGTGGATCAACGCGGGGTTGGGCAGAAGGACGGGGCCGCGTCCAAAGTCATCAAGGATGCGATCGTGTTCGCCAGTCATGAAGAGGCTGAACGCCTCCAGTGGCAGATCCGGGCGCTGCAGGGCTTGCGTGAAGAGCAAGGCCAGCCGGTCGCGGATGTGCTCGGCATCCGAGCGATCCAGGGCGTCGGGGTTGAAGTTCAGTTCGACGTGGACATCGGCGTCTTGGTGATAGTCCCGCACGTAGATCATCAACGGGGTCTTCGCCAGTCCGTTATGCAGGGGTATGGTGGTGTAGCTGGCGCCGTGCAGCACGCCGTTTTCATCGAAGGGCTCGATTGACAACGAGATGTCGTAGATCCGCGCCCGGCCGCTGGAGGCCAGGTTGAGGTCGCGATGGATTTCCGAGACGGGGAAGTTCTGATGCCGGTAGTCGCTACGCAGATCGGCTGCAATGGTGGCCATCAGCGTGGCAAAGGGTTGATCGAGATCGCAGTCGACCCCCAGTGGCAGCATCGAGGCGAACATGCCAAGCGTGGATTTGTCTTGCGCGCCAATGCGGTTGTGCACCGGCACCCCGATGCAGATCGAGGGCTGATCCAGCAATCTGAAGCATGCCAGCCCGAGCAGGGCAAGCAGGAAATGCGCCTGGGACAGGCCCATGTCCAGAGCCAGACGCTTCATGGCGTTGTAGTGCGCACGCCGAATGGTCCAGATCACCTGATGCTGGGTTGCCTGTTGCATCTCGGTGCCGGCGGCAGATTTTGGCGGAAACAAAGCTGGCGGAAGTTGCGGAAAGCGCTGCTGCCAGTAGCGCCGGTCGGCCTTGAAGCGTTCCGAATCCAAGTAGGCCTGCTGCTTTTCCACGTACTCGAAGTACGAGGGCGAGGCGGCTGGCGGATCGTGGCGGGTGAGTAAGCCGTTGTAGGTTTCCCGGATGGTGCGCAACAGCAAGTGCAAACCGTGGCCGTCGACAACCAGATGGTGGCAGCGCGCCAGGAAAAAATGCCGGGTTTCCGCGGTGCGAATCAGGGCAAAACTGCATAACGGGGAGACGCGCAGGTCGAAGGGTTCGAGGAAACGTTCTCGCAACAAGCGCATGGCCTGCGCAATGGCGTCGGCTTGGCCTGACAGATCGATCAGCGGCAAGGTGTAGTCGAATCGCCCATGGGCGCGCTGCGTGATCACCCCCGTCGCATCATGGCGTGCGAATGCCACGCGCAGGACGTCGTGGCGATCGAAGGCGAACTGGATGGCCTCTTGCAGGGCAGGGTGGTCCAGAGGACCGTCGATGTCCAGGTAACAGCCGATGTTGTAGAGCGGACGGCCCTCGTGGATGCTCTGGTCGGTGTAGATGTCGAGCTGTTGAGGGGTCAGCGGGAAGTCGGACATGATGGACGTTGGTTTCCAGGGGGCAACACCGACAGTTGCTTATGCACAGCACGCAACGCGCATGTGACTTGGAAACCCGAGATCGGGCAACCCATGACTTGGGGGATAGGTCTTTCCGTCAACGTGGTTTCGTGATCGAGATCAAGCAAGAAGCGGCGCCTCGAAAGCGTCCACGGCGCCAGAGGATTGATGGCGCCGTGGACGCAAGCCGGCGCTGATCGCCCTGCGGTTTGCTTTGCGAGGAATCAGCCCAGATCGGCGTCCAGCACCGAGCCGCGCGATGCCGTTCCCGCAAGCTTGGCAAACTTGGCCAGAACGCCGCGGGTGTAGCGTGCCTTGGGGGGCTGCCACGCGGCGCGGCGGCGGGTGATTTCGGCTTCGCTGACGTTGAGCTGCAGGCTCAAACTGGGGGCGTCGATGGTGATGCTGTCGCCCTCGTGGATCAGGGCGATGAGGCCGCCGACCTGGGCCTCGGGCGCCACATGGCCGACCACCATGCCCCAGGTGCCACCGGAAAAGCGGCCATCGGTGATGAGGCCGACGCTCTCGCCCATGCCGGCGCCGACGAGGGCCGAGGTGGGGGCCAGCATTTCGGGCATGCCGGGGCCGCCCTTGGGGCCGAGGTAGCGCAGCACGAGGATGTCGCCGGCCTTGATCTGCTTGGCCAGAATGGCTTGCAGCGCGCTTTGCTCGTCGTCGAACACGCGCGCCGGGCCGGTCATGCTGGGGTTCTTCAGGCCGGTGATCTTGGCCACGCAGCCTTCCGGGGCGAGATTGCCCTTCAGAATGGCGAGGTGTCCGTGCGCGTACAGCGGCGCGGTCATCGGCCGGATCACGTCCTGGTCGGCGCGCGGCACCTCGGGCACGTCGGCCAGGTTCTCGGCCACGGTCTTGCCATTGATGGTGATGCAGTCGCCATGCAGCAGGCCGGCTGCGAGCAGGGTTTTCATCACCTGCGGAATGCCGCCGGCGCGATGCAGATCGGTCGCCACATATCTGCCGGAAGGCTTCATGTCGCACAGCACCGGGGTGCGCTTGCGAATGACTTCGAAGTCGTCGATGGTGAACGGCACTTCGCCAGCGTGCGCGATGGCCAGCAGGTGCAGCACGGCGTTGGTCGAGCCGCCGGTGGCCATGACCACCGCCACGGCGTTTTCCAGCGCCTTGCGGGTGACGATGTCGCGCGGTTTCAGGCCGGCGCGCACGGCAGCCAGCAGCACCTGTGCCGAGTCGCGCGCCGATTGCACCTTCTCGTCGTGCACATTGGCCATGGTGGAGGAATAGGGCAGCGACATGCCCATCGCCTCGATGGCGCTGGACATGGTGTTGGCGGTGTACATGCCGCCGCAGGAACCGCTGGTGGGCACCGAGCATTGCTCGATGGCGTCGAAGTCCACCTGGCTCATGCGTCCGGCGGAGAACTCGCCCACCGCCTCGAACACCGAGACGATGTTCAGGTCTTTGCCCTTGTAGTGACCGGGCAGGATGGTGCCGCCATAGACGAAGATGCCCGGCACATTGCAGCGGAGCATGCCGATCATCGCGCCCGGCATGTTCTTGTCGCAGCCGCCGATGGTCAGCACGCCATCCATCCACTGTCCCTGCACGCAGGTTTCGACGCAATCGGCGATGACCTCGCGCGACACCAGCGAGTACTTCATGCCCTCGGTGCCCATCGACATGCCGTCGGCGATGGTCGGCGTGCCGAACATCTGCGGATTGCCGCCGGCGGCGCGCACGCCTTCAACGGCAGCATCCGCCAGTTTCTGCAGCCCGGAGTTGCAGGGCGTGATGGTGGAATGGGCGTTGGCGATGCCGATCATCGGATGCGCGAAATCGGCCTTCGTGTAGCCCATGGCGTAGAACATGGAGCGGTTGGGCGCGCGGGCAACGCCCTCGGTGATCGTGGAAGAACGGAGTTTGTCGGTCATGGGATTGGCGATGCGAAAGGCCATGCAAAAGGCGGGACAAGACGGAAACAAAACGGAAACGAAACGCAACGGATCCAGAACCTGGCCGGACCGAGCCTGTCGTACCGGCAGGCATCCAAACGACCCAGGCTGCTGTTTTGCTGCAGCCGTCCCTCGCGGGGATCGAAAAAACTCGGGAGTGGCCCTACGTCTCATCGAGATCACGGGTGCGAGGGAGCCATCATGCAGACCCCGTACACTTCGCAACCATGCTAATTCATCCCAATTTCAACCCCATTGCCCTGAAGCTGGGGCCCGTCGAAATCCATTGGTACGGCATCATGTACCTGCTGGGCTTCCTGGCGTTCTGGCTGCTGTCCAAGAAGCGGCTGAAGGATCAGCCCTATGCGCGTTTTGGCTGGACTTCGCGCGATGTGGAGGATTTGCTCTTCGCCGGCGTGTTGGGCGTCATCCTCGGCGGACGCATCGGCTATGTGCTGTTCTACCAGCCCGAGTACTACTTCGCGCATCCCGCTCGCATCATCGCCGTCTGGGACGGCGGCATGGCTTTCCATGGCGGCTTGATTGGTGTGATGGTGGCCGCCGGCTGGTTTGCCTGGACGCGCAAGGTGGCGTGGATGGATCTGCTCGATTTCGTGGCGCCGCTGGTGCCGCCCGGCTTGGCGTTCGGCCGCATCGGCAACTTCATCAATGGTGAACTGTGGGGTCGTCCGGCGCCCGCCTGGTGGCCGGGCGCGATGATCTACCCCGAGTCGGGCAGCATGGTGCCGCGGTTTCCATCCGAGCTGTACCAGATGTTCTTCGAGGGCATTGTGCTGTTCACGGTGTTGTGGTGGCTGTCTCGCAAGGAGCGGCCCCGCGGTTTCATTGCCGGCAGTTTCGCCCTGGGCTACGGCCTGGCACGCTTCACCGACGAGTTCTTCCGCCAGCCCGACGCCTTTCTCGGCTACCTCTGGTTTGGCTTGACCATGGGGCAACTGCTGTCGATTCCGCTCATCGCGCTGGGCATCGGCATGATCTGGTGGTCCAAGCGCCGGGCCAAGCGCCTGGGCTGGAAACCTGCCGCCTGAACTCAAGCGCGAGGTCGATCAGCCGCAGTGGGCATGGCCCAATCCTGCGGCCGCAGGATGCGCAGGCCCCGCACTCGGGCTGCCGGGGCCAAGGCGAGCAAGGCCTTGTCCCGGGTCAAGATCAGCTGGGCTGAACGGTGCAGTGCCAGGTCGATGAACATCTGGTCGTCCGGGTCGGCGCAGCGCAAGGGTGGGGCGTCTGCGCGGCATGGCACGGTGCCTGCATGCAGGTCGGCGTGTCGGGTGAAGCCGTTTGCCACCCGTTCGCGCAAATCGAACGCTGCTCCGCGTCTGGCAAAGACGGTGCGCGTGGCCACCTCCAGGGCTTCTTCCTGCATCGCGGCCGTCGCGATCAGCGTGCCCCACCCGCCATCAGGCGCTGGGCCGGCGCCAGCATCGCCGCGTCCTGGAACAGCAGCCAGTCGAGCACGACATTCGTGTCGAGAACCCAAAGCGGGGGGCGTTCCCCAGGCTCGCCTTTTGCGGTCGGCTTATTGGCCGCCGGATTGGGGTGTGCCCAGGCGGCCATCCGGCTCAGGTTTGCATCCAGCCCATCGCATGCATGCCCTTCCAGAGCATATAGCTGGCCAGGCTCAACAGCAGCAAGGCGAACACCCGTTTGAGCGACTGCACATGGATGCGATGCGCCACGGTTGCTCCCACGGGGGCCATCAGTACGCTCGTGGCCGCGCAGGCAAACAAGGCGGGAAGGTAGATATACCCCAGCGAGTCGGGGGGCAGGCCATCGGCATGAAGCCCGGCCACGACATATCCGGCAAGGCCGCCTGCGGCAATGGGAAAACCCATGGCCGCGCTGGTGGCCACGGCGTTGCGCAGGCCCACGCCCCGCCAGCTCAGGAACGGCACGGTCAGGAATCCGCCCCCGGCGCCCAACAGCGATGAAATGAATCCGATCAGGCTCCCGGTTCCGATGAGCGCGGGCCTGAGCGGCAAGGATTCAGCTGTGCCGACCGCCTGTTTTTGGCCCGCGACCATCAACATCCGCAATGCCGAAAGACCGACGAAAAACGCGAAGAACATGGCGAGCCAGCCTGACTTGAGCAGGCCGGCGACTTGGGCGCCGGCGAAGGTGCCGAGCACCGCGCCCAGGCCCATCCAGCCCGCGATTTCCCAGCGCACGGCGCCACGCTTGTGATGCGCGCGCACGCTCGATACCGAGGTGAACAGGATGGTGGTCAGCGACGTGGCAATGGCCATGCGCACGATCAGGTCGGCGCCGAAGTGTTCGCGCGTGAACATGAAGGTGAGAAAGGGCACCAGCAGCATGCCGCCGCCAATGCCGAGCAGACCAGCCATGAAGCCCGTGAACGAGCCCAGCACCATGAGTTCAAGCAGAAATTGCCAGGCCATTGCACATCAGAAGGTTGAGGTCGTCATGCACCGGGTCGCCGAAGCGGGGCGACGTTGTGCGCAGAAGAGGTGTCTGCCCGAACCGCGCCGACCATTGATCCCTGAACCCAGTTGGAACAGGTGGGCAAGGTCACCACACTTCGGGAGCGTCTGCGCGAGACACTGCGCGCCCATGTGAAATATTCCAAGCCCGAGGCAAAGCGCATCGGTTCAAGAAATGCCTGATCGGGGCGGCCAGGCAGACGCTTTGGATTGTAGGTGGGCCGCAGCCCCGGTCGCTGCCTGGGGTCAAGCCGTCAGAGCAATTGCCCGTCGGTTTCCAGCGCGGTGTCGAGCTGGTGGTTGATCTGCGCAATCCTGGCCGCCAGCGCAGGCAGTTCGACCGGGAGCGGGGTTGCGGCTTCACTGTTGGCCCCGGGCCTGGAGGCCAGCAGCTTGGCATGGGCCAGGTTGAGCGCCGCCAGGACGGCGATGCGTTCGCGGGCGCGTATCTTGCCCAGCTCGCGGATGCTGCACATCTCGCGGTCGACTTCGGCGACGGCGAGCCGGAGCGCGTCCTCCTCGCCCTGCGGGCAGGCCAGCACATAGCTCTGGCCCATGATGCTCACTTCCAGGGTGGCGCTGCTCATGGATGCATCTCGCGGAATGGGGTGATGAAGGCGGGCGCGGCAGCGCTCAGGCCGAGGGGTCGGTCGCAGGCACGCCCGCCAGGGGGTCCAGCCGGGCCAGCAGATGGTCGACGCGCGCACGCGCTTCATGCAGCCGAGCCCGCAAGGAATCGCGCTCGGCCTCGAGTTGGCGAATGCGTTCGTCCAGCAAGGCATTGGTGCGTTTGAGTTCGGCGTGGCGCAGCACCAAGCGGTCGGCCTTGTCGCTCAAGGCATCCAGCAAGGCAGGCAACTCGGTCGGCGTCGTTGGGGGGCTCATGCGGCGGATTCTAGTGCCAGGATTCGCCTCCTCGAACGGCATGAACCGGGGTCTCCCCCGGCCTTCCCCTACCATGATGCTGTTGGTGCTTGCGCGGCCATTCGTGGTCGCGCGGTTAAACGGGAAACAGGGTGATGCCGGCTTCGCACGCATCCAGCCTGTGCTGCCCCCGCAACGGTACGTGGACGCAGGCGCGAGCCTGCCGTCCCGATGCAACAAGCCACTGGTCGCCTGCAAAGGCACTGGGAAGGCGCATCGGGAAGGTCCACCAGCCCGGATACCGGCCAACAGGCGAAAACCGCAGCGCTGCCCGGGGTGAGGCAGGCTGGGTGCCAGGGCCTTGCGCGTCGCGCAGGCCCACGGCCTGCGTGGCTTCATGTCGGGGCGATGCGGTTTTCGATTTCGGTCAGCCGTGCGGGGGAGCACGGCAACCGCTATCCATCGACTGAAGTCCCATGAAAAACCATCGTTCCACGAAGCAGCGCCACGATTTGCGCCTGCCCGCCTCGCCCTTCGCCTCGTGCTTTGCCGCATCTCCCGGCGCGGCCTGCGCAGCCCCTCGCGCGCCGGCGTTGCGGCCGCCCGTCATGCCCATGCTCGGCGCACTCGCCCTGGCGCTCCTGACGGGCCATGCTGCACATGCCCAAACGGCAGCCGCGGCCACGGCGCTGCCGCCCGTGGTGGTGTCGGCCAGCGGCTATCCACAGTCCTTGTCCAGCGCGCTGCCCAGCGTGAGCGTGATCACGCGCGAGCAGATCGAGGAGTCGGGCGTGCAGAACCTCGCCACTTTGCTGCAGCAGGCGGCGGGTGTGCAGGTCACGTCCAATGGCGGGCCGGGACAGAGCGGCAATGTGTTCGTGCGCGGCTTTGGCGGTACCGACGTGCTGGTGCTGCTCGATGGCGTGCCGATCAACGCGCAGGACACCACCGGGACGTCCTATCTCAACAACTTCACGACCGACCAGATCCAGCGCATCGAAATCATCCGCGGCAACGTCTCTGCCATCTACGGCTCGGGGGCGATTGGCGGCGTGGTGCTCATCACCACGCGCAAGGGCGCGAAGACTCCGCAGGCCTCGGTCTCGGTGACCGCCGGTAGCCGCAACACCGCAACCGTCTCGGCCAACGCCAGCGGGGAAGTGGGGAAGACGCAGTTGCAAGCAGGAATCAGCCGCTACACCACGCAGGGCATTTCGTCGATCAATCCGGAGCAGCAGAGCCATGTCAACCCCAATGCGAACGGCTATCGCAACACCACGATCAACGGCTCGATCGTGCAGGAGCTGACGCCGGGGCAATCGCTGGGGCTGCGCGCGTTTCGCAGCGAAGGCCGGGCAAGTTACGACAGCTATGGCGCCTACGCCAGCCCGACGGATACCAACCTGAGCAGCACCACGCAGTCTTTGTATCAACTGTTCAGCGACAACCAACTGGCGACGAACTGGACCTCGCACCTCAGTCTGTCGCAACAAGCCACTGCGAATACCGTGGACAATTTCAGCGCTTATCCGTACGACATCAACTACCGCACCCGTACCCAGCAACTGCTTTGGCGCAATGTGGTCCAACTCGACAGCGCCTGGACAGCCACAGCCGGGCTGGATCTGCAGCGCCAGTCCATCACGTCGCTGACCGGCTCCATCAACGCCACCAGCCGCAATGCCAACGCGGTGTTCGTCGGCTTGAATGGCGCGTTCAGCGGCAATCAAATCCAGTTGAACCTGCGCCACGACAGCATCGGCGGCTACTCGGGGCAGAACACGGGTTATTTGGGTTATGGGCATGAACTGGGCGGCGGCTTCAAGGCGATTGCCAGTTACTCCACCGCGTTCAATGCCGCCCCGCTGGGCTACCTGTACGCACCGTATTACGGCAACCCCGCGCTGCGGCCGGAGAAAGCCCATTCCGCCGAAGCCGGGCTGCAGTGGTCGCAGGGGCCGAACGTGCTGCGCGCCACGCTGTTCCAGACCCAGGCGACCGATCAGTGGATCTACGACTACAACACCAGCACTTTCCAGAACATCGCCAGCAGCCGTACCCGCGGCCTCGAACTGACGGGTCGCGGTGCCTGGCATGGCTGGGCCTATGACGCCAACCTGACCCTGCAGCAGCCGGTGAACACCAGTTTGCCGGGCGATCCCACATTGCAGCGAAGGGCGCGCAGCCTGGCCAATGTCAGCGTGAATCACGCCATCGGCAATGTGCTGTATGGCGCAACCCTGCATTACAGTGGTCCGCGCTGGGACAACGATGCCAACGGCAATCCGACCACCCTCGGCGCCTACACCACCGTCGACCTCACCGCCAGCGGCCCGATCACGCCGCAGTGGAGCTGGAATGCGCGGGTGCAGAATCTGTTCGACAAGAAGTATCAGACGGCCTACAGCTACAACCGTGAACCCTTTGGCGTGTTTCTGGGTCTGACCTGGCGACCGCTGGGTTCCTGACCCACGCGGTATGCCGTCCTGCTCACGCCGTTCTCCCCATGTCCGCTCCCACCATCGACCAAGCCCCGGAACTGACCGGCCGCCGCATCGAGCCGCACAGCGGCCGCTTGCTGGCCATGACGGCCGGTGTGCTGGTGCTGGCGGTGCTGCTGGGCGTGAGCGTGGGCGCGGGCGGCTGGAACTGGCCGATCATCGCGCAGTTGCGCATTCCGCGCGTGCTGGCCGGTGCCGGGGCTGGAGCCTTGCTGGCGCTGGCCGGGCTGGCCATGCAACTCGTGCTGCGCAACCCCCTGGCCGACCCCTATGTGCTCGGCGCCTCCGCAGGTGCCGGCATGGGGGCCATTGCCATGCTGGTGGTTTTCGGCAGACAGCTCTGGCTGGGCAGCGTCGGCGGGGCGCTGGCGGCGCTGGGGCTGTTGCTGCTGCTGGGCCGCCGCGCCATGGCCAGCCCGGATGACGAGGCGCCGGCCCAGCTCATTCTGATCGGCGCCATGCTCTCGGCGGTGTTCGCCGCCGGCTCCACCTTGCTGCTGGCGCTGGTGCCGGAGCAGAGTTTGCGCGGCGCGGTGTTCTGGCTGGTGGGGGATTTGTCGGGTGCGCGCTTCGGTCGCTGGCTGTGCCTGGTGGCCATCGTGCTGGCTGCGATTCTGGCGGGATGGGGCCGTGCGTTCGACCGGCTGGCGCTGGGCAGCGAGCATGCCTGGCTGCTCGGCGAGCCGGTGCATCGCCTGCGCCTCGGGCTGGTGCTGCTGGCCGCCGTGGCCACGGGCGCCGCGGTGGCCGAAGCCGGCGCGGTGGGCTTCGTCGGCCTGGTCGTGCCGCACTTGCTGCGCATGTTCGGCGTGGTGCGCATGCGCCAGCAATGCTGGGCCGTGCCCTTGGTGGGCGCGGCGCTGGTGGTGGCGGCCGATTCCCTGGCGCGGGGCGTGGCCATGCCTTACGAACTGCCGGTCGGCGCCATCACCGCCTTGATCGGTGCGCCGGTGTTCATTCTGCTGTTGATCCGGCAGCCGCGATGAATCCGTCCACCGCGCTGCTTGCCGCCGACCGGCTGGATGTGCGCATCGGCCCGCGTCTGTTGCTGCGCCAGTTGTGCATGCAGGTGCGGCGGGGTGAGCGCTGGGCGGTACTCGGGCGCAACGGCGCGGGCAAGTCCACCCTGCTGCGACAATTGGCCGGCCTGGGCGAGGGGCCGGCTCCGGTGCTGCTGGGCGGCACGGCCCTGTCGGCGTTGTCGCCGCGCGCGCTGGCGCAACAGCGCGCGTTTCTGCCCAGCCAGCCGCGCGACCGCTTCGGCATCGCCGTGCTGCATGCCGTGACCCTGGCGCAGCACAGCGTTGACGACGCCGCGGCGATGGACTGCCTGCGCCGGGTGGATGCAGCGCATCTCGCCCATCGGCATGTGCTGCAACTCTCGGCCGGCGAACGCCAGCGCGTCGCCCTGGCCCAGGTCTTGGCACAGCGCACGCCGCTGCTGCTGCTGGACGAGCCCGTCTCGTTCCAGGACCCGGCGCATCAGGGCCTGGTGGCGCGCTTGCTGCGCGGGTTGCCGCAACAGGGCATCGTGTTCGCTGCGCATGATGTGAACTGGGTGGCGCATGTGGCCACCCATGTGCTGGGTCTGGTGCCCGGTGGGCAGTGGATCGCCGGCCCCGTCGACCAGGCCCTGCAGGCGCATCCCCTGCAGCGGCTTTACGGCTGCGACTGGCAGCGCGTGCCGCGCCAGGATGGCCCCGACTTGTGGCTGCCGGTTTGAAGAGTCGGACTCATCGCCCACCGTCGATGCTGCGGGTGCGGGCGATGGCGGCGCAGAGTTGCGCCACGCCGTCCAGCACCTGCGCGCCCATGCGCGGCAACTGGTGCGGGTTGAGCAGCACGAGCTGGCGGTGGCGCACGGCGCTGACCTCGGAGTCGCGGGTCCAGGCGTCGAGCGCGTCGGCATTGGAGCTGGCGGCGACGATGAGTTGCGGGTCCGCGGCGATCACCGCTTCGCGGCTGATGCTCGGCGCCAGCAGCGGCAACGCGGCGAAGGGGTTGACGCCACCGCACAAGTCAATCGCCTGGTTGATGAGTTGCGGCCCGCCCACGGTCATCAGCGGGTCGCCCCAGACCTGGTAGAACACCCGCACCGGCGCCTGCCGGGCGTAGCGTGCGCGCAAGGCCGCCATGCGGGCGTCGAAGTCGCGCACCCAGGGACTGGCCACGGCATCGGTGCCGGCCAGCTCACCAATGCGCCGCACCGTGTTGGCGATGGCTTGCAAGCTGTCGGTCTGGCTCCAGTACACCGGAATGCCGAGGCGCTGCAGGGTGTCGATTTGGCGCGGCGGCGTGCCTGATTTCCAGGCCAGGATGAGATCGGGCTTCAGGCTGGCGATGGCTTCCAGATTGAGCGCGAAGGCATCACCCACGCGCGGCAGCTTGCGCGCGGCGGATGGTGCGTCGGCATGTTGCACGGTGGCAATGAGCTTGCTGCCCGCTCCGGCGGCATAGCTCAATTCCACCAGCTGCGGCGACAGCGCGACGATGCGCTGTGCCGGATGCGCCAGCAGCACCAACTTGCCGGTATCGTCGCGCACGCTGATGCTGGCTTGGGCGATGGGCAGCAGGCCGACGAACAGGGCGGCGAGCAGCAGGGCGCCAAGAACCTGGCTCCGTGTGGCGGTGCCAGCCCGGCGCAGAGGGCGCGGAACCCGGCTTTGGCCATGCCAGGCCGCTCGTGGCATACCGCTCATGCCGAGGGCCCCGGCGTTTTGGGTTGGTGCGCGCACAGATCGGCCAGATCGCAGCGCCAGCATTCAGGCTTGCGCGCCTTGCAGACATAGCGCCCATGAAGGATGAGCCAGTGGTGGGCGTCGTGCAGGTAGGCGGCGGGCACGACCTTCATCAGCTTGGTTTCCACCTCCAGCGGCGTCTTACCGCGCGCCAGGCCGAGGCGGTTGGCGACGCGGAAGATATGCGTGTCCACCGCCAGCGTGGCTTGGCCGAAGGCGATGTTCAGCACCACGTTGGCCGTTTTGCGACCCACTCCCGGCAAGGCCTCCAGGGCTTCGCGCTGGCTCGGCACCTGGCCGCCGTGCAGTTCCACCAGCATGCGGCTGAGCGCAGCCACATTCTTCGCCTTGGTGCGATACAGGCCGATGGTGCGGATGTAGGGCGCGATGCCGTCTTCCCCCAAGGCGGCCATCGCTTGCGGCGTGGGCGCGGCGGCGAACAGGGCGGGCGTGGCCTTGTTGACGCTGACGTCCGTGGCCTGGGCCGACAGCGCCACGGCCACCAGCAACTCGAAGGGGTTGCGGTACTCCAGCTCGCTGCGCGGCTGCGGATTGGCGGCCTGCAGGCGTGCGAACAGGCTTTGAATGGCGGCTTTTTGCATGGTTGAATTGTCGCCTTGAATGGAGGGCCGGGGCTGCGCTGCAGTGAAGCGGCCGACGCCTGGTCTTGCCTTGCCGGCTCAGGCTTTGCGCTGGGCCTGGCGCTGGCGCGCGCGCTCCAGTGCGGCCGCAATCAGGTCTTTCTTGGGCGCTGAAGCCGAGGTCGTTTCGTGTGGCGGTGAATCGGCAGGCTGCATGGGGCCAGCAGCCTTTGCAGGCAAGCCCTGGGTTGCAAAGCCCGTTGTTGGCAAGCCATCGGGGCGATTGTGGCTGCGCCGCTCGAGCCGTTTGCGGTGCGCCGCATAGCGCTGCCGGGCCTGCTGCGCCAGGGGAGCGCTCCAGGCGTTCCAGCCGGTCCGGGTTGCCAGCATGGGGTCGCCGATGGGCTGCAGGTGGATGCAGTCCATCGGGCAGGGAGGCAGGCAGAGTTCGCAACCGGTGCAGCCGTCCGCCAGAACGCCGTGCATGCGCTTGGGCGCACCGGCGATGACGTCCACCGGGCAGGCGTCGATGCACAGCGTGCAGCCGATGCACCAGGCCTCGTCGACCACCGCAATGCGGCGCGGGCCTTCGACGCCATGTGCGGGATTGAGCGGCACGGGCGGTCGGCCGGTGATGGCGGCCAGCCGCGCAACGCCTTCGGCGCCCCCCGGCGGGCATTGGTTGATGCCGGCCAGACCCGTCGCCACGGCCTCGGCATAGGCGCGGCAATCGGCATAGCCGCAGCGGGTGCACTGCGTTTGCGGCAGGGCCGCGTCGATGCGGTCGGCCAGGCTTGGGGCACTCATGCGAGTTGTTCGTCCGCGGTCCTTTGCGCCTTGCGGGCCGGTTCGCGCCGATCGATGTGCGCCGATCGTTCAGGCGGTGCGGCGGCGGGGCGCTTTTTGCACCGCGCCTTCGCGATGGGCGGCGATGAAGTCGCGCACGCGGGGGTAGGTGATGTCGCGCCAGCGGCGGCCGGCGAAAATGCCGTAGTGGCCGGCACCGGGCACGGTGAAGTGGGTGCTGTCGGCCTCTGGAACGCCGGTGCAGAGTTGATGCGCGGCTTCGGTCTGGCCGGCGCCGGAGATGTCGTCGAGCTCGCCTTCGATGGTCATCAGCGCGGTGTTGCGAATGTCTTGCGGCCGCACCGGTTTGCCATGCACGGTCCACGTGCCATGGACCAGGGCGAAGTCCTGGAACACGATGCGGATGGTGTCGAGGTAGTACTCGGCCGGCAGGTCGAGCACGGCGTTGTATTCGTCATAGAAGCTGCGGTGGGCTTCGGCGTCATCGGTGTCGCCGCGCACCAGGTCGAGGAAAAAGTCGTAGTGCGAATTGAAGTGCCGGTCCGGGTTCATCGCGACGAAGCCGGTGTGTTGCAAAAAGCCGGGGTAGACGCGGCGGCCGGCGCCGGGATAGTTCACCGGCACACGGTAAATGACGTTGGTTTCGAACCATTCGTAGCTCTTGTTCATCGCCAGATTGTTCACCGCCGTGGGCGATTTGCGTGCGTCGATCGGCCCGCCCATCATCACCATGCTGCGCGGCGTGGCTTCCCCGGCCGAGGCCATCAGCGAGATCGCGGCCAGCACCGGCACGGTGGGCTGGCACACCGACATGACGTGCACGTCGGGGCCGATGTGGCGGATGAATTCCTGCACGTACGCGATGTAATCGTCGAGCGAGAACCCGCCTTGCTCGGTGGGCACCATGCGCGCGTCAACCCAGTCGGTGATGAAGACCTTGTGGTCCTGCAGCATGGTGCGCACGGTGTCGCGCAGCAGGGTGGCATGGTGGCCGGAGAGTGGCGCCACGATCAGCACGGTCGGCGCGTTTTTCAGCCGCTCGAGCATCTTCGGGTCGTCGGTGAAACGTTTGAAGCGCAGCAAGCGACAGAAGGGCTTGTCCAGCGCCACTTGTTCCTGGATGGCGATTTCGCGCCCATCCACCTTCACCGAGGTGATGCCGAACGCGGGTTTTTCGTAGCTCTTGAGCAGGCGGTGCATCAACTCGTAGCTGGCCGACAGGCGCTGGGCGCCGGGCGTCTGCGACAAGGGCCACAAGGGATTGGTGTAGAACTTGGACGCAGCCTCGGCAAACTCGGCCAGTGGGCTGAGCATGGCGCGCTGCGATTCATACCAGTCATAAACCATTTCGACTCCTTGTGCAATGCAGCAATTTTACGACCGGGCTAGCCATCTGCCTGCACGCACCCAGGATCCCGCCCCCTTGGCAGGGTCGGGAATTCGGGGCGGAAGCAGGGCGGGCATAGGGCCCGGGCATCGCGGCGGGAAGGGCGAAAATAGCGAAAGTACCCAGCACTCAGGCCATGCCCTTTTCGGACTGCATGGCCGCTGCCATGGCTTTGGCGACGTAATCGATGTTGCGGGTGTTGAGCGCGGCCACGCAGATGCGACCGGTGCTGACGCCGTAGATGCCGTGCTGCGTGCGCAGCGCTTCCATCTGCTCGGCGCTCAGGCCGGAGTAGCTGAACATGCCTTTCTGGCGGGTGATGAAGCTCAAATCGGTGTTGACGCCTTGTGCCTTCAAGCGATCGACCAGGGCGACCCGCATGGTGCGAATGCGCTCGCGCATATTGGCCAGTTCCTGTTCCCACTGCGCGCGCAGCGCGGGGGTGGAGAGCACGGTGGCCACGACCTGGGCGCCATGGGTGGGCGGGTTGGAATAGTTGGTGCGGATGACGCGCTTGAGTTGGGACAGCACGCGGGCGGCTTCATCCTTGCTGGCGCAGACCACGCTGAGCGCGCCGACCCGCTCGCCGTAGAGCGAGAAGCTCTTGGAGAACGAGGTGGAGACGAAGAAGTCCAGGCCGCTGGCGACGAATTGCTGGATCACGGCGCCGTCTTCCTTCAGGCCGAAGCCGAAGCCCTGGTAGGCCATGTCGAGGAAGGGAACCAGGCCGCGCGCCTTGAGCGCGGCGATGACCTGCTCCCATTGCTCCGGCTGCAGGTCGTAGCCGGTGGGGTTGTGGCAACAGGCGTGCAGCACGATCACGGTGCCGGCGGCCGTCCGATTCAACGCGCCCAGCATGGCGTCGAAGGCGATGCCGCGTGCCTTGGCGTCGTAATACGGGTAGTTGCCCACGACGAAGCCGGCGGACTCGAACAGGGCGCGGTGGTTTTCCCAGCTCGGGTCGGAAATCAGCACCTGCGCGGCGGGGTTCAGGCGCTTGAGGAAATCGGCCCCCAGCTTCAGGCCGCCGGTGCCGCCCAGGGCTTGCACCGTGACCACGCGTCCCGCGCCCAGCAGATCACTGCCGGCGCCGAACACCAGGTCTTGCACCGCCTGGTCATAGGCAGCGATGCCGTCGATGGGCAGGTAGCCGCGCGGCTTCGGGCTCTCGGCCAGCAGGTTTTCCGCTTCTTTGACGCAGGCCAGCAGGGGCAGTTTGCCGTTCTCGTCGGTGTAAACGCCCACGCCGAGGTTGACCTTGCTCGGGTTGGGGTCGGCCTGGAATTGCTCGTTCAGGCCGAGGATGGGGTCGCGCGGGGCCATGTCCACGCTGGCAAAAAGCGATGCACTCATGGGTGTTTGTGAGGGGCTCTAGGGATGGAGGGATTGCCGGGCGCAAAATGCTGGGCTTGTGGCTGGCCCAGCGCAGACCGGAAGACCCCTGATTTTAGGCCGCCAGCGGATTTCCGGCCCGCGCCCACCCCACCCATGTCGGGGATGTGCAACGCCGGTCGCTTTTTCCTTCGAAATCCGCCATGCCCAGTCTCGCCATCGTCGAACCGTCCGCACAGCCGTCCTTGATGCGCTTTCCGGGCTCACCGTTCCAACTGCATCAGCCCTACCCGCCAGCAGGCGACCAGCCCGAGGCCATCGCCAAGCTGGTGGAAGGCATCACCGACGGCCTGAGCTTCCAGACCCTGCTGGGCGTGACGGGCTCGGGCAAGACCTTCACCATGGCGAACGTGATTGCCCGTCTGGGGCGTCCAGCCATCGTGTTTGCGCCGAATAAAACACTAGCGGCGCAGCTTTACAGCGAATTTCGCGAGTTTTTCCCGAAAAACGCCGTGGAATATTTTGTCAGTTACTACGATTACTACCAGCCCGAGGCCTATGTGCCGCAGCGCGACCTGTTCATCGAGAAGGACAGCGCCATCAACGAGCACATCGAACAGATGCGGCTCTCGGCCACCAAGAGCCTGCTGGAGCGGCGCGATGTGATCATCGTGGCCACCGTCAGCGCCATCTACGGCATCGGCAATCCGGCGGATTACCACGCCATGATCATGACCATGCGCGTGGGCGACAAGCAGGGGCAGCGCGACGTCATCGCCCAGCTCGTGCGCATGCAGTACACCCGCAACGACGTGGAGTTCACCCGTGGCTCCTTTCGTGTTCGCGGCGACCAGATCGACATTTTCCCGGCCGAGCACGCCGAGCTGGCCATACGCGTGGAGCTGTTCGACGACGAGATCGAGGCGCTCACCCTGTTCGACCCGCTCACCGGGGCCATGCGGCAAAAAATTCCGCGCTTCACCGTCTACCCCAGCAGCCATTACGTCACGCCCAAGGAACGGGTGCTGGAGGCGACGGTGGCCATCGAGGCCGAATTGAAAGAGCGCCTGGGCGAGTTCCGCCGCGCCGGCAAGCTGGTGGAGGCGCAGCGCCTGGAGCAGCGCACCCGCTTCGACCTGGAGATGCTCACCGAGATCGGCCATTGCAAGGGCATCGAGAACTACACCCGGCATCTGTCGGGCGCCGCTCCTGGCGAGCCGCCGTCCACCCTGGTGGATTACCTGCCGCCCGACGCGCTGATGTTCCTGGACGAAAGCCATGTGCTCATCGGCCAGTTCAACGGCATGTACAACGGCGACCGCGCACGCAAGACCACGCTGGTGGACTACGGTTTTCGCCTGCCCTCGGCGCTGGACAACCGGCCGCTGAAGTTCGCCGAATTCGAGAGCAAGATGCGCCAGGCGACCTTCGTCTCGGCCACCCCCGCGGCCTATGAGCTGGAGCACGCGGGCGCGGTGGTGGAGCAGGTCGTGCGCCCCACCGGCCTGGTGGACCCGGTGGTGGAGGTGCGCCCGGCCACCGCCCAGGTGGACGACCTGCTGGGCGAGATTCGCCTGCGGGTGAATGCGGGCGACCGTGTGCTCGTCACCACGCTGACCAAGCGCATGGCCGAGCAGCTCACCGAGTACTTGTCCGACAACGGCGTGAAAGTGCGCTATCTGCACTCCGACATCGACACCATGGAGCGCGTGGAGATCCTGCGCGACCTGCGCCTGGGCCTGTTCGACGTGCTGGTGGGCATCAACCTGCTGCGCGAGGGGCTGGACATTCCCGAAGTCTCGCTGGTGGCCATTCTGGATGCCGACAAGGAAGGCTTCCTGCGCTCGGAGCGCTCGCTGATTCAGACCATCGGCCGCGCCGCGCGCAACATCAACGGCAAGGCCATTCTCTACGCCGACGTGGTCACCGACTCCATGCGCCGCGCCATGGGCGAGACCGAGCGCCGCCGCACCAAGCAGGTCGCCCACAACCTGGCCCTGGGCATCACGCCGCGCAGCGTGGTCAAGCAGGTGCGCGATTTGATCGACGGCGTCTACGACCAGTCCGGCAGTACCGCGCGCGCGCAGCAACGCGCCGACCAGGAGCATGCGCGCTTCGAAGCCCTGGACGAGAAGGACCTGGCACGCGAGATTCGCCAGCTCGAAAAACGCATGCTGGAACACGCCCGCAACCTCGAATTCGAGCAGGCCGCGCGTGCCCGCGACCAACTGGCCGCCTTGCGCCGCCGTGCGTTTGGCGCCGGCGACGATCACGATCTGGACGCCCAGACCGGCTGAGCCATCCGACCCTTTGCCCGTCGTCGCCGAGTTCGCCCAGGAGACCCCTGCCATGCCGAACCCACTTGCTCCTGCCCTTGTCTCCCGCCGCCGGACCTTGGCCTGGCTGGGCGCTGCTGCCGGTTGCAGTGCGCTCGGCGCTGGTGGCGGTGCCGTGGTCATCGCTTGGGGCGATGTGCCGGCGTCGGCGCTGTCACAACCCAAGCCGCAACCCAAGCCAATCGTGGCAAGCTCGCAACCACGCGTGACCACGTTCACCACCGGACTGGCCAACCCCTGGGGATTGGCTTTGCTGCCCGACGGCCGGGCCCTGGTGACCGAGCGCCCGGGCCGTCTGCGCCTGGTGGGAGTTGGCGGCAGCCTGTCGGCGCCGGTTGCCGGCATACCCACGGTGGATGCGCGCGGCCAGGGCGGCCTGCTCGACGTCGCCATCGACCCCGATTTCCAGCACAACCGGCGCATCTATTTCAGCTATGCCGAACCCGGCACGGGTGCCGAGGCCGGCCTGAACGGCACCGCGGTGGCGCGCGCCGTGTTGAGCGCCGACGCCGCGAGCCTGTCCGATGTTCAAGTGATCTTCCGCCAGACGCCCAAGGTGGGCAGCACCGCGCACTTCGGCTCGCGTCTGGTTTTCGCCCGCGACGGTTCCCTGTTCGTCACCCTGGGGGAACGCTTCAGCCGGCGCGACGAGGCGCAGAACCTGGCCAACACCCTGGGCAAGGTGGTGCGCATCCGCAGCGACGGCAGCGTGCCAGCGGACAACCCATTCGTCGGCCATGCCGGCGCCATGCCGGCGATCTGGAGCCTGGGCCACCGCAATGTGCAGGGCGCCGCCATCCACCCAGACACGGGCGAACTGTGGACCTGCGAACATGGCCCGCAAGGCGGCGACGAGGTCAATATCGACCGGGCAGGGCGCAACGACGGCTGGCCGCGCATTTCCTACGGCTGCGAATACGGCGCGCCGGTGGGCGGCTGCACGCCGGTGGGCGGGGCCAGCGCCGCGCCCGGCCTGGAGCAGCCGCTGACCACCTGGGTGCCCACCTCCATCGCCCCCAGCGGCATGGCTTTCTACACCGGCAGCATGTTCCCGCAATGGCGCGGCAGCCTGTTCATCGGCGCGCTGGCGGGCAAGGCACTTTGGCGCTTGAGCCTGGACGGCAATCGCGTGGTGGCGCGCGAAGCCTTGTTCAGTGACCTGGGCGAGCGCATCCGCGATGTGCGCCAGGCGCCCGACGGTTCGATTCTGCTGCTGGCCGACCGTCTCAACGGCCGCATCCTGCGCCTGCAGGCCTGATTGACCCACAGCCTCCCGCCATCTCCGACTCGGAACCCCAATCCTTCATGCGCCAATTCAGTGTGCTGTTCTGTTGCATGGGCAATATCTGCCGCTCGCCCACGGCCGAGGGCGTGTTCCGCGCCCAGCTGCACGAAGCCGGTTTGGCGAGCCAAGTGCATGTCGATTCCGCCGGCACCCACGGCTATCACATCGGCGAGCCGCCCGACGCGCGCAGCCAGCGGCATGCGCTCAAACGCGGCTACGACCTGAGCCGCCAGCGTGCCCGCGAGGTTCGCGCTGCCGACTTCGAAGCCTTCGACCTGATCCTGGCGATGGACTTCGACAACCTCGCCCGACTCGAGCAGGAATGCCCGCCCGAGCGGCGTCGCAAGCTGCGGCTGTTCATGAGTTTCGCGCCGCAAACCGGCAGTGCCGTGGTGCCCGACCCCTACTACAGCGGCGCCGACGGCTTCGAGGTGGTGCTCGATCTGGTGGAGCAGGCGAGCCGCGGCCTGTTGGCCCATGTGCAGCAGGAGTTGCAGGCGCAGGGGGCCTGAGTCGTCGCAGTCGGGTCGCGCAGCCGAGTCGCGCGCTGCGTCAGTCCCGGGTTTCACCGGCGCTCCAGGGGCTGGGCGTCTCCAGTGCCGCCGCGGGGGCCGTCTCCAGTTGGCGAAACGGCGCGTGTTCACGCAGCTCGTCCATATGGTCGTCCATCGCCAGCGTCTCGCGTTGCAGGAAGTTCTCGATCGCCGCGTTGAAGCGCGCATCGGCCAGCCAGTGGGCCGAAGTGCAGGCCACGGGCAAGAGGCCGCGGGCCATCTTGTGCACGCCCTGCGCACCGCCTTCGAAACGGATGTAACCGTGCTCGATGCAATACTCCAACGGCTGGTAGTAGCAGGCCTCGAAATGCAGATGGGGCACATGGCGCAGCGCGCCCCAATAGCGCCCGTAGGCATGCCCCAGCGCGGGGTCGAGCAGGATGAGCGAGGCGGCGATCGGCTGGCCGTCCTGCTCGGCGATGAGCAGCAGCACATGCTTGGGCAGGTGCTGTCCGAGCGCGCGGAAAAAACCCAGGTTCAGATAGGGCGATGAGCCGTGCTCGGCATACGTCTGGTTGTAGCAGCGGGCGAAGAAAGCCCAGTCTTCCGCGCTTGCCTGTGCGCCTGAAACCTGGCGAAAGCGCACGCCGGCTTCCACCACCTTGCGGCGTTCCTGGCGCACTTTTTTGCGCTTGTCGTGGTTCATGCTGCCGAGAAAGGCGTCGAAATCCGTCCAAGGCTTGTCGGCGGGTTGTTGCCAATGGAACTGCACGGTCTGCCGCAGCAGCAGGCCGGCCTGCTCGCACAGCGCGCGGTCCTCGGGGGTGAGAAACAGCAGATGCAGCGACGACAGGCCGCTGCGCCGCGCCAGCCCCAGCAAGGCTGCCAGCAGCGCCTTGCGCGCCGCGCGGCCTCGCCCCAGCAGGCGCGCGCCGGTGACCGGGGTGAAGGGCGTGGCCGCCAGCAGCTTGGGGTAGTAGGGCAGGCCGTGGCGCTCGTGGGCGTCGGCCCAGGCCCAGTCGAACACGTACTCACCCATGGAATGGCGCTTGGCGTACACCATGCAGGCGGCGGCAAGCCGGCCGGAGGCATCGTGCAGTCGCAGCAACAGCGGCTGCCAGCCGGTGTCCGCCACGGCGCAACCCTGCGTTTCCAGCGCCAGCAGGTAGGCATGGCACTGGAACACGGTGCTGCCTGGCGTGGCGGCGGCGAGCTCGTCCCACGCGGCTGCCGGCACCTCTGTCATGCTCTGGGCTATCTCAATGCGAAAATCGCTGTCCATGTCCATTCAAATCGCCATCGCGCAGTTCAACGGCACCGTGGGTGACCTGGCCGGCAACTGCAAAGCCATCGAGGCCATGGCCGCCCAGGCCCATGCCCAAGGCGCCCGCCTGCTGCTCACGCCGGAATTGGCGCTGACCGGCTATCCACCCGAAGATCTGTTGTTGCGGCCAGCCTTCATGCGCGCCGCAGACGATGCATTGCACCATTTGGCGCAAAGCCTGGCGCAGTATCCGGATATGGCCGTGGTGGTGGGCCACCCGCATGTGCCGGGCGAGCATGCCGATGTACGCACCGCGTCGACCCAGCAGCCGCTGCGCTGGAACGCCGCTTCGGTGCTGCGCAACGGCCGCATCGAAGCCACTTACGGCAAGCTGGAACTGCCCAACTACCAGGTGTTCGACGAGCGGCGCTACTTCGCTCGCGCCGGCGAAGCCTGTGTGTTCGAACTTGGTGGCGTGCGTTTCGGCATCAATATCTGCGAAGACGCCTGGTTCCCCGAAGCCCCGCGCCGGGCGCGTGCAGCCGGCGCCCAGGTGCTGCTGGTGCTGAACGCTTCGCCGTTTCATCTGGGCAAGAGTGGCGAGCGCGAAGCCATCATGCGCGGCCGTTGCCGTGAAACCGGCATGGCTCTGGTGTTCGCCCACGGCGTCGGCGGGCAGGACGAGTTGGTGTTCGACGGGGGCTCGTTCGTGATGGACGCCTTCGGCGAGGTGCAGGCGCGTGCGCCGCAGTTCGAGCCTTGCGTGCTGACCGCCACACTGGGTGCCGATGCCCAGCCACTTCAGGGGGAGGTCGCCCCCATTCAGCCGCTGCCGGCGCAGGCTTGGAGTGCGCTGGTGAGCGGCACGCGCGACTATGTGAACAAGAACGGCTTCCCCGGCGTGCTCATCGGCCTGTCGGGAGGGGTCGACTCGGCCCTGGTGCTGGCCATTGCGGTGGACGCGCTGGGGCCCGAGCGCGTGCGCACGGTGATGATGCCTTCGCCCTACACCGCCGACATCTCCTGGATCGACGCGCGCGACATGGCACAGGGCCTCGGCGTGCGGCATGACGAACTGTCGATCACCCCCATGTTCGACGCTTTCCGTGCCACGCTGGCGCCGCTGCTGGCCGCGCGCGAGGGCGACACCACGGAGGAAAACCTGCAGTCGCGCATTCGTGGCACGCTGCTCATGGCGCTGTCGAACAATTCCGGCTGGATGGTGCTGACCACGGGCAACAAGAGCGAGATGGCCACCGGCTACGCCACGCTCTACGGCGACATGGCGGGCGGTTTCGCCGTGATCAAGGACGTGCGCAAGACCCTGGTGTGGGAGTTGGCCAACTGGCGTAATGCCCATGCCGTGCGGCAGGGCAAGGCGCCGGTCATTCCCGAGCGCGTCATCACCCGTGCGCCCTCGGCCGAGTTGCGCCCCGACCAGACCGACCAGGACAGCCTGCCGCCTTACCCGGTGCTCGACGCCATTCTGGAACGCTCCATGGAGAACGACCAGAGCACGGCGGAGTTGCTGGCGGCGGGTTTGCCGGCCGAGGCCGTGAGCCAGGTGCTGCGCCTCATCAAGCTCAACGAATACAAGCGTCGCCAGGCGCCGCCGGGAGTGCGCATCACCCACCGCGCTTTTGGGCGCGACTGGCGCTACCCCATCACCTCCCACTGGCTGGAACGGGTCGATTCCGAGCCGTCCCCAGGCCATCACGGCCATGGATGAATCGGTTAAGCTGAAGCTCTGGATCGCACAAGCACACATCAGGGTCATTGACGAGGATAACCATGAAACAAATTACCGCCATCATCAAACCCTTCAAGCTCGACGAGGTGCGTGAGGCCCTGGCCGAAGTCGGCGTCACCGGCCTGACCGTGACCGAGGTCAAGGGCTTCGGCCGGCAGAAAGGCCATACCGAGCTGTATCGCGGCGCCGAGTATGTGGTCGACTTCCTGCCCAAGGTGAAGATCGAGGTCGTGGTCAAGGGTGGTGAGGTCGAGCCGGCCATCGACGCCATCGTCAAGTCCGCCCGCACCGGCAAGATCGGCGACGGCAAGATCTTCGTCACCAGCGTCGAGCAGGTCATCCGCATTCGCACCAGCGAAACCGGCGAAGCGGCCGTCTGACCACTCGGGCATCCGTGCGGCCCGGTCGCCGCGCGGCGTCTGCGCGTCAGATCGCTTCGCGCATGCGCCACCAGGGATCGTCCTGCACCGGCTGGCTCCCCACCATGCGGTCCAGCAGCCGGCCCGGATCGGCCTCCACCACCAGCGGCGCCAGCACCTCGGTACGGACGAATCCCTGCTCGCGGCTTTGCGCGAGAAAATCCAGCAACGGGTCGTAGTAGCCCTGCACATTGAGCAGGCCGATGGGCTTGTTGTGGTAGCCGAGCTGCCGCCAGGTCCAGACCTCGAAGAGTTCCTCCAGCGTGCCCAGTCCGCCGGGCAGGGCGATGAAGCCATCGGCATAGTCGGCCATCATCTTCTTGCGCTGGTGCATGTTCTCCACGATATGCAACTCACTCAGGCCGGTGTGGCCCACCTCGCGTTGCATCAACAACTCGGTGATCACGCCCACCACGCGGCCGCCACCAGCCAGCGCCGCTTCAGCCGTGGCATGCATCAGCCCGACACTGCCGCCGCCGTAAATCAGGGTCATGGCGCGGTGGGCAATGGCGCTGCCCATGGCGGTGGCGGCTTCGGCGTAGACCGGATCGGTCCCGGCGCGGGACCCGCAATAAACACAAACGGAATGCATGGAACAAGAACCTTCAGAGCATGCGTGGCAGCAGGATGGACAGCCAGACCACGGCACAAAGCAGCAAGGTTAGCAAGAGGAAATGAAACGCCTTGGGACCCGCATAAACACTGGCTTTGCTAGAATAAAACATGGGTTTTGGGGGAATCTAGGGGGAATCGAACGATCGTTCGCTAACCCTGCAAGGGGCTGTCATGGCATACATCGAGAAGCGGAAAAATGGATACAGAGTACAGGTTCGGCGTCGTGGTCTGCCCAGCATATCGCGTACGTTTGACCTGAAGGCCGATGCCGAGGCTTGGGCGCGCGACATGGAGCGCGAAGCGCAACAAGGCAACATCGCCGTGTTGCGCAACGAGGCGGGCAAAGTCACGATGGCCGAACTCATTGATCGATTCTCGGTCGATGTGGTGCCGAGCTTCAAATCTGCGGGCAACTGGCGAGGCTACTTGCAGATTGCGCGTGTGCGATTTGGTTCCTATTTCCTGTCGGCCATACGCAGCGTCGATCTGGCGGCGTGGCTTGCCGATCTGCGTGCCTCTGGGCTGGCGCCAGCCACAACCCTGCATTACTTGCAAGCTGTGCGGTCTTGCTTCAACTATGCCGCCAAGGACTTGGGTATCCACCTACCCGCAGGCAATCCGGCACGCGATGTGCGCAAGCCTAAGCTTGACAACGCTAGGGATCGTCGCTTGTCGCCAGAGGAACTGGATTACCTATTTCGCGGGATCGCTGGTGCTCGCAAGCCCGACGGCATGCGGGAAATGATTTCGCTGGCCGTAGAAACGTCAGCACGCGAGTCCGAGCTGCTGAGCCTGAACTGGAGGCTCATCGATCTGGACAAGCGCACGGCTCACCTTCGTGTCACGAAAACCGGGGTGCCTCGCACGGTGGCTTTGTCCATTGCTGCGGTCGGTGCCTTGCGAACCATGCAGGCCTTTCCGCGCCGACTTGACGGGAAAGTATTCCCATGGACGCGCGGGGCTTGGGTGAGCGCGTTTATCCGCATCCGCCGCCGTGGTCGTGAACTGTATGAAGCCGATTGCACCGCGCAAGGCGTCAGACCGGACGCGTCATTCCTGACCGACCTGCGTTTCCATGATCTGCGCCACGAGGCCACGTCCCGGCTGTTCGAAAAGGGCCTTGGCATCATGGAAGTGGCGAGCATGACAGGCCATAAGAGCCTCGCCATGCTGAAGCGCTACACCCACGTCGAAGCCGAAAAACTCGCCCAAAAACTCGGGTAACACCAAACCAATGGCCAGCGCCGCATGGTTGTGGCCTGCGAGCGTACGGGGCGTCCATCACGCCATACGTCATATTGACAATTGCAATACATAGTCTATTCTTTCGCTATGGACATCGAGTACGCGTTGCAGGGCATCCGATTCCGCTGGAATGCGGACAAGGCGCGCAAGAACATCGACAAGCATCAGGTTTCATTCGAGCAGGCGGCACAGGTCTTTCTGGACCCCTTCGTGCGCTACCAGGACGCATCCGATCGAGGCGAGCAACGCGACGCAGCCATCGGTGCGGATTTTGATTTCCGGGTGCTCTTTGTCGTGCACATGATGTTCGAGGACGATCACATCCGCATCATCTTTGCCAGAAAGGCAGAACCACCCGAGAGGTCTCGCTATGAAAATGGAAACGATTAAGCGCCGCCTGGCCAAAGACAGGCCCATGGTTGCCGTCACCTTGCGCATGCCGCAGGACGTGGTGGACGACCTCAAGCGCGTGGCCCCGCTGCGCGGTTTCGCCGGTTATCAAGCCTTGCTGCGCGCGTATGTCGGTGCCGGCCTGCGTGACGATATGGAACGGTTCGAGGGGTCAGCTGTCGCTCGACTGATCGACAGGCTGCGCGATAGCGGCGTGCCTGAGGAAACCTTGCGTCGCGCTGCGGCTGAGGTTTCCCATTCCGCCCCTTGATGCACATGCGGGAACGCGACTGGGTGACCATCAGCCAATCAATATCTCTCCAGCTGAGCTTCAAACTCAACTAACTCAGCCGCAGGACAGCCGATGTCAAAAAGCAGGAATCAGCGGGACAGTCGACAACAGCCCATTGCCCATGCCGCGAAGGATGCCAACGGCAACTGGCTTGAACCGCACCGTCTTGCTGATCATCTGACGGCGGTTGCTGATCTGGCTGCCCGTTTCGCGGAAACCTTTGGTGCCGACTCGGCAAGGCTGGCGGGCCAGTGGCACGACTTGGGCAAATACCGCCCCCGTTTCCAACGTTACATCCGTCAGGCCAGCGGCTTCGAAGCCGATGCCCACATCAAGGGCGAGGCGGGCAAGGCACCGCATTCGACGGCAGGCGCAGTGCTCGCGACGGATCGCTTCGGCCCGGCGGGGCGGGTGCTGGCCTATCTCATCGCCGGGCATCATGCCGGGCTGGCGGATTGGTTCGGTGGATTGGAAGTGCGTCTCGCAAGTGCCGACAGCCGTGCGGAGCTGTCGGAGTCTTTGGCTGCGAACCCGCCGGCCGAATTGCTCGACGCAGGCGACTTCAAGCCTGATTTGCGGACGATTCCCGGGGGCAAGAACGGCTTTGCGCTGTGGGTGCGCATGCTGTTCTCGGCGCTGGTCGATGCGGATTTCCTCGATACCGAGCGCTACATGGACCCGGACAAGTTCACGCGGCGCAACCAGTGGCCCGCGCTGTCCGAACTCACTCACCTGTTCGATGCCTACATGGCCAAGCTGGCCGCCGCCGTGCCGCCCACTCCCGTCAACGCCCTGCGCGCCGACATCCTGCGCCAGTGCTGGGAAAAGGCCGCTGCCGCCCCCGGGCTGTTTTCACTCACGGTACCCACCGGCGGCGGCAAGACGCTCTCGGGCATGGCCTTCGCGCTGGAGCACGCCCGCGCGCACGGCAAGCACCGGGTGATCCATGTCATCCCCTACACCAGCATCATCGAGCAGACCGCCGACATTTTTCGCAGCATTTTTGGTGAAGCGGTCATCGAGCACCACAGCAACGCCGAGTCTGACCCCGAGCGGGAAAACCACGCCTCGCGCCTGGCCTGCGAAAACTGGGACGCACCCATTGTCGTCACCACCAATGTGCAGTTCTTCGAGTCGCTGTTCGCCGCGCGCACCTCGCGCTGCCGCAAGCTGCACAACTTGGTGGACAGCGTCATCATCGTCGACGAAGCGCAATTGCTGCCGCCGGAATTCCTGCAGCCCATGCTCGACGTGCTCAATCTGCTGACGCAGCACTACGGCGTGAGCGTGGTGCTGGCCACCGCCACCCAACCCGCCTTGAGCACCCGCGAATACTTCGACGCCCGCCAGAACCTGCGCGGCCTGGACAACGTGCGCGAAATCATCAACGACCCCGATGCGATCTACCGCGCGCTGGAACGCGTGCACGTGCGCCTGCCAGTGGATTGGCAAGCGCCCACCGATTGGCCACAACTGGCGCAGGAACTCGCCCGGCACGACTCGGCACTCGCCATCGTCAACCGCCGCCAAGACGCGCGCGAACTCTGGGAGAAAATGCCCGAGGGCACGCTGCATCTTTCTGCGTTGATGTGCGGCGCGCATCGCTCGCAGATCATCGGGGACATCAAAGCGCGGCTGAAAGCCGGCGTGCCAACGCGCGTGGTCAGCACCCAACTGGTCGAAGCCGGCGTAGACGTCGATTTCCCTGTGGTGTTTCGAGCGCTCGCCGGGCTCGACTCCATCGCCCAGGCGGCAGGGCGCTGCAACCGCGAAGGCCGTCTGGCCGCCAAGGGCGAGGTCGTGGTCTTTGTTCCGCCAAAACCCGCACCGCCGGGGCTTCTGCGTCGCGGCGAGGACGCTTGTCGCGATGTCCTGTACGGCATCACCGAGCAGCCGCTCGCGCGCGAACGCTTCGCCAGCTATTTCGAACGCCTGTACCACGCCTGCGAACTCGACAAAAAGGGCATCTGCGACGACTTGTGCATGGCCGGCAACACCCTCGACGGTTTTGAGCTGGCCGTTAACTTCCGCACCGCAGCCGAGAATTTCAAGCTGATCGAGGACGAGGACAACTCGCCCATCATCGTGCTCTACCGGGGTGTGGACGGACGGGACGGCAGCATTGACGATTTACTGGGAATGCTGCGCAAGGATGGCCCGCAGCGCTGGCTGATGCGTAAGCTGCAGCGCTACACGGTCAACCTGCATAGCCGCGATGTGGCGAAGTTATTGGCTTATGGGGACATCGCGGAAATCATTCCCGGTCTTTTCGTCCAAGTCAGCGACTTTCTCTACCACCCTACACTCGGGCTCAATCCTGACGGACCGCCCCATGGGCCAACCAGTCTGATTGTGTGACGAGAGAACCATGAAACCCTATTGCCTGGAACTGTCCGGCCCCTGGGCCTGCTTCACACGCCCAGAAATGAAGGTCGAACGGGTGAGCTATGACGTGATGACTCCATCCGCCGCGCGTGCCTGCTTCGAGGCGATTCTTTGGAAGCCGGCGATCCGGTGGCATGTGCGCCGCATCGAGGTGCTCAAACCCATCCGCTGGATCAATCTGCGGCGCAATGAGGTGGCGAGCGTGATATCCACCCGCAACGTCGAAACCGCGATGAAGAATGGCCAAGGTGACCTCGCCCTCTACGTCGAGGACGACCGTCAGCAACGCGCTGGCCTGTTCCTGCGCGACGTGGCCTACCGCGTGCACGCCGATCTGGAATTCCTGCCCGCGCGCGATCCCGAAGCACGCGTGCCGAAGTATCACGAGATGTTCGAGCGCCGGGCATCCAAGGGCCAATGCGTCAATCAGCCCTACCTCGGCACACGCGAGTTCGCGGCGCATTTCCGGCTGATTGCCGACACTGCCACCGAGCCGCGGCCGATCGATGAAACCCGCGACCTGGGTTTCATGCTGCACGATCTGGACTTCTCCAATACAGCCGACCCGCAGCCGCGCTTTTTCCGTGCGCTCATGGAGCAAGGCGTGGTGCAGGTTCCCGCCTGGAATAGCGTGGAGGTGCGGGGATGATTCTGCAAGCGCTCGATGTCTACTACCGCCGCAAGCAGATCGACCCCGACCCCGCAAACCGCTTGCCGAGCTTTGGTTTGGAAGACAAGGAAATTCCCTTCGTGCTGGACATCGACGCTGCCGGGAGACTGCTCAATATCGCCGACACCCGCAGCGGCGATGGCAAGAAGAAAGCCGGCCAGCGCTTTCTGGTGCCGCAGGGCGTCAAGAAAACCTCGGGCGTGGCGGCGAATCTGCTGTGGGACAACGCCGAGTATGTGCTAGGCATGCCCGACGCCAAGAAGCGCGAGGAGAGCCGAAAGAAAGACAAGGAGGCGGATTACCTCGCTCGTCTAGCCGAAATGCACCAGGCATTTCGCGCCAGGCTCGAAGCCTTGCCCGAGTCAGCTCGCGAGGACGCTGGCATCCAAGCCGTACTGGCATTTCTCGACTCTCTCACTCCGGAGTCTCTCGCGAGCTTTTCCGCATTTGCGGATATCGAAGCAGCCAACCCCGTCCTGAGTTTTCGTCTACACGGGAACCTGGAACTGGTTTGCCAACGCCCCGCCGTGGTCGTGGCCACTGCCAACCAAACCGAAGAAACGCCCGATGGCGTGTGTCTGGTCAGTGGTGCGCCTGCCGCCATCGAACGCCTGCACCCTGCGATCAAGGGCGTGTGGGGTGCGCAGACTTCGGGCGCAAACATCGTGTCGTTCAATCTCGACGCATTCAATTCATACGGCAAGGCGCAGGGTGCGAACGCGCCACTGGGCAAGTCCGCAGTGTTCGCCTACACCACGGCCTTAAATCATCTGCTGGCGAGGGATTCGCGCCAGCGCATCCAGGTCGGTAATTCCTCCACCGTTTTCTGGGCCGAGGGCCCGCACACGCTGGAAACCGCCATGCTCGACCTGTTCGGCGAACCGCCCAAGGACAACCCGGACAGGAACACTGATGCGATCAAGGTGCTGTACGCGTCCGTAGCGTCGGGGCAGTTCAGCGTCGGCGGGCCCGACACGCGCTTCCATGTGTTGGGCCTGGCACCCAACGCAGCCCGCATCAGCATTCGCTTCTGGGAAACCGCTACAGCCGCCGAGTTGGCGCGGCGCATCAGGCAGCATTTCGAGGATGTGGCCGTCGTCCATGCCGCCTACGAACCGGAACACCTGTCACTGTTTCGCCTGCTCACCGGACTGGCCTTGCTGAACAAGGCCGACAACATCCCGCCCAACCTCGGCGGCGAAGTCATGCGCGCCATTCTCGAAGGACTGCCTTATCCGGCCACGCTGCTCAATTTGGCCGTGGCGCGCTGCCGCGCCGAGCAAAAACCCACCTATGCCCGCGCCGCTGTCATCAAGGCCTGCCTCAACCGCTGGATTCGTTCCCGCAACACCCCAGAGAAGGAGTTCACGCCCATGCTCGATCCGACCAACACCAACCCGGCTTATCGGCTGGGGCGGCTGTTCGCCACGCTGGAAAAAATCCAGGAGGACGCCAGCCCCGGCATCAACGCCACCATCCGCGACCGCTATTACGGTGCGGCATCGAGTACTCCGGCCGCGGTATTTCCGACCCTGCTGCGCCTGAGCAAGCACCACCTCGGCAAGATGACCGCGGGCCTCGCCATCACCCGCGAGAGGCTCATCGGTGAGATCATGGATGGCTTCGACGCCGCCACCTTCCCGCCGCGCATCCTGCCCTTGCCCGACCAGGCGCGGTTCGCTCTCGGCTACTACCAGCAACGCCGAGCTTTCTTCACCAAATCCACCACGGAGCAAATTCAATGAGCCTGACCAACCGCTACGACTTCGTGCTGCTGTTTGACGTGAAAGACGGCAATCCCAACGGCGACCCGGACGCCGGCAATCTGCCGCGCCTGGATGCCGAAACCGGGCATGGGCTGGTGACCGACGTGGCCTTGAAGCGCAAGGTGCGCAACTTCGTCGCGATGACCAAAGAGCAAGATGTACGCGACCCCCAGCCGGGTGAGAAGCGCTTCGAGATTTACGTGCGCGAGAAAGCCGTCCTCAACCAGCAGAACCAGCGCGCCTACTCCGCGCTCAAGCTGGATGCTGAAAGCCTCGAGTCCGCTCCAGACGAAGCCTCCGAGAAAAAAACCGCCAAGGAGAAAAAGCGCAAAGGCAGTGGCGATGACGTGAACAAGGCCCGCGACTGGATGTGCCAGAATTTCTTCGACGTGCGCACCTTCGGCGCGGTCATGTCCACCGGCATCAACTGTGGCCAGGTGCGCGGACCGGTGCAGTTCACCTTCGCGCGTTCGGTCGATCCCGTCATCGCACAGGAACACTCGATCACCCGCATGGCGGTGGCGACCGAGGCCGAAGCCGAAAAGCAGGGCGGTGACAATCGCACCATGGGCCGCAAGCACACCGTGCCTTACGGCCTCTACGCCGCGCATGGTTTCGTCTCGAGCTTCCTCGCCAGGCAGACTGGCTTTGGTGAAGACGATTTGGCACTGCTTTGGCAATCACTCGCGCAGATGTTCGAGCATGACCGCTCCGCAGCCCGGGGCGAAATGTCCACTCGCGGGCTGTATGTGTTCAGGCACGATTCGGAGCTGGGCAACGCTCCGGCGCATGCGCTGTTTGATCGGCTGAAAATCGCGCGCGCCGAAAGCGTGGACGTGCCGCGCACTTTCGACGATTACACGGTACTCTTCGACGGAAACCCCATCGGCGCGGGGAGCGAACAGTCGCTTGGCAACGGCGTCACGCTGCGGCGCCTGGCCTGACATTCAGCGGGAGTCCACATGTCCGAAATCCATTTCATCGTCGAACAAGCGCCTGAGGGCGGCTATATCGCGCGCGCCGTCGGCGTGGACATCTTGACCGAGGCCGACGACCTCGAATCCCTGCACGCGCAAGTGCGCGACGCAGTGCATTGCCATTTCGACGATGACAAGCGTCCCAGCATTATCCGTCTGCACATCACCCGCGAAGAGATGCTGGCAGTATGAGGCTGCCGCGTGATCTGTCCGGATCGGATCTGGTCAAGCGCCTGGACCGGCTTGGCTACCGCGTCACACGGCAGACCGGTAGCCACATGCGGCTGACCAGCACCGCGCGCGGAGAGCATCACATCACCGTGCCCCGGCATGATCCGCTGCGCATCGGCACGCTGGCCGCTGTGCTCGATGCCGTGGCAGTGCATCACGGCCTCAGTCGCGATGCCTTGCTCGAGCGCCTGTTCAACTGAATGCTCCGGGATGTGAACGCCACCGACGACCCTGTGCCCCTGTCCGCCCTGCAGCACTGGGTGTACTGTCCGCGGCAATGCGGGCTGATCCACCTGGAGCAAGCGTTCGAGGACAACATTCACACCGCGCGCGGACAGGCCGTGCATCGTCTCGTGGACGCGCCGGGCTACGAGATCAAGGCCGGCGTGAAAGTCGAGCGCAGCCTGCCCTTGTGGTCGGATCGTCTGGGACTGATCGGCAAGGCCGACCTCGTCGAGTTCCATGCCGATGGCACGGTGTTCCCCGTGGAGTTCAAGCATGGCCGCAAGCGCCAGAAAACCCATGACGACATCCAGCTCGCCGCCCAGGCCATGTGCCTGGAAGACATGCTGGGCCGCCCCGTGCCGCTTGGCGCCATCTACCACGCCAGCAGCCACCGCCGGCGCGAAGTCGCCATCACGCCCGCGTTGCGCGAACTGGTGATTGATACGGCCGAGGCCATCCGCGCCATGCTGAGGGCCGGGGTCCTGCCGCTCCCCGTGTTCGATGCGCGCTGCCGGGAATGTTCGCTCAAGGACATCTGCCAGCCCGAGGCGCTGACCGCCGTGCGCGTGCAGCGCGAACTACGTGCGCACCTGTTTGAGGTGGAGGACTGATGCAGACCCTGCAAAACACCCTGTATGTGATGACCCCGCAGGCCTATGTCCACATCGACAACGCCACCCTGCGCGTGGACGTGGAACGCGAGAAGAAACTCCAGGTGCCGTTGCACCATGTCGGTGGCTTGGTGTGCTTTGGCAACGTCATGGTGTCGCCAGCGCTGATGCACCGCCTGGCCGATGAGGGCAAGTCCCTCGTCCTGCTGGATGATTCCGGCCGCTTCAAGGCGCGGCTCGAAGGCCCGGTATCGGGCAATATCCTGCTTCGCCAGGCCCAGCACCATGCCGCGGACGATGCCACCATCACCTTCGGACTGGCGCGTGAGTGCATCGCCGGAAAGATCAAGAACAGCCGCAGCGTCGTGCAACGCGGGGCACGCGAAAGCGCCGATGCCGGCGAATCCGCCCATCTCGCCCGGTGTGCCGACAACCTTGCCGCATCGTTGCGCGCCGCCGCCGAGGCCCAGACCCTTGACGTCCTGCGCGGCGTCGAGGGTGAGGCTGCGCGCGGCTATTTCGAGGCCCTGAATCGCATCGTCAAGCCGTCCATGCGTGAAGACTTCCGCCT
Organism: Thiomonas sp. X19; assembly: GCF_900089495.1. Classification (NCBI taxonomy): domain Bacteria; kingdom Pseudomonadati; phylum Pseudomonadota; class Betaproteobacteria; order Burkholderiales; genus Thiomonas; species Thiomonas sp. X19. The sequence goes on along the minus strand of NZ_LT605203.1, from coordinate 3,444,923 downwards.
AGACGGCCGCACCCGCCGGCCTCCGCTCGACCGGTTCAACGCCCTGCTGTCTTTTCTCTACGCCATGCTGATGAACGATTGCCGCTCGGCGCTGGAAGCCGTCGGGCTCGATCCCCAGCTCGGTTTCCTGCACGCCGTGCGGCCCGGCCGCGCCGCACTTGCACTCGACCTGCAAGAGGAATTCCGCTCGGTACTCGCAGACCGGCTGGCGCTGACACTCATCAACCGCGGCCAGATCAGCGCTGACGACTTCGACCAGCACGAGGGCGGCGCCGTGCTGCTGTCCGACAAAGGCCGGCGCAAGGTCGTCGCCGCCTGGCAGGAGCGCAAGCAGGAAGAGGTCACCCACCCTCTGCTGGAGACCAAAATGCCGATCGGCCTGCTGCCTTTCGTCCAGGCTCGCCTGCTCGCGCGGACCATCCGCGGCGAGATGGACGGTTACCTGCCCTATCTGGCCCGGTAATCGACCACAAGACACCATGCTCATCATCGTGACCTATGACGTCTCGACCGAAACAGCTGCAGGCCGCAAACGTCTGCGGCGCGTAGCCAAGGCCTGTGAAAGGGTGGGACAACGCGTGCAGAAATCCGTGTTCGAATGTCAGGTCGATGCCATGGAATACGAAGCCCTTGAACGCGAACTGCTCGCCGAAATCAAGCTGGACGAAGATAATCTGCGCTTCTACCGCATCACCGAACCGACCGAACTGCGCGTCAAGCAATATGGCACCTTCCGTTCCATCGACTTCAACGGCCCGCTTGTCGTGTAGCCCGCGAACCCCGAGCAAAGCCGAAATCCCGGCCGGTTCGCGCATCACGCAAATCCTTGATCTTTCACAATTTGATGAATTTTCCTTGCCTGCGAATCCGGGTCTGCCTGAACGGAGAACCCAGTTCGCGGGAATGCAGAACAACTCCGTTGCGCAGCAACACGTTGCGCGAGTGGAGTCTCGCTCGGGTTAAAACCCGGGCGTGGATTGAAACACCCGTGGCGTGAACGGTTGGCACCCTCACATTCACGTCTCGCTCGGGTTAAAACCCGGGCGTGGATTGAAACCTTCCAAGCCTTGATTTTTCGGGGGTTCTATGTCAGTCTCGCTCGGGTTAAAACCCGGGCGTGGATTGAAACATGTCAAAGCACAAGCACGGCAAGCACGAAGAAAAGTCTCGCTCGGGTTAAAACCCGGGCGTGGATTGAAACGAGCAGAGGCGATTGAGTGTCCATGGCGGTGTTCTGTCTCGCTCGGGTTAAAACCCGGGCGTGGATTGAAACCTCATGCTGCCGGATACCCCGGATTCTCTGCAGGTCGTCTCGCTCGGGTTAAAACCCGGGCGTGGATTGAAACATCGCAGGAACCCAAAAGCGAAGCCGAGCAAAGCAAGTCTCGCTCGGGTTAAAACCCGGGCGTGGATTGAAACGGGAGGGTGATGCCCTTTGGCAGCCAGAGCAAGACGTCTCGCTCGGGTTAAAACCCGGGCGTGGATTGAAACCACCCATGCGTTGAGCGAGTTCGCTCCCGCTGACGTCGTCTCGCTCGGGTTAAAACCCGGGCGTGGATTGAAACATCGCTCTCCTCAATGGCGGCAATCAACGCCGATCGTCTCGCTCGGGTTAAAACCCGGGCGTGGATTGAAACTCGATGCCAGCGACGGCATCCCCTGCAACCCCCCGTCTCGCTCGGGTTAAAACCCGGGCGTGGATTGAAACGATCACGGAAGTGACGAATAGTACGACGAACACCAGGTCTCGCTCGGGTTAAAACCCGGGCGTGGATTGAAACTCAACAAAGACGCCCTGCGGGCGACTTGTTGTAAGTCTCGCTCGGGTTAAAACCCGGGCGTGGATTGAAACGATGCGATCGTGCATGGAGCATCACCCAGCGCAAAGTCTCGCTCGGGTTAAAACCCGGGCGTGGATTGAAACCATTTTTGGAAGCGCGAACGAGCCTGGAGCTCGGCGTCTCGCTCGGGTTAAAACCCGGGCGTGGATTGAAACCATTTTTGGAAGCGCGAACGAGCCTGGAGCCCGGCGTCTCGCTCGGGTTAAAACCCGGGCGTGGATTGAAACATGGGTTGAAGGGATCAAAACATGGGTGCAGCATGTCTCGCTCGGGTTAAAACCCGGGCGTGGATTGAAACGCGCTCATGCGTGTCGAAACCGACCGTAAGGCCGGTCTCGCTCGGGTTAAAACCCGGGCGTGGATTGAAACCCTTCGCGGTCGTGCCTGAGGGATACCGCATCGAAGTCTCGCTCGGGTTAAAACCCGGGCGTGGATTGAAACGTCAAGGGCAGCTTGCATGCGGTGGTGGTGTTCCGTCTCGCTCGGGTTAAAACCCGGGCGTGGATTGAAACTCTATAGACCCATCACATTCGCACTTTCACCCGCGTCTCGCTCGGGTTAAAACCCGGGCGTGGATTGAAACACGCCAGGCTGCATCACCCTCGCGCACATGCCCTGGTCTCGCTCGGGTTAAAACCCGGGCGTGGATTGAAACGTACTGTGACGCCTAGCTTGGTTTGCTTCGCGCCGTCTCGCTCGGGTTAAAACCCGGGCGTGGATTGAAACGTCAGCCTGTTTTGGCTCCTGCGGGACCTGTTATTGTCTCGCTCGGGTTAAAACCCGGGCGTGGATTGAAACACCAATGACGTGGTGAAGCTCTGCGATGCGCCGTGGTCTCGCTCGGGTTAAAACCCGGGCGTGGATTGAAACAACTCTGTGAACGACTTTCCCAAGGCCGTGGCGCGCGTCTCGCTCGGGTTAAAACCCGGGCGTGGATTGAAACCATATCAGGCTCGACGATGATCGTGTACCCATCCGGGTCTCGCTCGGGTTAAAACCCGGGCGTGGATTGAAACTCATCGCCGACGAGCTGCGCGCGCATGGCCTGGCGTCTCGCTCGGGTTAAAACCCGGGCGTGGATTGAAACTACGACTTCGTGAGCTGGCCTGGCGGCAGCAAAGCGTCTCGCTCGGGTTAAAACCCGGGCGTGGATTGAAACATTCAGGGCATGTGCGCCCGTGTCATGCAGCCTGGCGTCTCGCTCGGGTTAAAACCCGGGCGTGGATTGAAACATCGCTCTCCTCAATGGCGGCGATCAACGCCGATCGTCTCGCTCGGGTTAAAACCCGGGCGTGGATTGAAACCTCGTGGATACCATGCTGGCAGCGGCGAAGGATCGTCTCGCTCGGGTTAAAACCCGGGCGTGGATTGAAACCGATTGGTTGGACGAACGGTTGGAATCTGGGACTGAGTCTCGCTCGGGTTAAAACCCGGGCGTGGATTGAAACCTGGACAAGGCGGTGGCCAAGCTCGGAGCCCCCAAGCGTCTCGCTCGGGTTAAAACCCGGGCGTGGATTGAAACGGCATAGAGGCCCGGGGTCTGCGGGTTGTCGCCGAGTCTCGCTCGGGTTAAAACCCGGGCGTGGATTGAAACATGGTGACGCCGGCGATGTGCTGGCCGCCCTCGGCGTCTCGCTCGGGTTAAAACCCGGGCGTGGATTGAAACAACACCAGTCTGAGCGTCGAGCAGGCCACGGCGTTGTCTCGCTCGGGTTAAAACCCGGGCGTGGATTGAAACGCATTCGGCGCTGATCTTGCCGCCGATGCTCTGCTGTCTCGCTCGGGTTAAAACCCGGGCGTGGATTGAAACAACGTCACCGTGGCCGCAGGCTCAGGCAACTACAGTCTCGCTCGGGTTAAAACCCGGGCGTGGATTGAAACCCTTCGCGGTCGTGCCTGAGGGATACCGCATCGAACGTCTCGCTCGGGTTAAAACCCGGGCGTGGATTGAAACGTGACAGACGCGCGGCGTGGCCAGGTCGTGGATCGTCTCGCTCGGGTTAAAACCCGGGCGTGGATTGAAACGTGCTGCTCCACCACGACACACGCTGGCTGGTCGACGTCTCGCTCGGGTTAAAACCCGGGCGTGGATTGAAACACCGTTGGCACCGTGCTGGGCCATCGAGACCCGCGGTCTCGCTCGGGTTAAAACCCGGGCGTGGATTGAAACATAATGAAACTCGTTGAATCCCGTGGCTCTCTGGGTCTCGCTCGGGTTAAAACCCGGGCGTGGATTGAAACGAAATCTCCGGTTGTTTTGGCGCGTGCGACTTTTTGTCTCGCTCGGGTTAAAACCCGGGCGTGGATTGAAACCATTGATGGTGATGCCGCCACGCTTGACGATGTACGTCTCGCTCGGGTTAAAACCCGGGCGTGGATTGAAACTGCTCGAAGGGAACTTCAGGGCGTTCGCCCTTGCGTCTCGCTCGGGTTAAAACCCGGGCGTGGATTGAAACAATGAATGCGGCGTCCTAGCTGCTGTCTATACGTCGTCTCGCTCGGGTTAAAACCCGGGCGTGGATTGAAACTCGCTGAACTTGCGCAGGCCATCGGCCATGCGCTGGTCTCGCTCGGGTTAAAACCCGGGCGTGGATTGAAACTGAATGAAAAGCGGCATTGACAACGGAGGCTATGGGTCTCGCTCGGGTTAAAACCCGGGCGTGGATTGAAACATCGATGCCGATCTGCACCACGTTCGAGGTCTTTGGTCTCGCTCGGGTTAAAACCCGGGCGTGGATTGAAACGTTGTGGTTGCGTTCATGGTGCTCTCCTGTTGGTAGTCTCGCTCGGGTTAAAACCCGGGCGTGGATTGAAACTGAATGGAAAGCGGCATTGACAACGGAGGCTATGGGTCTCGCTCGGGTTAAAACCCGGGCGTGGATTGAAACAACTCACCGACGCAGGATTGATGAGCCGAGAAACGTCTCGCTCGGGTTAAAACCCGGGCGTGGATTGAAACCATCGTGCCGTCGGCCAGCGCGCACTGCATGGTGGTCTCGCTCGGGTTAAAACCCGGGCGTGGATTGAAACACCTGAAACCAGAGCGCCTGCTGCAATACGCGGAGTCTCGCTCGGGTTAAAACCCGGGCGTGGATTGAAACCAGGATTGTTGTTGCGTGTGCTGCGCGGCAGTGGGCGTCTCGCTCGGGTTAAAACCCGGGCGTGGATTGAAACCAGCAGTTCGAGACCTCATTGTCGGACCTCGATACGGTCTCGCTCGGGTTAAAACCCGGGCGTGGATTGAAACCAAAATCAAATGGCACTTGGCCGATCCAGAATGTGGTCTCGCTCGGGTTAAAACCCGGGCGTGGATTGAAACATCCAGCGCTGTGCGTTGCCGCAAGACATCACGGCGTCTCGCTCGGGTTAAAACCCGGGCGTGGATTGAAACTGCAAACCCACTTGCACCGCACCTGCAATATCAGGGTCTCGCTCGGGTTAAAACCCGGGCGTGGATTGAAACATGCCGATGAAGAACGGTGCAACCTCAGATGCAAGGTCTCGCTCGGGTTAAAACCCGGGCGTGGATTGAAACGCCATGAACCAGCCTGACACCGAGACCAGAAACGGTGGTCTCGCTCGGGTTAAAACCCGGGCGTGGATTGAAACGGATTAACCGAAGAACATCGCCTTGCCCCACTTGGTCTCGCTCGGGTTAAAACCCGGGCGTGGATTGAAACGCGTCGGTCGTGACCTCAACCCAGGTGGGATTTCCGTCTCGCTCGGGTTAAAACCCGGGCGTGGATTGAAACCGCGATCCAGCTACGCCGCGCCCATCCTGCCGCACGTCTCGCTCGGGTTAAAACCCGGGCGTGGATTGAAACAACCCATGCCCGATGGTTGCCGATCCGTCCACCGGTCTCGCTCGGGTTAAAACCCGGGCGTGGATTGAAACGAACTTGCGGCTTGAGCATCCGCTCGCTCATGCTGTCTCGCTCGGGTTAAAACCCGGGCGTGGATTGAAACAGCGTGTGCACGCATGCGCCAGCCGTCGTCGAAGTCTCGCTCGGGTTAAAACCCGGGCGTGGATTGAAACACACGTCGCCGGAATCTGGCGACAAGGTCACACGGTCTCGCTCGGGTTAAAACCCGGGCGTGGATTGAAACCCCTGGATCATGCGGCAGTACCTGGCGCTGGAAGGTCTCGCTCGGGTTAAAACCCGGGCGTGGATTGAAACGCCTCCGGGCGGTTTTTTTATTGACGAATCCAAAGTCTCGCTCGGGTTAAAACCCGGGCGTGGATTGAAACTCACTGAGCGTGCCGACGGATTGCGCCAGGATGCGTCTCGCTCGGGTTAAAACCCGGGCGTGGATTGAAACGAGTCAGCGCTGGAAGGCGCGTATTACGGCCAGTGTCTCGCTCGGGTTAAAACCCGGGCGTGGATTGAAACGAGTATTACGCCCAGGCACAGCAGCCGTGGGCACTGTCTCGCTCGGGTTAAAACCCGGGCGTGGATTGAAACACGGTGGTCAACGCCGTTACGCCAGCCCTGTCCAAGGTCTCGCTCGGGTTAAAACCCGGGCGTGGATTGAAACGACCCGCTCGGCTTGTAAAGCACTTCAGCGCCAAGGTCTCGCTCGGGTTAAAACCCGGGCGTGGATTGAAACCCGCAAGCTGATGCAAATATCTCAATTGCAAATTACCTAAATCCGTGAGCTCGGGCATGCGGAATTTTCATAAGTTGTTGATGCATAATGGTTTATTCGATAAAATGACCCCTTTGTCTTCTCACCCAGCGGGTGAACGTTCCGGGGTATGGCATGGGGTTTGGATTTCGCGTCAAGCAACTCGACTATGACCTGACGCCGGTGGCCGGTCTGGCCCTTGTCGGTCATCACCTCAAGCGCCTCGATCCTCTGTTCAAACGCCTGGATGCCCAGTGGCCTTGCCGCGGCGGACTGCCGCCCAGCACACTGATGCGCAGCTATGTTGGCTTGCTCGCGCAGAGCAAGAGCGACTTCGATGCCATCGAAGGCTTTCGAGGCGATCGTTTCTTCCAGGAGGCGCTGGGTCTGGTGGGTGTGCCGTCCTCGCCCACCCTGCGCCAGCGCCTGGATGCGCAGGCCGCCCTGTGGTTTGACTTCACCTCCCAGGCGATTGAAGCGCTGCTGCGCAAGAGCCAACCGGACTATGGTCTTTTGCCTTGCGGTCATGTGCCGCTGGACATCGACACCTTCGCGATGGACAACTCGGGCACAGCCAAGGATGGGGTGAGCCGCACCTACGCGGGGGTCGATGGCTACTGCCCGCTGGCGGCCTACCTGGGCACGCATGGGTTTTGCCTGGAGTTCGCCCTACGTCCGGGCGCGCAGCACTCGGCTTCGGAGACGACCTACAACCTCGAGACGGCCGTGCCCATGGCGCAGCGCCTGTCGACCGCAGGCCCCAAGGCGCCGATTCTCGTGCGCATGGATGCGGGGTTTTGCTCGGCCGCCTTGATGGCCGACATGCAGCGCTGCAACAGGCCAGGACTGCCCCGGGTCGATGTTCTGATCAAGTGGAATCCCCGCAAGACCGATCCTCTGGAGGTCTTGCGACGGCAGGAACTGGAAGGGGGTTTGTTGTGGCAGCATCCGCGCGCAGGCAAGCGCGTGGCGGTTTGGGAGGTGGCCGTGCAGGTCGAAGGCATCGCCCATCGCCTGCGCCGCATTGTGCGCATCACGGAGCGCACCGTCGATGCCCGTGGCCAGCAGTTTTTGGTCCCCGAGATCATCTTGGAGGGCTGGACGACAAGCTTGCCCAAGGCCATCAGCGCCGAGGCGATCATCGACCTGTACGCCGGGCACGCTACGCACGAGCAGTTCCATGCGGAATTCAAAACCGACATGGATCTGGAGCGACTGCCCTCGGGGAAGTTCGACACGAACGATCTTGTCTGCCAGCTTGCGGCCCTGACGATGAACGTGCTGCGCCTCATGGGGCAGCAAGGGCTGCTGGGGCCGCATGCACCGGTGCGCCATGCGGCCAGGCGACGGCGTCTGAAGACTGTGATCCAGGAACTTGTCATCCGCGCAGCACGCGTGATCAACCATGGCGGGCGGCTGTGGTTGGGACTGGGCGCCAACGACAAGGCAGCCCGTGCCTTTTGCGATCTGCATGCGCAGTTCGCCGCCAGCGGCTGAAGACGCAGTCCAAGCTTTCCCAGCACCCCAAGACGCTGGCCACAAGGGCTCAGCGGGGGAACGGCTGCGCGCAACCCACCCGAAATGACCGATCAAGGGGGCCGATCGTTCGCGCACAGCCCCACAGCCCCCTTCGACACGGCGCTCGAACCGTGAACCTGCGGGAAATCGGGAAAATCGGGCCGTCACAATCAGCTTTCAAGTCGATGGATTATCGGAAGTCACGGATTCAGGACGACTATCAACAAGCATTGGTCAAGTGGGCGCTACGTCTCGCTCGGGTTAAAACCCGGGCGTGGATTGAAACTGTTTACACGGGCTCGTCTTCCACCACAGGGAACGTCTCGCTCGGGTTAAAACCCGGGCGTGGATTGAAACAGATGCAGTGGCAGAAAGCCCACGGTGGCGTAATTGTCTCGCTCGGGTTAAAACCCGGGCGTGGATTGAAACACGTGGAATATTTGATTCACGTCAAAAGGGCGCGATACACAGGCGCCTATCGTGTCCCCATCGCATGAAAACATCACGGGGCACAAAATGAACACCTCCGAGAACCTAACCGCTGGGACAGCAGACCGGCGCGGTTTTCTTCGCAGGGCTCTGGGCACGACAGCCGCCACGGTGGCAACTGCGGCCGCAGTTGCCATGGATTGGCCAGCAACTGTCGCGGCGCAAGAGGTCAAGCAGCCGGGGGATGATGCCTTCGGCAATCTTCCCGCATCGCTCACTCCGTCGGGCACCGACTATGAATTGGGGCATGACCGCTCGGCCTATGCCTACACCGCCAAAGACGGCAACCTCGCCAAGGAAGGGTTCGAGGGCAAGCGCTGGGGCATGCTGATCGATCTGCGCAAGTGCGTCGGCTGCCAGGCTTGCACGGCTGCGTGCAAGTTCGAGAACAACATCCCTACCGGCGTGTTCCGCACCTGGGTGCCGGACGTGGAACTGGGCACCTATCCCGACACCAAACGCGCCTTCCTGCCACGGCTGTGCAACCACTGCGAGCGGCCGTCCTGCATTGAGGTTTGTCCGGCCGGCGCCACTTGGCAGCGCAAGGATGGCATCGTCGAAATCGACTACGACCTGTGCTGGGGCTGCGGCGCCTGTGTCAATGCGTGTCCCTACGACGCGCGCTTCATCAATCCCATCACCAAGACCGCCGACAAGTGCACCTTCTGCTCACAGCGGGTCGATCAGGGCCTACTCCCTGCGTGTGTCGAAACCTGCGTGGGCGGCGCGCGCCAGTTCGGCGATCTGAACGACCGCAACGATCCAATGACCAAACAGGTGTTGAGCGAAGTCATTCAACAGCTCAAGCCGGGAACCGGCAACGAGCCCCGCGTGTTCTATATCGGCTTGACCACCGAGTTGCAGAACAACCCGCCAGGCATTCCGACGCAGTGGTCGGTCGAACAGCAGGACATGGGCCACAACGATCACGATTGGGACATCAACATCAGCAAGGAGGCCAATCATGTCTAACCCGCTGACCACACCGCAATTCGTCCCGCCGCTGCGGCAGTTGAACGAGTTGTACAACGTCGTTCACGACCGTCCGTTTTCCATCCTGTTCGCCAACTACTCCTGGGCGTTGGGTGTGGCGGGTGGACTGGCGCTGATCTGGGCGATCAACGCCTGGCGCGGCCGCACCGACGCAGTGGAAAACCGATTCACCATGCCCTTGGTGGTGGCGCTGATCCTGGCCGGTTTCGTCAACGTGCTGGCTGAAGTGAAACAACCGGGGCGGCTCATTTTTGGCTACTTCCTTGGCTGGTCCAACTGGGATACGGCCATCATCAAATACGGCATCATCCTGCTACCGATTTTTCTGGTGGTGGCTTGGTGGCTGAGTTTCCAGTGCATCCCGCGCGCGAGGCTTGGCGCCGAGATCGAGAAGCTTTCAGGCATCTGGCGCAAGCTGGCCGACATTTTTAGCCTGTGGAGCCGGCATTACAGCGTGTTTGAATCGAAGTGGCTCAAACCGGTGCTGGTCACCACCGTCTTTCTCGGATTGTTCGCCCCGCTGTATTCCGCAGTGTTCCTGATGAACGAACATGGCATACCGGTGTGGAACTCACCTATCGCGGCCATCCTGTTCCTCGCTAGTGCCATCGCGGTGGCGGCGCTGGCCGAGATGGTGGTGATCCCGGTGCTGGCCTGGGCCGTGACGGCCACGCGCCCCACGGCACAAACCGGCCATCGGCAAACGGCGACTGTGGCGCTGGGGGTGTGCCTGGTGACTTGGTACGGCTGGATGTGGTGGCTCGGGCGCTTCGGCACCATCGAGGAGCTGCGCGCGGCCAACTTGTTCATGGGCACTTACGCCGCGCCAATCACCTTGAACTTGACCATCATCGGCCTGCTCATTCCGCTTGCCTTGCTGCTTCTGCCCACCGGGCGCAGTTATTGGGCTCAGTTGCTGGCTTTCCTCGGCGCGACCTGGGGCTCGTATGCCATGCGCATCGGCATCGTCATCGGCGGCGAGGCCATCAACCGGAGCGGGGCCGGTTACTACACCTTCCATTTGAATTTCGGGGAGCTTTGGTACACCGGGGTCAGCGTGCTGCTGTTCCTGGGCGTCCTGGCTGCGCTGCTGGCGGCCATGCCGCGCGACGCGCAATCGGCCTCCTTCTCCACTACGAAAAAGGTTTGACATCATGGACATCTCACGACGTGGTCTTCTGACTCTCGGGGCCGTCGCCGGACTGGGCGCGGGCACACTCGGGTTTTCCAAGCGCCTGATCGATCTGGTGCCGCTGACCAACCGTGGGCGAAAAGCCCTTCATCCCATTTACGGCAACTCCAACACCCCGGAATGGCTGCGCGATGCAGCCACTGGCAAGCTCGTGCCCAACCCGCAATGGACCCTGCGCCACACGGTGGACCTGCAGTGCCACAGCGAATGCGGGTTGCGCGTGAAAATCGACCGTAAGACTGGGCGAGTCCAGCGCATCATCGGCAATCCCTACCATCCCAACACCCTGAGCGAATACACCGCCGTCAACACGCCGCTGATCGACACCGCGCGCCAGCCCGGCACCGTGTGCGCGCGTGGCAACACCGGCATTCAGACGGCTTACGATCCTTACCGGGTTCTGGTGCCACTCAAACGTGTCGGACCGCGCGGGAGTGGTCAGTGGAAACCCATCACGTGGGATACGCTGATCACCGAGGTTACCGAGGGCGGCAGGATTTTCGCTGACACCAGCGACCCGGCCAGCAAAGACCAGAACATCCTCGGTTTTCGCGGCCTGTACGCCAAGCGCAACGAACCGATGGATCCGAACGCGCCAGAAATGGGCTCGCGCACCAACGGCTTCGTGCTGCAAGGTGGCCGCCTGGTGGGCACGCGCATGACGTTTGCACAGCGCTTCGGCAACACCTTCGGCAGTGTCAACGTGTTCGATCACGTCAACGAGTGCGAACTCAGTCACCATATCGCCCACCAGCATGTGTTCTCCGGCATCAACATGACCCAGCCTGACGTGCGCGAGGCCAAGTTCATCATCTACTGGGGCACGCAGCCGGGAGACGCCAACTTTCCGATGCAGACACAGGGCAAGTATGCGGCCGAAGCGCGCTCCAAGCCTGACGGCTTGAAATACGTGGTGGTCGACCCCAAGCTCAGCCGTGGCGGCGTGGTGGGCGACCGTGCGAGCTGGCTGCCCATCAAACCCAGCACCGATGGCGCCCTGGCACTGGCGATGATGCGCTGGATCATCGACAACCAGCGCTACAACGCGCCCTACCTGTCCTATCCGACGCTGGCCGCAGCGCAGACAGCGGGCGAGCTCTCACATACCGATGCGACGCATCTGGTCGTCGTCGACCCTCAACATCCACAGTCTGGGCAGTTTCTTACGGCCGAAGTCGCCGGGTTGGGCAAGCCGCAAGCCCAGGGCGAAGACGATCGTGTGGTGATCGACGTCGCCAGCGGCAAGCCCTCGCAGGCGGTGAGCGTGAAGACCGCGCAGCTCGACTTTGCCGGGGAGGTCAACGGTGTGGCCGTGAAAACGGCGTTTCGTCTGCTCAAGGAGGCAGCCGAGGAACACACCATCGAGCAATACGCGCAGATTTGCGGAATCGAGCCAGCGCGCATTGTCGAGGTGGCGCGGGAGTTCACCAGCCATGGCCGCAAGGTTGCCAGCACCATGTACCGTGGCGTGGTCAAACACCCCAACGGCTATTACAACGGCGTGGCAGTGCTGATGCTCAACCTGCTGGTGGGCAATATGAACTGGACTGGTGGGCTGACCGCTGGCGGTGGCGGTTATCCGGTCAACAAGGGCCGCTACGACATCGTCAGCGTTCCTGAGGCTGCAGGTCTTGCCAAGGGTGTCATCATCAACCGCGAGAAGTTCCACTACGAGGACACCAGCGAATACAAGGCCAAGGTTGCCGCGGGCAAGAACCCCTATCCGCCCAAGCGGCCATGGTTCCCGCTCAGTTTCGCGATGTATACCGAAACTCTGCCCTCGGCCATCCAGCGCTATCCCTATGGCGTGGACATCCTGATGTGGCAGAAAGCCACACCGTTGTATAGCGTACCCGGCCAAGGCAACCCGGAGTTCCTCGAAGCGATCAAGAACCCGAAGAATATCCCTTTGATCATCGCCTCGGAAATCGTGGTTGGCGACTCCAGCATGTATGCCGACTACATCGTGCCCGATGTGTCGTATCTGGAAAGTTATGACCTGGTCGACACCTTCCCCACCACGCTGACCAAGGGAACCGGCGTGCGCTGGCCGGCGGTCAGCCTGACATCCAAAACATCCGACGGTCGGCGTGTGTGCATGGAGGAATTCCTGATCGACGTGGCCAAACGCATCGGCATGCCCGGCTATGGCGCCAGGGGTATTCCCGACGCGGATGGTAAGTACTGGCCGTTCAACCGCCGCGAGGATTTCTATCTCAAGGCCGTCGCCAATCTGGTCGCTGCCAAGGGTGTGGATGGCGATGCGGTACCGAAAGCCTCGGCGCAGGAAATTGCCATCACGGCACTGGACGACTACCACAAACAATTCGCCGTCGCGCTCAAACCCGAAGAATGGCCCGTGGTGATGGGCTGCCTCGTGCGCGGCGGTCGCTTCCAGCCGCATACGGGCTCGCGCAAGGGTGAACAACTGGCTTACCAGTACACCAAACGCCTGCATTTCTATGCCGAAAAAACCGGGACCACGCGTAACAGCATGAACGGCCAGTTTTTCCACGGCACCACGCGCTGGGTGGAGCCCACCACAGCGCTGGGCAAGCATCTGGACCAGCTCGATGATCCGAAGGACTGGCCGATGACCATCATCACCATGAAAGGTGCGCTGCAATCGCACTCCCGCCTGGTGTCGAACTACACGCTGCGCGAGATCAACCCGAGTAACGGCGTGCACATGGCGGCCGGCGACGCCAAGCGCCTGGGCATAGCCAATGGAGACTGGATCTGGGTGGTCACCCCCGAAGGTAAACGCCGTGGCCGTGCGGTGGTGCTCGAAGGCATCCGGCCGGGCGTCATCCTGTTCGAGGTCGGCTACGGCCACTGGGGCTATGGCGCCAGCAACTACCAGGTGGGCGGCAAACGCGTGATGGGCGATGCGGTGCGCCGCGCCGGCATTCACCTCAACCCCATCATGCGGCGTGACCCTGACGTCTGGCAGATGTCGCTCATGGATCTCACCGGCGGCAGCGTGGTGTTCTACAACACCAAGGCTCGCCTGGAAAGGGAGCTCACCCATGCCTGACTCCGCCGAACTGGCACGCTTGGCCAGCGCCGCCTCGTATCTGCTACTCAATCCCCCGGATACGCAGACCCTGACGGTGCTGCTGACCCCTTCGGGGGAACCGCTGGATCCGGAGCGCGCCCGCCAGGACTTTTATGACTATTTGTGCATCCCGCAATCGGGCTGTTTCCTGCCCCCCTTCGCCCATGTCCTGAGCCAGGCGCAGGAGACCGCCGAGTACTGGCACTTTCCCACGCCGAAGTACAACGGCGGCGATGCTTTGTTGCCTTGGTATGACGCCGGCCAGTTCGACCCGACCGTGCTCCCAGCCGACGCCATTCTGGCTGCGGCCAACCGCCCGCTGGACCATGTGGGTGTATTGCTCGCGTTTCTTGCGCTGTTGCTCGACGCAGCACAGGACCACGAAACCGATCGCGTCGTGTTGGGCGAGTTCCTCGGCGAACACATCCAACCTTGGGCGGACAGCTTCGTGAATTTGATGGCCCAGGCTGAGAGCCCTTACATCGCCTTGCTCGGTACGATCTTGCGGGATCTGTTCGATGCCGTGCGCGAGGCCTACCCACCCATGACGCCTCGACAGTTCCCCATTGCGCCGAAACACATCTCCATTGTGGCCGCATGATCCGCACACGAAGCTGTGCTGTGCTCATCCCGTGGCCAACCGCCGTTTTTTTTGGGCGGTCTATCGAGCGCTTGGGCCCCTGAGCCTGTCGACTCGGGATCGCTGAGAGCTTCACTTGGCTTTGGTATGAGCATTTTTTCTATACTTCTACTATCATTGAACTATGGAAACAAACCGTGCCCTTTCCGCCCTCGCCGCGCTGGCCCAAAACTCGCGTCTGCGCGTGTTTCGCACTCTGGTTCAGGCCGGACCCGCCGGCATGGCCGCGGGGCAAATCAGCGAGGCCACCAGCATCGTGCCGTCCTCGCTGTCCTTCCATCTCAAGGAACTCAACCATGCCGGCTTGGTGTCGGCCCGACAGGCCGGGCGCTTCGTCATCTACGTGGCGCAGTTCGACACCATGAACGCCCTGCTGGCATTTCTCACCGAGAACTGTTGCGGCGGCAACCCCTGCAGCCCCGTAGGCGAGACGCCCTGCGCGACCCATTCCCCGATCATCAAGATCAAGGACCACACATCATGAAACGCTTTCACGTGCACATCAGCGTCCCCGCGCTGGATGAGGCCGTTCATTTTTATTCCGGTCTGTTCGCCGCCGAGCCCACGGTGCACAAACCCGACTACGCCAAATGGATGCTCGACGACCCTCGGGTGAATTTCGCCATCTCGCAGCGAGGTGCCGTGCCCGGTCTGAACCATCTGGGCGTGCAGGTGGAGTCGGACGTGGAACTTCACGAGATGCAGCAGCGCCTGGACGGCATGGCTGCGGGCTATGTCGCCGAACCCGGCACCGCCTGCTGCTATGCCCGCTCCGACAAATACTGGGCCAACGATCCGGTGGGCATCGCCTGGGAAACCTATCACACGCTTGACACCATCCCCATGTTCAACGACGCGGCCGATGACCACGCCTGTTGTGTACCCCCGACCGGCGATACGGCGGCTACGACCGCGACCACACCCACTGCGCCTGCTGCGAACGCTTGCTGTGACAAGACAGCAACCGGCAAGGCGTCCACCGGTTGCTGCTGACCGATGTCCCCACCCTCCCTGAAAGGCCGCATATGGACAAGATTTACAACGTGCTGGTGCTGTGCACCGGCAACTCGGCACGCTCCATCCTGGGCGAGGCGCTGATCAACACCCTGGGCAAAGGTCGCTTCCACGCCTTCAGCGCGGGCAGCCATCCGGGTGGCGTGGTCAGCCCCTACGCCATCGAGCAACTGCAAGCCATCGGCTACCCGACTGAGCGCCTGCGCAGCAAAAGCTGGGATGAGTTCGCCGCCCCTGGCGCGCCGGAGATGGACTTCGTCTTCACTGTCTGCGACAAGGCCGCCGGGGAAATGTGTCCGATCTGGCCCGGGCATCCCATGACGGCGCATTGGGGCTTTGAAGACCCCGCCGCGGTGCAGGGCAGCGACGCCGAGAAGCGCCGCGCCTTCGCGCAAGTGTTTCGCCAGATCCGCAACCGGGTGCAGAGTTTCGTCGCATTGCCGCTGGATAAGCTCGACGCGGTCGCCATCAAACACGAGATCATGCAGATTGGCCAGACACCGGTCGACCAGCAGGTGCACAGTCAGCCAGCCACGACATGACTGTGGCACAGCGTGCCGTTGCATGGCAGCGGCAGGTACCGGCCTGAGCAAGGCCAACGCGATGATCACGCCGGAAAAGTCGAAGCTGGCGCCCTCGATCCTTCTTTCCACGCTGCGTCACGCGCGCAGCGCCACCCGACTTCTGCTGCATGCTCCCTGCTCTCCTGATTTTCATCGCCACCCTGATCCTGGTCGTCTGGCAGCCGCGCGGCCTGGGCATTGGCTGGAGCGCGCTGGGCGGGGCGGCGCTGGCGCTGGCCATGGGGGTGATCCAACTGAGCGACATTCCCGTGGTGTGGCACATCGTCTGGGACGCCACCTTCACCTTCGTCGGCCTCATCATCATCTCGCTCATCCTCGACGAGGCCGGCTTCTTCCACTGGGCGGCGCTGCATGTGGCGCGCTGGGGCGGCGGGCGCGGACGGCTGCTGTTTCCGCTCATCGTGTTGCTGGGCGCGGTCATCGCCGCCTTGTTCGCCAACGACGGCGCGGCGCTCATCCTCACCCCCATCGTGCTGGCCATGCTGCTGGCGCTGGGGTTTTCTCCCCAGGCGGCGCTGGCTTTCGTCATGGCCACGGGCTTCGTCGCCGACACCACCTCGCTGCCGCTGGTGATCTCCAATCTGGTGAACATCGTCAGCGCGGGCTATTTCCAGATTCCCTTCGACCGCTACGCGAGCGTCATGGTGCCTGTGGACATCGTCTCGCTCGCGGCAACCTTGCTCGTGCTGGTCGCGTATTTCCGGCGCGATATTCCGCTGCGGTACGACGTGGCCAAACTCGATGCGCCTGCCAGCGCCATCCGCGATCCGCTGCTGTTCCGCTGGGCGTTTCCGGTGATGGTGGTCCTGCTCACCGCCTATTTCGTCACCGCCGCCTACGACGTGCCGGTGTCCTTCGTCACGGGCATCGCGGCCCTGTTCATGCTGGCGCTGGCCGGGCGTTGGTGGCGCGGCGGGCGTGGCGCGCACATCGACGTGCGTGGCGTGATCAAGCACGCGCCCTGGCAGATCGTGCTGTTCTCGCTCGGCATGTATCTGGTGGTCTATGGCCTGCGCAACGCGGGGTTGACGACGTATCTGGCGCAGGTGCTCGAAGCCTTGGGGCAGCATGGCGTGTTCGCCGCCGCGCTGGGCACCGGCTTCATCAGCGCGGGGCTGTCGGCGGTGATGAACAACATGCCCACGGTGCTCATCGGCGCTCTGGGCATCCACCACGCGCTGGGTTTGAGCGCCCCGGTGCGCGAAGCGATGATTTACGCCAACGTCATCGGCTGCGACCTGGGGCCGAAGTTCACGCCCATCGGCAGCCTGGCCACGCTGCTGTGGCTGCATGTGCTGGCGCGCAAGGGAACCACCATCACTTGGGGCTACTACTTCCGCGTCGGCTTGCTGCTCACCACCCCCGTCTTACTCATCACCCTGGCCGCGCTGGGGCTGCGCCTGAGCCTGGGTTGAGCTCCTCATTCCACTGCACTCTGCAAGCACCATGACTCGCATCTACCACAACCCCGCCTGCGGCACCTCGCGCAACGCTCTGGCGCTGATTCGCCATGTCGGCATCGAGCCCGAAATCGTCGAATATCTTGAAACTCCGCCCGATCGGGCCACCTTGCTCACGCTACTGCAAGCCATGAACATGGAGCCGCGCCAGTTGCTGCGGCGCAAGGGCACGCCTTATGAGGAACTCGGGCTCGACGACCCAGCCTTATCGGATGCAGCCTTGATGGATGCGATGCTTGCCCACCCCATCCTGATCGAGCGGCCCATCGTCGTGACATCCTTGGGCACACGGCTATGCCGGCCGTCCGAAACCGTGCTCGACATCCTGCCCCAGTCGCCCCATGCGCCGTTCAGCAAGGAAGACGGCGAAGCGCGGTGATCGACCAAGCGGGTCGCCGCATCCGTTGACGGTTTCGATGGGCGGCTGAACATGCTGGCCCGGTTTGTCGTACAAACTGCTCACGTCATTTTTGGTTCTGCTTGGAAGCGATGTCCAGTTCCGGTAGAAGTCGCTTGCTGGCGGCCTGGATACTCCATCTGTCCATCGCGGCGACGTCCGCTTCATGCGCGTCGACCCACTGCATACCCTGAGACGTCGTTTCTTTTTTCCAGAACGGTGCCTGGGTCTTGATGTGATCCATCAGGAATGCGCAGGCCTCAAAGGCCGCATGCCGATGCGCAGATGCCACCGCCACGAACACGATGAGATCACCCGGCTGCAGCACACCGATGCGATGGATGACGGTTGCCGCCTGCAAGGGCCACCGCTGCTGCGCCTCAACCACCAGACGCAGAATGCTCTGCTCGGTCATGCCGGGGTAGTGCTCCAGCTCCATGGCCTCCACGCTGTGCTTTCCCTGCTGCAGCGTTGCAGTGTTGTGATCACGGCAGATACCCTCAAAGCTGGCGACAGCGCCGATGTCGGTGCGTCTTGCACGCAGATTATGCAATTCCTTGCCAGCGTCAAAGGCTTTATGCTGGATGCGTATCGTGGGCTCGAAGGGCAGCATGGGGGCAAGTCCAAGATGCAGGCCAGATCTTCAGCCGCCAGTGACCGGCGGGAAGAAAGCTACCTCGCAACCGGGCACGATGAGAGCGTCGACCTCGGCCATGACATGATCGCAGGCCATACGCAGAGTCTTGTCGCCCGTCAGCGCGATAGCGTGCCGCGCGCTGCGCTGAGTGAGCCAAGCACGCACATCACCCAGCGTGCGCAGATGCTCGGGCAGGTCGAGCGTTTCGCTACCCCGCCCGATGTCTTCACGCACACTGGCGAAATAGCGGATGGTGGTTTGCATAGGTTGACCTCAGCAGGTTGAACAGTGAAAACCAGCGCCGCCAGGCGGGTCCATGATGGCCTCGGGGATTCAAAACCAAGTTGGCACTTGTCAAAGCGTGGTCACGAACGCCTCTGGAGCCGGTCGAATCCGTGCGGCCTTGGCTGATTTGACCGTGCCGACAACCACGAAGCAAACAGCNTTACCTGAATCCGTGAGCTCGGGCATGCGGAATTTTCATAAGTTGTTGATGCATAATGGTTTATTCGATAAAATGACCCCTTTGTCTTCTCACCCAGCGGGTGAACGTTCCGGGGTATGGCATGGGGTTTGGATTTCGCGTCAAGCAACTCGACTATGACCTGACGCCGGTGGCCGGTCTGGCCCTTGTCGGTCATCACCTCAAGCGCCTCGATCCTCTGTTCAAACGCCTGGATGCCCAGTGGCCTTGCCGCGGCGGACTGCCGCCCAGCACACTGATGCGCAGCTATGTTGGCTTGCTCGCGCAGAGCAAGAGCGACTTCGATGCCATCGAAGGCTTTCGAGGCGATCGTTTCTTCCAGGAGGCGCTGGGTCTGGTGGGTGTGCCGTCCTCGCCCACCCTGCGCCAGCGCCTGGATGCGCAGGCCGCCCTGTGGTTTGACTTCACCTCCCAGGCGATTGAAGCGCTGCTGCGCAAGAGCCAACCGGACTATGGTCTTTTGCCTTGCGGTCATGTGCCGCTGGACATCGACACCTTCGCGATGGACAACTCGGGCACAGCCAAGGATGGGGTGAGCCGCACCTACGCGGGGGTCGATGGCTACTGCCCGCTGGCGGCCTACCTGGGCACGCATGGGTTTTGCCTGGAGTTCGCCCTACGTCCGGGCGCGCAGCACTCGGCTTCGGAGACGACCTACAACCTCGAGACGGCCGTGCCCATGGCGCAGCGCCTGTCGACCGCAGGCCCCAAGGCGCCGATTCTCGTGCGCATGGATGCGGGGTTTTGCTCGGCCGCCTTGATGGCCGACATGCAGCGCTGCAACAGGCCAGGACTGCCCCGGGTCGATGTTCTGATCAAGTGGAATCCCCGCAAGACCGATCCTCTGGAGGTCTTGCGACGGCAGGAACTGGAAGGGGGTTTGTTGTGGCAGCATCCGCGCGCAGGCAAGCGCGTGGCGGTTTGGGAGGTGGCCGTGCAGGTCGAAGGCATCGCCCATCGCCTGCGCCGCATTGTGCGCATCACGGAGCGCACCGTCGATGCCCGTGGCCAGCAGTTTTTGGTCCCCGAGATCATCTTGGAGGGCTGGACGACAAGCTTGCCCAAGGCCATCAGCGCCGAGGCGATCATCGACCTGTACGCCGGGCACGCTACGCACGAGCAGTTCCATGCGGAATTCAAAACCGACATGGATCTGGAGCGACTGCCCTCGGGGAAGTTCGACACGAACGATCTTGTCTGCCAGCTTGCGGCCCTGACGATGAACGTGCTGCGCCTCATGGGGCAGCAAGGGCTGCTGGGGCCGCATGCACCGGTGCGCCATGCGGCCAGGCGACGGCGTCTGAAGACTGTGATCCAGGAACTTGTCATCCGCGCAGCACGCGTGATCAACCATGGCGGGCGGCTGTGGTTGGGACTGGGCGCCAACGACAAGGCAGCCCGTGCCTTTTGCGATCTGCATGCGCAGTTCGCCGCCAGCGGCTGAAGACGCAGTCCAAGCTTTCCCAGCACCCCAAGACGCTGGCCACAAGGGCTCGGCGGGGGAACGGCTGCGCGCAACCCACCCGAAATGACCGATCAAGGGGGCCGATCGTTCGCGCACAGCCCCACAGCCCCCTTCGACACGGCGCTCGAACCGTGAACCTGCGGGAAATCGGGAAAATCGGGCCGTCACAATCAGCTTTCAAGTCGATGGATTATCGGAAGTCACGGATTCAGGTTCATATCATTTATGTCGCTTGTTCCTGATGAGATCCAATCATGACTGAGCCGTATAGACGTCGTCGCAGGATGCCCTCGCTGATGGCGCTTCGCGCCTTCGATGTGGCCAGTCGCACCAACAGCTTCGTCAAGGCAGCCGAAGAGCTGCTGCTGACGCAAAGCGCGGTCAGCCGGCATATCCGCAATCTTGAGGAAGAACTTGGCATGCGCCTGTTCCGTCGGGTCAGCCGGGGTGTCGCGCTCAGCCCTGAGGGGGAGCGGCTCAAGACCATCGTCACCGATGCGTTCGACCGGCTCGACATCGGCATCAACAGCTTGCGCGCCAGCCAGCGCGCATCGGCCCTGCTGACCGTTAGCATGCTGCCCAGCTTCGCCGCAAAATGGCTCGCCCCGCGCATCGGTGCGTTCAGCGCGGCCTTTCCCGACATCGAACTGCGTTTGAGCTGCACACGCGCGCTCACCGATTTCGACGATGTCGATGCAGCGATCCGCTACGGTCGCGGCAACTGGCCGGGCTGCACATCGATCCAGCTAGCCGATGAACTGGTTTTTCCGGTGATGAGCCCGTGCCTGCGGGACCGGTTCGGCCCCCTGGATGACCCAGAGGTTCTGTCGAAAATGCCGCTCCTGCAGGGTGACATCGTCGAAAGCTGGCAGGATTGGTTCAACGCCGCCGGGCTGGTGCCGCCCTCGCTGATCCGGGGCATCGGCTTTTCGGATGACACGGCGCTCATTCAGGCCGCCATCGACGGGCATGGCGTGGCACTCGGACGCTCGATCCTCGTCGCCCGCGACATTGCCGAAGGACGGCTGATTGCGCCCTTCGACGCCCGGATCAAGGCCGACTATGCCTATTGGTTCGTGGTTCCGAACGACCGCACTGAAAGCAGGTCGCTCTCCTCTTTCCTCGGCTGGCTTAAAGACGAGTTCTATGAGCTTGGCAGCATCCTCTGACGCCCGACGTCAGCCCTGAACTGCCATCCCGGCTACCACCGGGCCGGGCCGCCTTGCCCTACTGTGGGCCTCCACCCTCCCCGAACCTCGTCCGCCCGCTCCGTGCCGCGTGGCATATGCCTTTAGACATCATGGTCGCCTCCAAAAGAGTGGCAGCAGGGTCTTTCACAATAGGTTCACGATGTGACAATCCCGTGATTGTTTGCTCCTGTTAACGTAACTACATGTAATTAATTTGTCTGTATGTAGAAATGGCATGGTGCATGAATCCAATCATTGTTGTATATTTGAAGAATGGAAAAGATCACAGCAACTTCAATCTTCGAATCGCTCTCGTCAGGTGTGCGGTTGGACGTGTATCGGCTGCTTGTCAAGAAGGGGCCTGAGGGCATGGTGGCCGGCGAGATCGCGATCACCCTTGACGTGCCGCCGACCAACCTCTCCTTCCATTTGAAGGCCCTGACCCAGGCCCGCCTTCTCACTGTGGAACAGGAGGGGCGCTACCTGCGCTATCGGGCGAACATTCCATTGATGCTGGATCTGATCGCCTATCTGACCGAGGAGTGCTGTTCCGGGCACCCGGGGCAATGTACGGGCTTGCGCGGCGCTTCAACCTACTGCGACACGGCACTGCCGACTGTTTCGCCAACTCCAGTCGAAACCTGAGCCATGAACATCCTCTTTCTCTGCACAGGCAACTCCTGCCGCTCGATTCTGGCCGAAGCCACGTTCAACCACCTGGCTCCCGCCGGCTGGATGGCGATGAGCGCGGGCAGCCATCCAACCGGGCAGGTGCATCCCCGCTCGCTTGCCTTGCTGGAGCGGGAAGGCATCCCGACCGTTGGACTCTCCAGCAAGTCCTGGGACGATTTGCCCGAAACACCGGACATCGTGATCACCGTCTGCTCCAGCGCAGCCAGCGAAACCTGCCCGGCCTATCTCGGCCCGGTCCTGCGCGCGCATTGGGGTGTCGAAGACCCTGCGCATGCTACCGGGGGCGACGGGGCAATCAACGCTGCCTTCATGACAGCCTATCGCATCCTGCGCACCCGCATCGAGACCTTCCTCACCCTGCCGCTGACGGAGTTAAAGAACGATCCCGCATGCTTGAAGGAGGATCTGGATCGGATCGGGAAGCTTTTTTCATGACCATAATTTCAATTATCGATGAGGAATCAAAATGAAAGCCATTCAAATCTATGACCCGGCACTGTGCTGCAGCACCGGCGTGTGCGGTGTGGAGGTCGATCAGAGCCTGGTCAGCTTTTCGGCTGACACCGATTGGGCCAAGCAAAACGGTGCGCAGATCGAGCGTTTCAATCTGGCCCGACAGCCGCTGGCATTCGCCGAAAACCCGACGGTCAAATCGTTCCTGGAACGCTCCGGCCAGGAAGCCCTGCCCCTGGTTCTGGTGGATGGTGCAGTGGCATTGGCGGGCCGCTACCCCAACCGCATGGAGCTGGCTCGCTGGGCAGGCATTCCACAACCGACAGCAGTGTCGAAAGCAGCACAGGGCTGCTGCGCCGGCAGCCACTGCTGCTGAACGCAGAGGAAGTATCACCATGAAATTTCTCGAACTGCCGCCGCGCTTTTTCTTTTTCACCGGCAAAGGCGGCGTGGGCAAAACGTCGCTGTCCTGCGCCACGGCAATCCACCTTGCCGAGCACGGCAAGAAAGTCCTGCTGGTCAGCACCGACCCCGCATCCAACGTCGGCCAAGTCTTCGGCCAGGCCATCGGCAACACGATCACCCACATCAATGGTGTGCCCGGTCTGTCGGCTCTGGAAATCGACCCGCAGCAAGCGGCACAGCAGTACCGGGAGCGCATCGTCGGCCCGGTGCGCGGGACGCTGCCGGACGACATCGTCAACGGCATCGAGGAACAGCTCTCCGGCGCCTGCACCACCGAAATCGCCGCCTTTGACGAATTCACCGCGTTGCTCACCGACTCGGCCCTGACCGCTGACTACGACCACATCATTTTCGATACAGCCCCGACCGGTCACACCATCCGGCTGTTGCAATTGCCCGGCGCGTGGAGTGATTTCCTTGAAGCGGACAAGGGCGATGCGTCCTGCCTCGGCCCATTGGCCGGACTGGACAAGCAGCGCGCCCAATACAAGGCGGCAGTGGAGGCTTTGGCCGATGCCCAGCGCACCCGCTTGATTCTGGTGGCCCGCGCCCAGCAAGCCACCTTGCGGGAGGTTGCACGCACCCATGAGGAACTCGCCGGCATTGGCCTGTCGCAGCAGTATCTGGTGATCAACGGCGTCCTGCCACCGGAAGAAGCGGCGCACGACCCCTTGGCCGCAGCCATCTGCGCGCACGAACGGGCCGCATTGGACGCAATCCCTGATGTGCTCAAGACGCTGCCCCGCGATCAGGTCGCGCTCAAGCCCTTCAACCTGGTCGGTCTGGATGCCTTGCGCCAGCTACTGGTCACGACGGCCACGCAAGCGCCCAGCACCCATGTGGCTCCGGTCGTACTTGATGCACCCAGTCTGTCCGTGTTGGTCGATGGCATCGCCGAAGACGGCCACGGTCTTGTGATGCTGATGGGCAAGGGCGGTGTGGGCAAGACCACCCTGGCCGCTGCCATCGCGGCAGAACTGGCCCATCGCGGCCTGCCGGTCCACCTCACCACGTCCGACCCGGCCGCGCATCTGACTGAAACACTGAGCGGCGCGCTGGACAACCTCATGGTCAGCCGGATCGACCCGCACATTGAAACCGAGCGTTACAGGCAGCACGTATTGGCCACCAAGGGCGCGCGGCTCGATGCGGAAGGCCGGGCGCTGCTGGAAGAGGACCTGCGCTCGCCCTGCACCGAGGAAATCGCGGTGTTCCAGGCCTTCTCGCACATCATTCGCGAGGCCGGCAAGAAGTTCGTGGTGATGGACACGGCACCGACCGGCCACACCTTGCTGCTGCTCGACGCGACTGGCGCCTATCACCGTGAAATCACCCGCCAGATGGCCGGGACCGGGCTGCACTACACCACCCCGATGATGCAGTTGCAGGACGCCAGGCAGACCAAGGTGCTGATCGTGACGTTGGCCGAAACCACACCGGTACTGGAAGCGGCAAACCTGCAAGCTGACCTGCGCCGCGCCGGGATCGAGCCCTGGGCCTGGATCATCAACAACAGCATCGCGGCTGCCACGCCGAACTCGCCCTTGCTGCGTCAGCGTGCCTGCCATGAACTGCGAGAAATCGACGCCGTCGCTACCCGCCATGCCCAGCGCTACGCGGTCGTTCCGCTGCTAAGAGAAGAGCCCGTCGGCGTCGATCGCCTGCTGGAACTGGCTGCCCGCCCCAGTCTCATCACCGAAAGAGCGTGACATGGCCCCAAAGAGATCTACAACGCGCTGTTCATCTGCACCGGCAATTCCGCGCGCAGCATCATGGCGGAAGTCATCTTGAACCATCTCGGTCGAGATCGGTTCAAGGCGTACAGCGCGGGCAGTCATCCTCGCGACGAAGTGCATCCGCTCACGCTCGAAGTGCTCACCGGTCAGCACTATGACATTCGTGGCTTGCGCAGCAAGAGCTGGACGGAGTTTGCGGCGCCGGATGCGCCATCGATGGATTTCATTTTCACAGTCTGCGATCAGGCGGCTGGCGAGGCCTGTCCCGCATGGCCAGGTCAACCCATCACCGCCCACTGGGGTTTCGCTGATCCAGCCGCGGTCGGCGGGGATCGTGAGCGTCAACTCAAGGCCTTCGCCAACGCGCACTTCCAAATTGCCGCTCGCATCCGCCTGCTCCTCGCCCTGTCCATCGACAAGATCGACCGCATGTCGCTGCAAACCCAGTTGCGTGATCTGGACCAACAGCGCGCCGAATAACAATGAAGGGAACAGCATGACGCGCCTCCTCATCATCGGCGGCAGCGACGCGGGCATCAGCGCGGCGCTGCGGGCATCAGCGCGGCGCTGCGGGCTCACGAGATCGATCCCCGAGCCGAGGTATCCGTCCTGTTGGCCGACGAGTACCCGAACTACAGCATCTGCGGCCTGCCCTTCTACCTCAGCGGCGAGACGCCGGATCACCGGCAGCTCGCCCATCGCACCGCATTCGACGGCATCGAAGTCCTGACGAACCATCGGGCCGTCGTCATTCATCCCGCGGGAAAGAGGGTCGATGTCGTGCGCGGGCCGAACGGCCGTGCGGAGACCTTGCGCTACGACCACCTGGTGATCGCGACCGGTGCCGTCCCGCTTCGTCCCCAAGGATTGCCCGGCCTCGACCTCCCCGGCGTTTATGGCCTGCACACCATGGCGGACGGCTTCGCGGTCCATCGCCATCTCACGACGGGCGAAGCGCGTTCGGCTCTTATTGTCGGTGCGGGCTATATCGGCGTCGAGATGGCCGACGCGCTGAGGCATCGGGGGGTCGATGTCACGCTCGTAAGTCAGACCGATCCCGTGTTCCCAAGCGTCGATCCGGCGTTCGGCAGGCTGATCGGGGAGGAATTGTCACGCCATGGCGTACGCGTCGTGGCTGGCTGCGCCGTCGAGCGCATCGAGACCGTCGGCGACCGGGGCGGTCTCACGGTGTCGGGTTCGGGCGGGTTTGCCGCGTCGGCCGATCTGGTGCTGGTCGCCACTGGCGCGCGACCCGACTCCACCCTTGCCGCCGCTGCGGGGATTGCGCTGGGGCCCTCGGGCGCCATCCGCGTCACGCAACGCATGGAGACTGCGATCCCTGGCATTGGGGCCGCCGGCGACTGCGCCGAGACCTGGCATCGGATACTCCAGCGGCCAGCGTACCTGCCGCTCGGGACGACCGCGCACAAGCAGGGCCGTGTGGCCGGCGAGAACGCTGTAGGCGGAGAGCGCTCTTTCGCGGGCTCGGTCGGCACCCAGACCATGAAGATGTTCGAACTCGCGATCGCGCGGACAGGCTTGCGCGAAGCCGAGGCGCGCATGGCCGGCTTTGATCCCGTCACCAGCGAGATCGAAACCTGGGATCACAAGGCCTATTACCCAGGCGCGCATAAGCTCCGCATCCGGGTGGCCGGCGATCGCCGCACTGGTCGTCTCCTGGGCGCGCAGATCCTCGGCCACTGGCGTTCGGAGGTGTCGAAACGCATCGACGTGTTCGCAGCAGCCCTGTTCCACGGCATGGGCGTCGAAGACTTGAACGATCTCGATCTCAGCTACACACCTCCGTTCAGCAGCCCCTGGGACCCGGTGCAGATGGGGGCGCAGGCCTGGATGAGCGCGGTGAAAACCGGTGCTGACAAGTCGTTCACCGCCGATCGACCCACAAATCTTGAGAAAGGAACACAGCATGAAAGTCCGTGACCTGATGACCCCGAACCCGATCCGGATCGCACCGGAGACGCCCGTGGCGGAGATCGCCCGCATCTTGATCGAGCACCGCATCAACGGCGTTCCGGTGACCGATGCCGAGGGACACCTGCTCGGCCTCGTGACCGAGGGCGACCTGGTGCATCGTGCGGCCGACGAGCGGTTGGAGCCGCGCGAATCGGTCTGGAAGGAGAACTTCTACCGCTCCGTGTTTCGCCGGCGTACGCCGGAGCCGGACAAGGCCGAGGGCCGCACGGCCGCGCAGGTCATGACGCGGGAAGTCCTCACCGTGGCACCCGAAGACCATGTCACCGTGGCCGCGCGTCTGCTGGTGGATCACAGCATCAAGTCCCTGCCGGTGATCGAGCACGAACGGCTGGTCGGCATGATCTCGCGCTTCGATCTGGTCAAGCGCCTGGCCAACAGCGGCCCGGATGCCTTCAACCCCATGCGCAAGAACTGAGCCGATGCTGATCGCACTGCTGATCTTCATCGCCACGCTCGTCTTGGTGATCTGGCAACCGCGCGGGCTGGGCATCGGCTGGAGCGCGACTTTCGGCGCCATTGCCGCCCTTCTGACCGGCGTGATTCATCTCGCCGATATTCCGGCGGTTTGGCACATCGTTTGGAACGCCACCATTACTTTCGTCGCCACCATCATCATCAGCCTGTTGCTCGATGAAGCCGGCTTTTTCGAGTGGGCGGCGCTGCGTGTGGCACGTTGGGGGCGCGGCAACGGGCGCGGACTCTTCGCCTTCCTGGTCCTGCTGGGCGCAGCCGTGGCGGCCTTGTTCGCCAATGACGGCGCAGCGCTGATTTTGACGCCGATCGTGATGGCGATGCTGCTGGCGCTCGGCTTCAGTCCGGCGGCAACACTGGCTTTCGTCATGGCCGCCGGCTTCATCGCCGATACGTCCAGCCTGCCATTGATGGTGTCCAACCTGGTCAATATCGTCTCGGCCAATTTCTTCAACATCGGCTTCAACGCATACGCCGCGATCATGGTCCCGGTGGATATCGCCGCGATCGCCGCCAGCTTGGCAGCGCTCTTGCTCTATTTTCGCCCCAGTATCCCGATACGCTACGACATGGCTTTGCTCAAACATCCCAACGCAGCAATCCTCGACCCTGCCACGTTCCGCATCGGGTGGGTGGTGCTGGCGCTCCTGCTGCTCGGGTACTTTGGTCTTGAACCGCTGGGTGTGCCGGTCAGCGCCGTCGCGGTCTTCGGTGCGCTGCTGCTCCTCGGCGTGGCTGCGCGCGGCCATGTCATCAGCACCCGGAAGGTGTTGCGCGAAGCGCCCTGGCAGATCGTCATTTTCTCGCTGGGGATGTATCTGGTGGTGTATGGCCTGCGCAACGCCGGAATCACTGGGTATCTGGCGGACCTGCTGAATGTTTTCGCCAACTATGGTGTCTGGGGCGCGGCGTTTGGCACGGGCGTGCTGACGGCATTCCTCTCCTCGGTGATGAACAACATGCCAACGGTCCTTGTGGGTGCGCTCTCCGTTGCGACGACGAACGCCACTGGCACGGTGCGCGAGGCCATGATCTATGCCAATGTCATCGGCTGTGATCTGGGGCCGAAGTTCACGCCCATCGGCAGTCTGGCCACCTTGCTCTGGCTGCACGTGCTCGCGCGCAAGGGCATGACCATCGGTTGGGGGTATTACTTCAAGGTGGGTGTCGTTCTGACACTACCCGTCTTGCTGATCACGCTGACCGCGCTCGCCCTGCGTCTGAAACTTGCTTGAAGCGTGGACATTGCCACGAGCGAAGCCTATTCCACGAAAGCTCGAGGATCGGGCAGTTCGGGTTGCGTTTGTGCGAGCTTTGCAGCCACTGCCGCTGCCTCATCCGCGGACAGGCAGGCGAATTCCTCGACCAGACGCATCCACACTCCAATCTGCGGTGGCAACGGGCCTCCATGCAGCAGCCAAGGGCCCCGCTGCACGACGATGGTGGGGAAGTTCTCCACCTCGTAGTCGCCCAGCGCTCCAAGCTCATCCTCCACATCCACCCACAGCATCTTGGCTCGGGGGATGCGCTCCGCCAGTGCCTGGAAATTAGCCTGCCACAGGTTGCACGCGACACACCACTGCGCACACAAGCAGGCCACGATCAAGGGTTCAGGGGTTGGCTCGCGGTCTGCGGCGGATGTCGCCTGCGCGTTCATGACTGCATGACGCCCCAGTAGAGGATGAACACGGCCACCAGCGTGGAGATGGCCCAGGCCCAGGGCGGCATCATGAACCACAGGCGCTCGACCATGCTGCCCGGGGCCTGGCCGGCCGCCTCGCCGCGCACATTGCGTTCGAAGCGGTTAAAAAAATCCTCGATCAGGCCCTTGACCGCCTGGTCCACCGCGCCTTGCCCCATCTGCGCAATGGCGCCGCCCACCTCTGCACTCGCCTGATAGTTCATCTGCGTGCCGCCGTCGGTCGGCTGCAGCGCGATGAGCGCGCGGCCGATGCCGAAGCCGGCATTGCCGCCGTTGCCCTCGAAGCGCAGCACATAGCTATGCGGCGGGTCCACATCCTCCAGCGTCAAGGTGCTGGAAAACCGCGTCTTGTAGCCGGCGATGTCGAGCACCTGCACGACCTCGAACTGCCCATCTCCGGTTTGCGTCACCGACTCGCAGCCGGGAATGCAAGCCTTGAGCATCTGGGTGGCATTGAGCGCCTCCCAGGTTTGCGCCGGGGTGAGTGGAATGTTGCGTTTGCCTTGGACGTCCATGGGGATGCCTCGAAACGATCGGATCCCCAGGCAACAAACGGTCCACGCGATGGATCACCGTCACGCCAAGCAAGGACCAGCGGCTTTGCGCCTCGGTCACCATCGCTGCGATGGATTTTTCGGTCATTCCTGGATAGTGCTCGAGTTCCGTCGCCTGCACGTCGGCCGACGCTGCGCCCTGTTCCGGATGGCTGTCGCGGCACACGCCCTCGAAGCAGACCACCGCGCCGATGTCGCGCCGGGTCTCGCGCAGTGCGCGCAACTCGGCGCCGGTGTCGAAGACTTCAGACTGGATGCGAATGGTGCTCACGACCTCACCCCCCGGTGACCGGCGGAAAAAATGCCACTTCGCATCCGGCCTGCAGCTCGGTTTGGGCGTCCCCCACCGTCTGGTTGCAGGCCATGCGCAAGGACCGCGCGGCATCCAACACCTGCGCATGGCGCTCACTTTGCGTCGTCAGCCAGACGCGCATCGCCCCCAGGGTGCGAATCTGCTCCGGCAGTTCATGGTCTTCCCGGCCAGTGCCGAGGCTCTCGCGCACATGGGCGAAATAACGAACCGTGATTTTCATGGGGATCTCCAGGGCGAAGTGTCAGGGGAGATGTCGGACCTGCGCGGGTGCATGCCCCATGCCGACAAATTGACCGCCAGATCGGCGGTGACGGACGGTGGATGGGGATGACGCCTGCGTGACCGTGGCAGCGCCACTTTCATGCTGCAGCCTCTTGGCGTCAGGCGCAACACCCGCGCCACGCTCCCGGGCCGAAACCGGTTTTCGGGCATGCACATAAGCATCAAGCGCGTCGCGTTCGATGGCGTAGCGGCCGAGCCCCAGACGTACGAGCCAACCCCGTTGCCTGAGTTGAGACAACGCTCTGCTGGCCGACTCCATTGCCACGCCGAGCAGGGCGGCTAGATCGTCCAGCTTGGGCAGCAACAGCGTATCGCTCCACGGCGGATCCGTCAGCGCCAACAGCAACTGCGCCATCCGGGGAGCAACGGGGCGTTGCCCCCCGTAGAGGCAGGACCAGTCGTCCGCCTGCCGCAGGGCGCGATGCCAACGTTCCATCATGTCCAGATCCAAATCGCACCGCCTTGTGTGCTCGTTCTGGAGCAGTGTGATGGGTATGCGGCAGACCCGCACGGTTTTGACCGGCGAAGCCCGATGAAGGAAGGGCTGGGCGACCAGACACTCCAATCCGATCACGTCCCCGCGTTTGGCGACCCGGGAAATCCGGCGCTGGCCGTCCGGTTCGATGCGATCCAGCGTGACGAGATTGGTGCGGATCACGAAAACATCGTCGCCATGTTTCCCAGGCTCATAGAGCGATTGCCTGGGGACATACTGCACGTCGTCAATTTCAGCGGAAACAGCGTCCAACTCCTCCAGGAGCCAATGCTTGAAGATGCACAGCGCGCGAATCGCGCATTGGTGGCATTTCGCGCGGTCCTTGCGAACGCCTTCGCCCTCGTGCTGTCGGGTCATCAAGTTTGCGCTCCTGGTTGGCTTGCGGCGCAGGGCGATGCCTTGGTGCTTCCCGCTGGAACTCATGGGAGCGTGCATTCTCACAGCATGGCATGCCCCGAGCAAGATCCTGCAGCGTGATCGCTTGTAAAAACTCCAGACTGCAGCGATTCAAGGCAGTCTCGAGTGCCCGCAATGCGGTGGCCTCCATGCTGGCCCTGTTCCGCGCTCCGATCAGCCGCCCATGGCCGGCCCCACCGGGCCCTTGTTGGCTCGCCAGGACGATATCCGCCGCGGTGATCGAACGCGGCGCGCGTGCCAGCCCATAACAATCGTCAGGGGCGGACTCGCAGCGCAGCAGTCCTGCGTCCATCAAGCGCTCGAACAAGGTTTTCAGGGTGGACGGGGCCATCTGCAGCGCCGCTCCGAGATCCTGCACGCTGGCGGACCCACTGCGCGCCCTGGCCAGAGCCAACATCACATCGAGTGCAAGCTGTTCCTGGCGGGTCGGTTTCATGCGTCGCCTCCGAATGTTTGCCCCAGGACCCGCTCGACGCGCGATCTTGTCCGCGGGAAACCCTCTTGCCTCGCCCACAGCCAAACAGACACCGATTCCACGAGAAGCTGGCCACGACGCGTTTGCAAGATTCGCATCACACCAGCCCTTCGAAGGGCAGGAAGTCCACCAGGTCGCCCGCCTGCACGCTGTCTTGTTCGTGGTGCAGCACGATGAAGCCGTCGGCCCGGCTCATGGAGCGCAGGATGCCGGAGCCCTGGTCGCCGGTGGTGCGTGCGCCCAGCCGGCCGTCGGGCCGGCGTTCGAGCACGGCGCGCTGGTATTCGGTGCGGCCGGGCCGCTTGCGCAGCGCGGTTTGCGCCACCACCGGCAACAGCGGCAGAGGCTGCATCGGCGCGCCCATCATGTGTAGCAGGGCCTCGCGCACGAAGTGGTAGAAGGTCACCATCACGGCCACCGGATTGCCGGGCAGGCCGAACAGCATGGCGCTGTGCGCGCCGCTCTCGATGCGGCCGAAGGCCATGGGTCGGCCCGGGCGCATGGCGATGCGCCAGAACACCACGTCGCCCAGCGTGGCCATAACCCTACGCAGGTGGTCGGCCTCGCTCACGCTCACGCCGCCCGAGGTGATGACGGCGTCGGCGTTCTCGCAGGCCTGGCGCAAGGCGGTTTCGAGCGCGGCGGGATCGTCGCGCACCACGCCCAGGTCCAGCACCTCGCAGCCGAGACGCTGCAGCATGGCCCACAGGGTGTAGCGGTTGCTGTCGTACACGCAGCCTTCGTCCAGCGTTTGACCAATGGAACGCAGCTCGTCGCCGCTGGACAGGAAGGCCACGCGCAGTTTGCGCCACACCATCACCTCGGCCGCTCCGAGCGATGCGGCCAGGCCGATGTCGGCCGGACGCAGCAGCTTGCCGGCTTGCAGCGCCGCCTCGCCGGCAAGCAGGTCTTCGCCGCGCGGACGGCAGTTGTCGCCCTGCCTGAGGACGCCGGCCGGGATGCGCACCCGATCGCCCTCGACCCGGCAGAACTCCTGCGGCACCACGGTGTCGCAACTCGCCGGCATGGCCGCTCCGGTCATGATGCGCAGGCAGCAGCCGGCCGGCACATCGCCTTCGAACCCATGCCCCGCAAGCCCGGTGCCCACCGTGCGCAGCACGGCCGAGCCATCGGCTGCCAGGTCGGCGCCGCGCAGGGCGTAGCCGTCCATGCCGGAGTTGTCGTGTCCCGGCACGTCCTGCGGGACGATCACGTCCTCGGCCAGCACGCGCCCGAGCGCGGCACGCAGGTCCACCCGCTCGGCCACGCGCACCGGCTGCACGAAGCGGCGGATGACCTCCTGCACCCGGCCCACCGGCAGGGCGTTGGGGTCGTAGCCGCTGACGCAACTGACCACCTGGGCCAAGTCGGGGGGTGCTAAGGGCTGGTCCATGGCGAGAGATCTCCGACTTGACCGTTATGCGCCATGCCTGAAGAAACCTGATCAGGTCCGGATTCGGCACGGCGCAAATCGTCCAGCGTGTTGAGATTCCAGATCGCTGCGTCACCCTCGAAATCCACCACGGCCGTCTTCAAACCATCGGCCCAGCCCAGTACCGAGCGACCGCCCGCGTGCAAGAACGCCTGCAGCGAATCTTGCAGTCGGACATGCATCAGGCTCATCACAGGATTGGTCCGGCCGGCCATGCGCGCCATCACGAAGTCGGCCTGGCTGGCTTCGAGGCAACGTGCCATGCTTGGGGCAAAGTTCTCCGGCAACCGGGGGCTGTCGCAGGGAACGACCAACACGTAGCGGGTCTTGCAGTGCTGCAATCCCGCCAGAATTCCAGCCAGAGGGCCATCGAACGCGGCGGGATCGGCATCGGTCAGGACCGGGACGCCGAAGCGCCTGTAGGCAGTGAGGTTGCGGTTGGCGCTGATGAGGACCTGCCCCACTTGGGGTTTGAGGTTCTCCAGGACGTGCTGGATCAAGGGAGTGCTACGGAATGGCTGCAAACCTTTGTCGAGCCCTCCCATGCGCGAGGCGCGGCCACCGGCGAGAATCAGGCCGGTCAGGACCTCGGCCGGGATCCCGCTTGCAAGAAGCGTGGACGCGCCGGTTAATGGCGATGTCATGGGCGTGGTCGTCGACCCATGTTTCTGCTGCGCATCCATGTCGGCGTGCACGCTGCTTAGCCTCCGATGTAAGACATCTCGACCTTGCGCTCCGAAGGCAATGCGCCGGAGGCCTGAAAGGCGCGAAGCTCGGAGTAGCGGTCGACGCGGCGACTCCAGATCTGCGCGAGCGCGGCGCGTAACTGCGCATCGCTGACAGGATCGCGGCCAGCCTGGGGGCTGTCGCGCAAAAGGGCTCGCAGGTCGTGGCCGTGGCTGGCAAACAGGCACAGATACAGCTTGCCCTCCATCGACAGACGGGCGCGGCTGCAGGTTCCACAGAATGCACGGCTCACGCTGGAGATCACGCCGATCTCTCCGCCGCCGTCGTCAAAGGCCCAACGCTGGGCCGTTTCTCCGGGGCGATGAGCTTCGAGCGGATGCAGGGGATGGTGCCGATGAATCTGATCCACCACCTCTTGCGACGGCAGCACTTCGTTCATGCACCAGCCGTTGGAGTTGCCCGCATCCATGTATTCGATGAAGCGCAGCACGATGCCGGTGCCCCGGAAGCGCTCGACCATGGGCAGGATTTGCGCATCGTTCGTTCCGCGCTTGACCACCATATTCACTTTCACCGGCCCCAACCCAACGGCCTGGGCAGTCTCGATTCCGCGCAGCACCTCGGCCACCGGGAAATCGACATCGTTCATGCGACGAAACACCGTGTCGTCGAGCGCGTCCAGGCTGACGGTCACGCGATCCAGCCCCGCGTCTTTGAGGGTCTGTGCCTTGCGCGCCAGGATCGAGCCGTTGGTGGTCATGGTCAACTCAGGTGGATGTCCATCCGGGGTGCGCAAGGTGTGCAACATCGCCACCAGGCGTTCCTGGCTTTTGCGCAACAGGGGCTCGCCGCCCGTCAATCGGATCTTGCGCACCCCAAGATCCATGAAGGCACGCGCGGCACGGGTGATTTCCTCGAAACTCAACAAATCGCGATGCGCCAGGAATGCATGCTCCTTGCCGAAGACCTCCTTGGGCATGCAGTAGGTGCAGCGGAAGTTGCAACGGTCGGTGACCGAAATGCGGAGATCATGCAAGGGACGACCCATCCGATCGGCCACCAGCCGCGCGGGCTTCGACACTTGCTTGGGAACGCTGGGCACGATACTGGCGTGGCGATGGTCGACGATGGGAATCGGCTGGCGCACCGGGGGATGTGCGACCGGCTCAGTATCGTTCACAGATCGCACAGGAGGCTGATCGATGGAGTGACTTGGGGGTCGCGCTTCAATGGGATCGGCCGTTCGTAAAACATCACGCCCTGTGCTTGCCAAGCAAGATTTTTTTGTCATTGATGAAGGCATAATCGGGTACGACCATGTTTGCCGGGGCTGGCATGTTTTTGAAGACTCTGGCAGCCAAGTCATAACGTGAGCCATGGCATGGGCACAAAAATCCGCCTGGCCAGTTATCTGGCAATCCTGGTTGCGCCCCAGGTGTGGCCCGAAGATTCGGGGCGCAACCCAAATGGGTGCAAATGTCGATGAATACAAAATATTCGGGTTTGATGGATCGCCATTGGTTCTGCGCCCATGGTGGTGTGGAATACTGCGTATTTTTTGAAAACGGATCGGCAACAAGATTCTGGGTCATCTTCAGGGAAGCGAGCATCTGCGGGGTTCGGCGCAAAACCCAAACGGGCTGGCCACGCCACAACACAATGAGTTTTTGGCCTGGTTGTATTGGACTGATGTCCAGTTCGATCGGTTCGCCATTGACTCTGGCCACATCGGACGGTTCCATCGATTCAACGAAGGGAACCGCTGTGGCAGCGGTTCCCACGCAAGCCGAGACGCCCGTGGCAATCAGCCAGATTCTACGTTTTGGATCCATGAAAATACCTCCATCGGGAAGGCCACGCGCAATGTTTTGATGTTCATTCGAGAATACTGTGTTTCAGGTTTGCGCCACGCCGATCCGTCCATTTCTCACCAATCTCGGAGCTGTGGTAATGAATCAGGTGGATATGATCCGATGCAGACTGATTGATGGTCACTCGATAAACCGCAACACCATAATCCGGATGCCGATCCCGCTCGGCCCGCGCCAAGCGATCCACCACGTCGAGCGAGCCCACGGCGATGACGTAACTCCGGTGCTCGGGTTCGCCGTGGTGGAAGGCCTGCGCGAAATAAAGGAAGTCTTTCGCGGGATACGTCTGTGACGTCATGATTCAACTCCCTGGGGGTTTCTAAAGTGTGCGGACAAACACGTCCGGGGATGGCCGATTCCGGCTAGCCTTGGCGGTTTTGACGGTTCCAGTGGCGATGAAACACACAGCCTGCTCATGCGCCTCAAGCCCAAACAGCGTGCGCAACGCGAGGGACTGCATGGCTTGGCCGCTGACCAGACCGGCACCGAATCCTTGAGCGTGGGCCATGAGCAGCATGTTTTGGAGCGCGCAGCCCAACGAAACGAAGCGCTCGGCCACGGGAATGTCTGGATTTTTTCCTTGCATTTCGACGATCGCCAGGGCGAGGAACGGTGCGCGTTGCGCCTTGTCCCGCGCATTCTGAAGTTGCTGCGCGGTCGCTTGCGGGTCACGCTCGAGCAAGGCCGCAGCAAAGGCTTCACCCAGTTGTCCACGTGCTGCCTCGGAAACCCGGACGAATCGCCAGGGCAGGATCAGGCCATGATCCGGAGCCTGTGCCGCGGCTTCGAACAGGGTTTGGACTTGCTCGGACGTCGGCCCCGGAGCCACGAGACGCTTGGGGGAGGTTTGCTGACGCTTGCGGATCAGTTCAAGTGTCCCATCGGCGGTGTCGAAATCATCCATGTATTCAGGGGCGTTAGGACAGATCGAGAGTGTTGAGATGCGGATCGAAGCTTGGCCGGAAAGCAGCAGCCCATCGTTCAGCCCGGTCCCACACGAAATCGATGGCGGCGGCCAGCACCAGGGCCGTGATGCGCCGCTGCAACCGGGTGCCGAGGTCACGAGGCCTCGTGCGTCGAGCCGCATGGCCTTGCGGCACTCACACCGGCGCTGCTGGGTTGTGCGCGCTTGGGTGATCACTTCGCCCCTGTCCAAGACCGCCTTGCGGATAACGGATGCCATGGCTGCTCACCTCGCCTTGTTCAGGCCCAGAATCCAGGTCACCAGATCCTTGGCCTGGGTCGGGGTCACATCGGTGTTGGCCGGCATCGGCACCGGGCCCCAGGTGCCGACATGGCCGTGCAGCACCGCATTGACCAGCATCTGCTCGGCACCGGGTTTGCCCGCGTATTTCTCGGCCACGGCCTCGTACGCGGGGCCGACGACCTTGTGATCGGCGGCATGACAGGTCAGGCAGTTCTTCCGCCGGGCCAGGGTCAGCATGGCCGAAGCGCTGGTGCCGCCCACAGGCGCGTGGGCGGTGGCCGGTGTCTTGGCCTGGGCGTTCGGTGTCGGCGCTGCCGCGGAGAGCGAGGCGGCGTTCCACTTTTCGGCCATTCGAGGGCCGGATGCGACCACGAGTTGTGCCACTGGTGCAATGCGCCGAGCGATGGCGCGGGTGGACATCGGCGACGAATCCGGGTTTGGTCCCACTGTGTTGGACAGGTAGGAAGCGATCAGAAGCAGGACGATCACGGGCAGCGCGAAGCTCGCCGGGATGATCAGGAGCAGCTTGCGCAGGGTCGCCCCGAACGGCAGTTCGTGCGTGGGTGTGGGTTTGGAGCGCGAGGCTGGTGGGGTATGCATGGCGGTGAGGTCTGATCAAGTGCTGTTGCACGCGCCCTCAATGGCCTGGGCAAACGATCTTGCACAGATCGGCCACGAAGGTGTTGCGGATGCGGTACGTCACCGACTGACCGCTCCTCGACCGATCCACAATGCCGATCTGGTGCAGTTGGCGCAAATGCAGGGACGTGTTGGGCTGGCTGCTGCCGATCCGGTTGGCAATCTGCTGCACGTTCATGTCCTGCTCGCGCAGGTGGCAAACGATGCTCAATCGCATCGGGGATGACAGGGCGGCGAACAATTCGGCAGCGGCCTCGAAGACCGCAGTGACGTCATCCTCCCGCGTGCCGAGAGGCCTGCGCAAGATTTGTCCGCGCAAACCCGTGTTGCTGCCCATGTCGCGGGCAAAAGGAAGTTGGTAGCGCATGCTTGGCGGTGTGGAAAGACGGGAACTCCCTGAGAGATTGTGGGCGGTTACGCCAGCCGATGCCTCTTTCAATGAGGCCTCGGCTGCTCCGCCTTCTGGCCTACGGGCTTACTTCAGACTCAAAATCCACTCGACCAACTGCTTGGCCTGCGCCGGGGTGACATCGGTGTTGGCCGGCATCGGCACCTGACCCCAGGTGCCGACATGGCCATGCAACACGGCATTGACCAGCATTTGCTCGGCACCGGGCTTGCCAGCGTATTTCTCGGCCACGGCCTTGTAGGCGGGGCCAACGATCTTGGCGTCCAGCGCATGGCAGCCCAGGCAGTTCTTCTGCTTGGCCAAAGCCAACATGTCAGGGGCGGCCCAGGCTTGGGCTGCGAACAAGGCCAGGGATGTGCACAAAAGAAGTTTGTTCATCGTGTTCCTCAGTTTTGATGGCTTGACATGGAATGCACTGACTCCCGCATTCAAAAAATGGGCTCCAGGGTAGGAGCCCAAGGAACTGCCGCCCGAGGAGGAGGACAGCGGTTCCCCCAGGCCATCTCGGCCTGGGAGAATGGGGGCGATTCAAACCCCGTACATGCGGCTCTTGGTCGAGACCGTACGTTTCCAGTCGGGCATCGGGCCGACCCGACGAATGTCGGCCCAGGTTCCCTTGTGGTACTCGAGGAAATGCACATCCGTTGCGGTGGTCACCACGGAACCCACGACCCCTTTGGGCGCGCCGAAAACGACGAAGGACTGGTTGAGCTTGATGGTCGGCTCCGGGTAGGCCATTGCCATCGTGGTGCCGTAGTCGTTGTAGATTTCAACCACATCGGTCGGCTTGACGCCGAGGGTCGCCATATCCGCAGGATTCATCTGGATCACCGCCATCGGGTAACGGTCCATGATGAAGGGGTCGTATTGGTTGTTGTACCAAGACTGCCAGACTTCGTTGAACCGGCCGTTGTTGATCCAGAATTTGTACTTGGCCTTGACCTCGGCTGCCTGTTTGAGCCAACCATCCCACTTCGCTGGAAAGACCTGGATCTTGCCATTGGGCGTGTCGAACTTGTCGTCGGGATAAAGCGTCGGCGAACCCAGCAGCTTGTCTCCATCAACCTGCTTGATCGGCATCTGCACGCCGTTGTTGCCAGCTTTGCGCAGCAGTGCGTACGTGGCCATGTAGCCCGTGGCGTAACCTTCACTGTCGATTTTGGGTGCGCCCGGTCGACCGACCTGGCGGAATCCATCGTTGAAGGCATCTTCCGGGGTTGTCCACTCGAAACCTTCGAAGCGCTTGGCCATCTTGGCATTGCCTTCGGCCTCGTACATCACGCGAATGGTGTTGGCGATTCGCGCTGCGGTCAGACAGTCGGGCAAGGCTTCGCCTGGGGGATCGATGAACTTCTCGGACATGCGCAGGCGGCGCTCACCGTTCATCGAGGTGTGGTTCATTTCTCCCGGCAGAGCGCCCGGAAACATCACATGGGCCGCCTCGGCAATCATGGTGGGATAGATATCCATCATTCCAACAAACAACCCGCCCTTTTGCGTTGCCTTGTAGATCACGTCCACCATCTCCTTGGGCGTGGCGCCACGTGCCTGGCCCATGGCCTGTTTGACGATCTGACTGCGGCGAATGACGGCTTCGCGCAGAGCCTGGGCATTGTTGGTGGTCTGGAAGGTGTTGCACGCCCAGAACGTCATCATCTTGCCCTTGCCATTGATGAGGTAGGTATCAACCTCGATCAACTTGTCATGGCGCGGAATGGGAAAGTCGGCGGCCGGATAGCGGGACTTGGGTTCCGGATATGGGGGCCGTGTGTAACCTTCCTGGTGACCGCCCATGCGCACCCAGCCTGTCCCACGTCGGCTGCCCACATTGTGCGTGGCCACGACAACGGCACCAATGGCTTGTTCGGTGACGTAGTTGTTGTTGCCCCAGATGATGCCTTTCTCGAAGGCATGCATGGTGCGTGGCTGCTTACCCGGAGCCTTGGGTTTGTAGCTCCACTCCGCAGCCTGCTTGATCTGCGCCACCGAAACGCCGGTGATGCGACTGCACTCGTCCAACGACATGGCGTTGGCCTTGACAGCCGCCTCGAAACCTTCCGTGTGGTTGGCAATGAAGTCCTTGTTGATCCAGCCTTGATCGACGATGTAGGTCAACAAGCCATTGAACAGGGCGCCATCGCTCCCGGGATTGATCGCCAAGTGCAGAACCTGATCCTTGGCCAGATCCTCACAAATCGAAATCGACGGATTGCGGCGCGGATCGACGAAGATGAATTTGCCAGGACCGACCGGTTCGCCGGGGAACATTTTCTTCTTCTTGTCCACGGTGCCGCCCTGCAGATTGGGCAGCCAGTGCACGAGGAAGTAATTCGTCTGGTTTTCATAAGGATTGTTGCCGATGGACCAGATGACGTCAGCCAATTCGGCATCCTCGTAGCTGTTATTCAACTCGAAAATGCCCATGTCACGGTTGCCGAAGCATTCGGAGTTGTACGCCGGACGGTTGTGGATGCGCACCGTCGGGGTCTGGATACCGGTGAAGATCAGCTTGCCGGTGCCCCACGTGTTCTCGAAACCTCCGCCGGCGCCCCCATGGTCAAACATGGCCACAGCGATCTCATCCGGACCATCTTCGTCCAGAATTTTTTTGACCATGCCACCATAAACTTGGGAGGCGTAGTCCCAGGAAGTGTCCATCCACTGGTCACCATAGTAGACACGGGGATGAAGCAGACGCTCTTTGGTGAGGCCATCGGCGTTGTAGAAGTAGGAAGCCATTTTGCCCCCCCGGGTTGAGCTCAGCCCCTGGTTGACGACGCAGGCCTTGTCCGGCACGATCATGACGGCTTTACGCTTGCCATTCTTGTCGGTCAGCACATTGGTCATCGCCGGGGTCATGATGGTGGCGAAGGGTGGAAGTTGCTTGCGAAAATCGAGCCCCAGCGCGTTCTGGTTGGGCGCACGTCCGCCCTCGCGGTCAGCATCCCAGGTGTAGGCGTGGTAGCCACAGCCCACGATGCAGAAATGGCAGGTCAAATTGGTTTTTTGCGCATCTGCCGGCGGCAGCGCGACACGATCCTTGAATTGCGACATGGTGTTCGTCTCCTGACGGTGATGGGCTTACAGCACGTTGGCCTGGCGGCCGTAGATCAGGCCGGTGACGGCCACGGCGCGAACACTGTCGGAGGCCGGGTCGTACTCGAGTTGGATTTGCGGCAGATCTTCGGTCGCCTGGCCGCAGATCATCTGACCCGACTTCTCGGGATCGAACATGCTGTAGTGACAGGGGCACTTGAAACGCTGCGTGGCCGGGTCGTACATCAAGGGGCAGCCCATGTGGGTGCAAAGGTTGCTGTACGCCACGATGTCACCGTCGGGGCCAACGCCGCCTGCGACACGCTGCCCCATCTTGATGGCCACGCAAGGCGAGTCGCCATCCGGATAGCTGAACGACACGGGTGTGTTGGCCTGCATGCTTTGGGCCTTGCCGACGGAGATCTTGGGATACGGCAGTACTGCGGCGCCGGCGGCGGCCTGGATAGCGGCTTGGTTATTCCCCGCCGCCACGGCGGAGCCGACCGGGCTGACGGCCGCTCCGACCCCTGCTACGCTCGTGCCGGCAACTTTCAGGAAAATCCGGCGTGATACTTTTTCAGTCATGATGCCTCCTCGAAGTGGTAAATCACAGAACAGCCGATTTACCATTGCAAGACACATGCCTGCCCTGCCTCAATCATGGCCGAGCATAAAAATCAACAACTTGCGGATTTTCTGTTGGCTGGAAGATGGGAATGTTGCCGACCGAGCGTTACTGTATTGAAACCCTGATTTGAAGTATCGTTTCGTTTCCGTAACATTGGACGTCAATCATGGATCGCAGGGCTACCCTCAAAATACTTGGCGCAACATGGGCAAATCCTGCGCTAGCTCAACACAGCCAAATTCCAAGATCAAAACCATTCCGGTTCGGCGTCACCGACGTTTTTTTGCACGATGTCGCCATTCCAAAATGGCAAGATTTCCTGCAAACTGAACTTCGCATGCCTGTTCAGATGATCCAAAAAGCTACCTATCAGGAAGCGCTCGAAGCGTTGCGTTCCGATGAGATGGAGGCCGCTTGGATTTGTGGCTTTCCCTATGTCGTGGCGCGGGGATTCGTCCGCCTGTGCGCGCAGCCTGGCTGGCATGGTCAACCCTGGTATCAGAGTTATCTCATCACGTCGGCCAAACGCACGGCACCGCATAGCCTTCCCGGTTTGAAAGGCGATGTTTTCGCATTCGACGATCCTTTATCGAATTCAGGATACCTAGTACCAGTTGTCGCTTTACGTTCCCTGAACCAAACGCCACAGAATTTTTTCAGAGCGACGTTTTTTACCTATTCACTCCATAAAGTTGTCGAGGCGGTCGCCAGCGGTTTGGCAGACTCTGGTACCGTCGATGGATATATTTGGGAAGTCCTCCTGAAAAATGGCTCGTCTTCAGCCTTGAAAACTCGCATCGTCGCCAAGTCCAGGCACTACGGATTCCCTCCCATCGTGACGCGTAAAAACCTGGATATGGGCTTACATCTGCGCCTACAAAATGCATTATTGAAGGCACAAACCACCCAACAAGGCCGGGCACTTCTGCAAAGTCTCGATTTGGAGAGTTTTCTTTTGCCTCAGGAGGCGTGGTTCTTGGGTATTCAGGAACTCACGGAAATTTTGAATGGCACCCATCCCCCCATTCCGCTGAGTGAGATTTACGAATCGGCATGAATCTTGTGCGCTTGGCATTACCACAATCCCTGTTATTTCGCCTGCCGCTGGTCGCTGCAACGTTGGTCGTGTTGACCGCTTTGTTGGTGGCCTCCGGCCTCGGATGGCTAACCCAGCGCTACTTGATCGAGGATGTGGATGCGGGCGCTTTTCAAGCCATGGCTGCCTGGAACAAGAGCCTGCCTTCTTTGATTCAACAAGACAACGTCTGGGGCATGTACGAGGCGCTGACCTCGGTCACCTCGGCTGAAACCGGTCGAGGCAGTGTGCAAAGCCTGGCTGTCGTGCTAACCCCGGGCGGAAGCGTGTTCGCCAGTTCGAATCCTCACTTGTTCCCGACTGCCAGGCCACCCGACTGGGCTCCGCTCTGGGCACCGGGCACGTTGAAACTCTCATCGCTGGACAATCTGGAGGGGCGTCACCGACCTGGGCTTTCACCTCCCATTCAGAGCGGCCACTGGCGCATTTACGTCAGCGCATTGCGCGGTGGTTCAGGCCCAAGCGCAGGCACCTTGGTCTATGCGGTGAGCGATGCGCTGTACCGCTCCCGGCTGCTATCCATGCTGTGGTGGATCGGAAGCATCACGGCGTTTGCCGTTGCGCTCTTCGTGCCCATTATCTGGATGCTCAATCGGCGCATGCTCAGCCCTCTGGCGAGGTTGCGGCAGTCGATGGCACTGGACAACGGCCAGGCGCAGCAGGTGGGTTCGGCGCTTGCGGGCCGCGCGGACGAGGTCGGTGCATTGGCGCGTGCCTTTACTCAATTGCTGGAACAGGTCGAGCAATCCCGGCGTGCCGACAAACTCGCCGCAGTCGGAGCCCTGGCTGCGGCCACGGCTCATGAAATCAACAACCCACTGGGAGGCATGATCAATGCCGTGCGTACCGCGAAGCGCTTCGGAAGCTTCGACGACACCACACAGCAAACCCTGAATCTACTCGACCGCGGCCTCGAACAATTGCGCACCATTGCTCAAGCGTTGCTGGCTCAGACACGCCCCGCCGAGCGTGATCTCCTGCAGCAGGATCTATGCGATCTGGCGGAACTTGTCGGACCCTGCCGCCACGAGCGCCAGATTGCCTTGCAAACCGGGTTCGACGTGCCCGAGAGCATCCCTCTGGCCGCCGGCCCCGTGCGGCAGGCCACGCTCAATATTCTGCTCAATGCCTGTCACGCCGCGCTGGTGGGCTCCACGCTGGTTTTCGCGGCTGAGCTTTCAGCCGCTGCTGGGACTTTGCGGATCACGGTGCGCAATCAAGGGGCCGCACCGCCTATGACGGCCATGGGCGGCGATAACCCATCCGGGCTTCCCTCCACGTCCGGCTTCGGACTGTGGGAAAGTCGCAGGTTGCTGTCGGACATCGGTGGCAGTCTGACCCTGTCGCACGCAGCGGGCACGACGACAGCCATGATCGAAATCCCGCTACGCCACTCGGGCTGATTCACATTACATTTGATGAATGCGACCGCAAGAGCCGCATGACCAAAACCCCGAGGAGACACGCCGTGCAAGATCACACCGTTTTGTTGGTGGAAGACGACCCGATCATGGGCGAATCTCTGCTCCAGCGCCTGCAACTCGAGCACTACCAGGTCGAATGGGCGCACAACCTGGCCGAGGCGCGCGAAGCCCTGCAGGAAAGGCTGTACCCGCTGGTGCTAAGTGACATACGCCTCCCCGACGGTGACGGAGAAAGCCTGCTTGCCACCATGGTCCGGCGCTATGGTGGCTGCTGCCCGCCCGCGATTTTCATGACCGGGTTCGGTTCGGTCGACCAGGCCGTGCATCTGGTTCGCCAAGGAGCCTGGGATTACATCCAAAAGCCATTCGACGTCGACGCCCTGATGCGGCGCCTGCACGACTGGCTGCCGACCCCCTGCGCTTCTCCCGATGCGTGGTTCGGCGCCTCCCCAGTCTCACAAGCGCTCGAGAGCCTCATTGCACGCATCGCCACGATGGACCTTCCGGTGCTGCTCCAAGGAGAAACTGGCACGGGCAAGGAAGTGGTCGCGCAACGCATCCACACCCTGATGCTGGAGCAGCAAGGCAAGACGATTCCTTTCGTCGCCATCAATTGCGCCGCGATCAGCGAAAACCTGCTCGAATCCGAACTG
The DNA here is from genome assembly GCF_900089495.1 of Thiomonas sp. X19. Taxonomy (NCBI): domain Bacteria; kingdom Pseudomonadati; phylum Pseudomonadota; class Betaproteobacteria; order Burkholderiales; genus Thiomonas; species Thiomonas sp. X19. Next base: position 3,400,201 of record NZ_LT605203.1, on the reverse strand, counting down.
TTCGGCCACGAGGCCGGTGCATTCACGGGGGCCGGCAAGCGCCATAGCGGTGTGTTCGAGCAGGCCGATGGTGGCGCGCTCTTTCTCGACGAGGTCGGCGACATGCCACCCAACGTCCAGGTCAAGCTGCTGCGTGTCCTGCAGGATGGGCAGATCCGGCGTGTTGGCAGCGAGCGGGCGATTCAGGTCAAGGTGCGCGTGATCTGCGCGACTCACAAGCCTCTCGACAAGCTCGTCGATACCGGGGCATTCAGGCAGGATCTCTATTTCCGGCTCAGCGGCATACCGATTCATTTGCCCCCCTTGCGCGAACGCGTCGAAGACATCGGATGGCTGGCTCACCGCCATGTGGATGTCCTCAATGCACGCCTGAACCAAACCAAGCGACTCGATCCGCAATTCGTCACCTGGGCCAAGCTGCAGACTTGGGAGGGCAATATACGGGAACTCTTCGCCACCCTGGAGCGTGCTTATCACTTTTCAGCCGATTGCTGGGTACGGTGGGAACGAGCCGGTCTTCCCTGTTCGAACCGTGCTTTGGGGCAAGACCCGCAAGCGCTGCCCAATCCCGAGCCCCTGGACCACTATCTGGCGCGCATTGAACGCGACTACCTGCAACATTGTGTGTCTCAGAATCACGGCCAGATGATGAAGACTGCCAACAGCCTGGGCATCAGTCGCAAAACGTTGTGGGAAAAACTCAAGCGCTACAAGATGGAGGGGCAGAACACAAGCAACGTATCTTGAATCCAAAGCGAATTTCATCGCTTTGGCAGGCCAGTTCCCACGACCGTCATTTTCCTGTGCATTGCAAGGCTCGCGGCGGTGGGCAATCCAGCAGCCTCAAGCCAGCGTCTGAAAGCTCCCAAGCGATAGCCGAGAAATTCCGCGACGGAACGCATCCATGCCATGTAAGTGATTGATTTACTCAGCAGTCGATAAATAAGTCGACAAAAAGGAAACAACAAGTTGTGATAAGTGTGTTCCCCGCGCTGGCGGGGATGAACCGAGTTCAATCGATGTTTAGGTTACAGTCCCGACGTGTTCCCCGCGCTGGCGGGGATGAACCATAGGCGTGACGACTCAAGGGCGAGCATACGCCGTGTTCCCCGCGCTGGCGGGGATGAACCGTAGCGGCCTTCGTCGCCGATCCTGTACGACGACACCCCAATCCACTGTTTTCGTGAACGATTGGATCGAGTACGCACCCGCCCTGGATTCAACGGGTTAGCGTTCTCGATAGCGTTGCTCGATTGATGGTCACCACCTGGCGTAACGCCAGTTGAGTTTCGAGAACGTCAAAGAAACACGGCGGGCGACACCGAAAACCTGTTTGCCAGTGCGCGAGCCTGGCGTGCGTTGATCTCGCGCTTGCCATGCAGGATGTCGCTCACCGCCGACTGCCCGCCGATCTCCTCGGCCAGGTCAGCCTGCTTGAGCGCATGTTGCTCCATGAAAAAGCGCAGCACCTCGTGTGGAGGCGCATCGGGGACGGCGTGACGGGTGTTTTCATAGTCCTCGACCAACTGACCAACTAGGTCCAGAAACTCAGCCAGTTCGTGCCCTTCATGGTCGCCTACAACATCGAGCAGACCATTCATCAAGGCCACGGCTTGCTCATACTGCGCTTCGCTGCGGATGGGGCCGATGTGCACCGGCAAACTGGCCTGAAACGCGCGCCAGGCCGGGGCAATGGCCGCGACATCGAGGGTGACTGCGTTCATGGTTTCTTGCTCCTGTTGGTCTGGCTCCAGCGGTCGTAGTCCGCATGGGTGAAGACATGGCGGATGTACAGTTTTTGCCGGTTGTAGTGGATGACGGCGATCACGCGAAAGTTGTTGCCGCCCACGTCGAACACCGTGAACGGCGGCACATAGTCAGCTGCATTGAAGGTCTGTTTGATGGCTGCGAAGTGCTCGAATCCGGTCAAACTCACCACGCGGTACCACGCCTCCAGCGGCGCCTTGGCCTGCGGATGCTTGACCCAGAACATCTGGAGCGCCTTCTTCGAGATGACGTGCATGGCGCCATGTTATCGCGTTTTGCGATATTGCGTCGTGTATTCAGGAGCATCAAAATGGCTGACAGGCATGGTGCAACGGCAAGAGCCATTGCCTCTGGACCGGTTTGCCCATGGGCCACGTCCCCATGGCTGGAGCATCACCGCCCGTGTCCACCCCGCCCATGCCCCCTGCTGCTTCTCGGCTGGCTGCGCCGAGGCACCCCGGGCTCCTGACCATGCTCGCTGTCTTGCTGGGGCAATGGGCTCAGATCCAGCATGGGCAGGAAGGGCACAGATTTCACAGGCTCGGCTTGCTTTGGCGCCTGGTCCTGCGCTTGCGGCATCGCCGTTTTTGACGTATCAGCAGCCGGTGGCGGAGCTGCTGCAGGACTGGGCCGGGATCGCCGCCTCTCCTCCGTCAGCTTCTGCAAGACCTTGCGCTCTTGCGCAAGCCGGTCCTGCTGGCGAGCGTAGGCCGCCTGCCCCAATGGCGTGAGTTGGCCTTGCGCATTCACCAAATCCGGCTGCTCGCCGTTGCACAACAAGGCCTGCTGCCCAGGAGCCAGGGCTTGGCCCTGGCCAGCCAGTTCAAGAGCATCCCAGCCTTGGGATGAAAGATGCGCCAGAATGGACTCTCCTGCCAGGTCCGCGCTGTCGATGGGGTCGCGGCTCTGGCTGGGTGCTTGCCCCGGGCCAGGTTGCCAAGCATTGGACGCGGTCCGCTGTCCAGCTTCGGCGATGAACGTCGCCACCCGCTCGCGCACCCCGGCCATCAAGGCCTCGTCCTGCGCTGGAGCGGGCTGCGCGAGGTTCTGGCGCCGTGGCGTATCGCACTGCTGCATCACGCTCTGCGCTTGTCGCGGGACAAGCCAGGTTCCGCGCGTTTGTTGGACCTTGGCCTGCTCATCGGCCACCACCGCCGCAAGATCAGCATTCGCGACCTCGATTCCCAGCCGCACCGCCTGCCGTGCCGCCCGTTCCCTGAACTCCGAGCTGCCGGTGATGTCCACTTTTCCACCAAACTTCTGCGCCGCAATCCGCAAAGCGGCCTCCAGGCTGTCGGCCGACTTGTCGTGCATCACAAGGCGTGGTCCGATGTCGGTGAACTTCTCTCGCCCATCCAGGCCCCGGTAGATCACGCATTGCCGACGATGATCAATCTCGGCCTGCAGCGCGGCCACGGTGAGCCTGCGCAAGGGGTCGAGCTCTTCCCCCTCGATGCCATCCTGAGATTTGTTCTTGCCGCGCTGTTCGCGATACCGAATGCCGCGCAGCGCAGTTCGCGCCGCCTCATCGCCGGCTTGCGCCTGCTGCTCCAGCCAGGTGTGCCAGACCTGAGTGCGCGGGATTTTCTGGGTCAGCTCGTGCCGTTCGGCAGCTTGGCGCTTTTGCAGCGCCTCGCGCCGCTTGGCCGCCTCATAAGCCCACTGGGAGATGGCGTTCTGCGGCCCCAGCCCCAAGGCTTTGTTCTCGGCGATTCCAGCTGCCCGCTCGTGTCGCAGCTCGATGCTGAGCTGCTGACGCTCGGCCCGGTGCCGCGCGGCCAGCGACTGGCGCAGGGCTGGGCGCTGAGCACGCAACGCGTCCTGCTCCCGCTTGTACCGCTCAGCCAGCGCCTGGCGTGCTCTGGCACGCTCGTCCCGACGCGCTGCGCGCTGCGGGTCACTGCCCCTGTCGCTGCCCTTCAACTTCGGGCCTTGATCCCGGACCCGCTCGGCGTCCAGGTGCCGCTGATAGCTCCCCTCCGGTGCCAGGCCGCGCTGCGCGTTCAGGTGCGCCCCTGGTGCCCGGTAGGGTCCGAGCTGACGTTCCAGGGCAGACTTGCTGCCAGCGTCCCATCTGCGACGCCTTGGCGGCCAGCACCCGGCCATCGGCCAGCGTTGTCGTGACCACCATCCCGGAGCCCTTGGGAGCCATCGTCAGCCCCAAGTCCGCCAGGATGAAATGCACATCGTCCCAGGTTGCGCCGGGGCGGTTCACGATATGGCGCAGCAGGCGCGCAGGTTTGCCCGCCACCCAGGTCTGGAATGCCTCGGCGCCGATGTTCTGCTCGGCGCGGACGGCTGCGGCGCTGATGGCAGGTCCATCCTTGAGCAAGCCCCGCGCAAGCCGTTGGGCTCGGCTCATCCGGACGATCTGTTCCCTCCCGCTCTCGACCTTGAGCGCCACCCAAGGCCCGTGGTCGTGCCGCCAGCCCTGGACGCCTTCAATCTCGCGCATGGCCCGGTCGATGCTGAACCAGTCCCGCTTCTGGATCTTCTGCATCCTGAGGGTGTCGGGATGCACGCGGTTGATGACCAGGTGCACATGGTCGTTGTCGGTGTCCTTGTGAATGGCCCACAGCGCCTGATGACCCTGCATGCCCACCGCCGTCATCAGATGGTCGGTGGCCTGCTCCACTTGCTGGCGGCTTGGATGCTCCCCGTCTTTCCAGGAGAACTCGATGTGATAGGCCGGGTGCCCGGTCTTCCTACTGGAGCGGACAGCCTCAGCGGTCAGATCGAGGATGGCGATGGCCTCGCGTCGATCCTCCAGGGTGTCCAGCGAACAGTCGAGGTGGAACGCGCCCATCTCGGGGGTGCCGAACTGCCCGCGCAGCTCGGCCTGGTCGTCGCGGTCGCGGGCAATGTAGCGCACCACGTCCGCGAAGCCTTTGCTTCCACCTTCAGCCTTTTTGGGGATGACCTTACCGAGCATGGACCGCCTCCTGCACGAGCTTGGCCGTGTCGATCAGCGTCTGGCGCACGCAATCGAACTGTCGCCGCTGCTCCGGCGTCCAGTCGTGCAGCGTGGCGAGGTGTTTTTGCAGGCCACCCAGCTTGCGCAGCTCGGCCTGCAGCGCGGTCATGCGCCGCAGGCGAACATCCTCACTCAGCGCCACGCTGCGCAGATAGCCGCTGGTGGTGGTCATGGCGGCGTCGGCCAAGTGGCGGATCCGCGCAAGCTCCTGCTCCGTCACCTTGCAGTTCACGATGCGGGTGCGCTTGGCCATGGCTAGCGCATGATCGCGTGAACCGACGACGGATAGGCCGGCACCTCGGGGCCATTGAAGGCCCGCCATTGTTGGAACAGGGCTTCGGTTTTGGCGACGCCGTGCTTTTCGACCCAGCCCCGCACCCGGGCCCGATCACTCGGGGTCGGCGGGGCGCCGGGCTGGCCAAAGTCCAGCAAGGCGAGAATCGGGCGCAAGTCGGCATCCGTGATGGGCTGGGGTTGGGCCGGCTGGGTTGAAGACGGCAGGCCGGACGGCGCGGCCGACTGGGGCGCCGGTTGCGCCGGGGGCGGGGTCTTCGGTGCCGATTTGTTTGCCGCTTGCGAGGCGCCAGGGGCTTTGGCTTGTAGCGACACGAACCCGGCCTTGGTCAAGGCGGCCTGCAGGGTCGAGGGTTTCATGTCCAGCTTGGGGGCCAGCAAGGCGGCGTAGCGGGCCACGGACAAGCCGCCGTCGAGCAGCTTCTGAATGTCCTGCCGACGGGCCTCGATAAAGCATTCGGCGATGGAGGTTTTCTTCTTGCCGAGCAGGGCGTCGGTGACGGCGTCGGCGCCGTCCAGTTTGCGCAGGGCCTCGTCGGCCGATGGGCGGGATGTCTTGGGGGAATGGGTGGCGGATGCTGGGATGGATGCAGACATGGTTGAACTCCGGAAGAGGATCAAAGACGGCACGCAAAGGGTGCGACAAACCAACGGTGCGGAGAAGCGAAATCGGTGTGCTGTACGTGCCGAAGGGGGTGAGCATGCGGGTGTCGGGCGGAGCCTGACCAGGTGCCTCGGGGCTTGCTTCGGCGTGCCGAAGTAAACCCGTGGCCTACCCTGTACCGATCCAACAGCCTCACCTTCCTGCATTGGGTTCGACGTTGCATCAGGGATCCTTGTCGGGACATGCACGCATGTCGAATCGGGTGGGCGCTGTGCGCACGCCTCCCGGGCCGATACGCCGCCACACGAGCGGGTGGCCACGCTTGCACTGCGGCAGTTTGTTGCCCGGCTCGTCGTTGAGGGTGCGCAGGTGTTGGCAGTCCCAGCAGTCGCGCTGGGCGGCCTTGGTGATGACCTCGGTTGCCGTGTGTTGCGCACGCAGTGCGGCGAGTAGTTCTGCATGGCGCGCGGCCAGCGAGACGGCACAGGCATCCTGCGTCACGGGGTCGCCCTGTTCCAGCCCTCGCGCCACAATCTGTCCATGCTCCAGCGCCAGTACCACACCATGTGTGCGCAGATGGCTCAGACACGCAAGGAGGGTGTCGGCAGGGTCATGCGCATGACAGGTCTGGCGGGCTGTGCAACACGGTGGATGGACCGACGCGTGCGCGTTTCCCCCACAGGCTGGCTGCGGAACCTGCGGATGCTGCGGATCGCCAGCATCCATGCGGGTTTCGGAGCTTGCGGAGGGTTGCGGAACCTTGCGGACAGATCCATCATTTGTGAGATATCCGCAGCCATCCGCAGGGTTCCGCAAACCCATCGAGCGAGTCTGCATGCGGGTGTCCGCAGCATCCGCAACATCCGCAGGAGTCACGGGGCGGAATGCGGATTTGACGATGTCAGTTGCGCGCATGGTCCACCCCCAAAGCACCGATGTCGCCTTCATCCATGGCCACCAACCCGCAAGCCTTCAGGCGGTCGATGGCCGCATCCCTGCGGCTGCGCGGGCGCACGCTGGCGGGGGCTAATTTGGTCAGATCCCGGATCGCGACCGGATCGCCACGGGTGGCCAGCCAGCGATACAAGGTCGAAGCCCAGCCTGGTACGGGGTCGGCCTTGCCCGCGAGTGCGGCTTGCCAGTTGTCCAGCGCATGCGCAGCCAGCACGGCGCCACATTCGGCCAGGCCCACGTCGATGGTTTGAATCCCGGCGAATGCAGCCAGTACGCCCGCAATCCGACAGGCCAGTTCCGTGGCACGCAAGGTGAACGGGCGCACGTCGCGCAGATCACCCTTGCGGCCTTCATACTCCATGCCCTCGAAAAACCGGGCCATGTGCCGCGTCGCGCCGCTGTCCAGTTCGATCACCGGCAAGGCGTCACAATCCACCGGCATGGGGCGCGCCAGCAGGCGCTCACAGTCGCCCCAGTACCGGCGCAAGGCCTCGCTGCTTTCAGGCTTCCAAGGCTTGTACTTGCGCGGCTCCAGGGGTGCAGGCCAGGCGAGCAAGAATCGCGGCCAGAATCCGACGCCTGCCAGGCTTTCATCGTTCAGCACGTCTCCCAGTGCTGCGGGCTGGATCAGCAGGTGCGCGCTCAGGCGCACGCCGTAACGCTCGGTCCGGCCCGCGCCACCGCGAATCGCGCTCAGATGTCCACGATCCCAAATTCCGCAAAGATTGGCAGCGGTATTTGTGCGGTGCTCCGCTTGCATGGCATGCCCGGCCAGCACGATGGCGGCTTCTGTGCTGAAAATGCCCTGCGCGGCGACACCCTCGACAAAACTGCGTCGCAGCCCTTCGATGGTCAGATCAGCAGCCAACCGGTACGGTGCGGGTCCCATCGGCTCAGGCGTTGCGTCGCCCCTGTTGCGGCTTGCCTTCGCGTCCTCATACGCGGCTCGATCCGCTTCCCACTGCGGGCCTGCTTGGCGCTGAAATGCGTGAACAGGGCGCAGGGCTGGGCGGTCTGCCGTGTCCTTGCCATCGCCTGAGTTGGCGATGGTCAGGCAATACAGGCTCAGGGGCTTGGTCGATCCATCCAGGGTCTGCACGTTCGCGGTGGACTGCACGAGCAGCGCCGCAGCAGCGAGTAAGGATTGCCCGGCCATTGCAGGTGCAAGCTGTGCGCCGGCGGCCAGATCGCGGGCGGCCTCGGCCAGCGGCCCCAGGGCCTCCAGTGGATAGTCGCCACTGCCTCCATTTGTCGGCGGTGCGAGCAGACCTTGCGCGCGCTCCAGGGCTTGCGCCAAGGGCAGCGGTGGTAGCGCTGACACTGCTGGACGCCGAGCGCTTGCGGCAGCGACATCGTCCAGGATGGATGCGCCGCGCCGCGCGGCTTCGAGTGCGTGGTCGGCTTCAGCGATCGCGCTCATCGTCCACCCCCTGCCAGACACAGCCCGGCCAGAATGCGTGCATGAGCAAGGCTCACGCGCTGACGGTCGTCCTCGCTGGGGGCGGAGCCCATGCCAACGGTGGCGGCGACGCTGGCCACGATCAGGGCTTCCTGTTCCAACGCGCGCAGCACGTCCAGCGCATGAAACGTGCGGTGCGCAGTAGGCTCCGCTGGCAGCACATCGGGCCATGAGAGGCCTGCGCCCTGCAGCACGGCTTCGGCTTCGCAGCCGGCGAAGCAATGGAACAGGACAAGGCCGTCCTCCAGCTCCCGGATGCTCAGGGATGCGTTGCGATCCTCGTGTGCCGGGCAGCGGGCGATCCAGCGCCTGTTGCCTGTGCGTCGTGTGCCCTGGAGTCGGGATAGCAGCACGTTGATCGCGCTCATTTGAGGCCCCCAAGGCCCAGGGTGGCCGACAGTCGCGGACGACCAGGCCGCCGCCGGGCAGGGGCCTCCGTGAGCGCCGGGGCCAAAGGTGAAACTGGCGTCGATGCCCGTCCTGGTGCCGTGGAGCTGTCATCACCGCCGTCGAGCCAGAGGGCCAGATCACGCAGGGTGACGATGTAGCGTCGGCCCACGCGGCGATAGCGCAGGCCGAACTGCCCCCGAGCAATTTGGGCACGCGCTGCACCCGCAGTGGGTAAGCCGACGGCTTGAAGCAAACGGTCGTCGTCGAGGTGCAGGGAAAGCGGATAGCCCTGCTCGAGGAGCAAGGTGTAGGTGTCGATTGCCATGTGGCGCTCCAGGTGGAGCGGCCCAACCCCCATAACGGATGGGATGCGCGACGCGGACAGCCGGGGAACGGCCGCGAAGGAATGGGGAGCCCGCGATTACGCGCGGGCGATGGCAGGGATGGGGAGGATGCGGGGGGTGATGCAGACGTGCGCAACGACGCGCTGCCTGATGTGCACTGGCCGGGTTTCCACCTGGCTGCGGAGGGTGGTGATGAACCACGCGTGCGCCGCACGGGCCGCCCTCAAAAGGCGAGTGATGACACGTTCCAGGACCGCTATTTGCCGTGCGGCGCCAATGGCGCGCTGCGCTTTGGACCGAAAGTGCGCGGACAGGCTGCGCAGGATTGGGACGGCCGAAACGAGGATCCCGGCTACGAGCAGCGCCATGATGAGCGAGGCGACTGCGGCATCAAGATGCAAAACGAGGAGTAGGCCAATTCCGGCGCCGAAGACGCCACGCTCCATGTGGCGCTTGTGGGCACGCGAGACACCGCCCAGCACCTTGTCCGAGGGGTGTATGGCGTATTGCAGCAGTCTCAGTATCGTTGTGCTGGCGCTCATGGAGAGGATCGGTCGTTGCTGGAGGAATCCAGAATGATCTTGGCGACTATTGTGACGCAATGGATGTTGTTGTGTTGTCGGTGACGGGCTGATCGACGTTCATATGTGGCATGGCGGCAACGCAGTCGCTGCGATCCGAGGGCCGGTCGCGGCGTCGTCCGATGGGGGAAATCTGGGGGAAGCGCGACGTCGCGCAGCGTCACATGGCGTCGTGCGTGGGGGAATTGTGGGGGAATCGTTCCCCCAAAAAGCCCCCAAAAAGACCACTATATTATTATGGTTAATATTTATAAGCTATTGATTAAAAATGACTTAATAGAATTGTGCACCACACAACAAACGCGAGCACTAAGGTTAGCAACACCGCCGCACTGCCCATGTCCTTGGCGGTCTTGCTCAGTTCGTGGCGCTCCAGCGAAACCCGGTCCACGGTGTATTCCACGGCCGTGTTGAGCAACTCCACCACGGGAATCAACAGCACAGTTCCTGCCAGCAACGCACGTTCGACGCCGCCGTGGCCGAGCCAGAAGGCCAGTGGCAGCATGACGAGGGTGAGCATGCCTTCCTGGCGGAAGGCCGATTCGGTGCGCCATGCGGTGCGCAGGCCACTGGCCGAATTGTGCAAGGCATGCACGATGCGGGCCACGCCCGTCCTGCTTTTGTAGGGATGGGGGGACAAGGTGCGTACGCTGGCTTGGCAGAAGTTCGACAGGATCTGAAGCTCTGCCCAAGCTTAGCTGGCCTCTGCGGGGTGTCGGGGTGGCTGCTCGGCGGCTTCGCGCAGGTGCTGCAGGAACTGGCTGGTGGCGCGTTGCCAGGTGAACTGGCGGGCATGGGCCACGGCGTTTTGCCGCGGAATGCGCAAGGCGGCGAGGCAGGCGGCGCGCAGGTCTTCGTCCAGCACGCCGGCGGGAGCATCGCCGATCACGTCCACCGGGCCGGTGACGGGATAGGCCGCCACCGGACAGCCGCAGGCCAGGGCCTCGATCAGCACCAGGCCGAAGGTGTCGGTGCGGCTGGGGAAGACGAACACGTCGGCGCCGGAATACACCTCGGCGAGACGGTCTTGTGTGAGCACGCCGAGAAAGCGCACGCCGGGATGTTCGCGCTGGATGCGGTGGAGTTCGGGGCCTTCGCCGACGACCCATTTGGTGCCGGGAAGGTCGAGATTGAGGAAGGCGTCGATGTTCTTCTCCACTGCGACCCGGCCGACATAGAGGAAGATGGGCGGAACGCCGTCCAGCCGTTGAACATGGCGTGGGAAGAACATGCGCCCGTCTACCCCGCGCGACCACAGCGCCAGACGGGTCAGGCCCCGCGCCGTGAGGTCGCTGCGCACCACCTGGGTCGGCACCAGGGTGATGCGTGCGGCGTTGTGAAACCAGCGCAGGTAGGCGTAGGTCCAGGCCAAGGGAATGCCGAAGCGGGCTTTGACATACTCGGGAAAGCGGGTGTGGTAGGCCGTTGTCAAGGGAATGTGAAGTTGCAGCGCGGCGCGCCTCGCGGCCAGGCCCAGCGGCCCTTCGGTGGCGATGTGCACCACGTCCGGGCTGAAGGCGGCGATGCGCTGCATCACCAATGTTTTGGGCCGCCAGCTCAAGCGGATTTCGGGGTAGCTCGGGCAGGGGAGCGTGCGGAACTGGCCCGGCTCGATGACTTCGATCACCTCGCCCTGGGCGCGCAAATGCTCGATGGTGGTCTTCAAGGTGCGAACCACCCCATTGACCTGGGGACTCCAGGCGTCGCTCACGATCAGGATGCGCATGGGACGTGGCTCGCTTGGGGTTGGGTCGGGGCTTCGGCCTGTCCGGTGCTTGCGCTGCCCGGCGGTAACTCGGCCAGGACGACAGGTGCCGAGGCGGAAGGCTTCCACATCAGCAATTGCAGGGTGCCGTCCTGCAGCTCGACCAGGGCGGTGAGGCTTTCGACCCAGTCGCCGCAGTTGGCGTAGATGCTGCCATCGATCTTGCGCAATTCGGCGCGGTGGATGTGGCCGCACACCACCCCCTCGCATTGCCGCCGAGCGGCCTCTTCGGCCAGCAACTGCTCGAAGCTGGAGATATAGCTCACGGCGTTTTTGACCTTGCCTTTGAGGTATTGGGACAGCGACCAATACGAAAACCCCAGGCGGTGGCGCGCCTGATTGAGCCAGCGGTTGAGCGTGAGGGTGAAGATGTAGAGCGCGTCGCCGAGATGGGCGAGCCACTTGGCGTGCATCACCACGCCGTCGAACCAGTCGCCATGCACGATCCAGAGCCGCGCGCCGTCGGCGGTCACATGCACCGCGTCGGACAGCACCTCGATGCCGCCGAAGTGCAGGCCGTGAAAGTCGCGTGCGAATTCATCGTGATTGCCGGGGATGAACACCACGCGGCAGCCCTTGCGGGCCTTGCGCAGCATCTTCTGCGCCACGTCGTTGTGCGCCTGCGGCCAATACCAGCCCTTGCGCAACTGCCAGCCGTCGATGATGTCGCCCACCAGATAGATGGTGCCGGCATGGCAGTGGCGCAACAGGTCGAGCAGGGCTTCGGCCTTGCAGTCGCGCGTGCCGAGGTGAATGTCGGACAGCCAGAGCGTGCGGAACTGGTAAGTGGCCTGTGCGTCTTCGGTGCCGTCAGGCGCAGCGCCAACAGCCAAGGCCTGTGTGAAGCGGTGCGCGTCGGTGGATGTCGGACTGAAATGGCTGGGCTGCATGGCCGTATTGCAGCCAGGTCTTGTGACAGGCGGATGACAAGGGTGACATGTCATCCATCACGCGGGGCAAACACCGCTGCGCAGCGGAAGTCTTGCGCGCATCGTGTGGACGCGCGGAATATGACAACCCACTCAGCGCGGAATGTCGATCAGTCTCGTACCGGCCCAGGCGTCATGCCAGAACTGGCGGTCAGCCCGCAAGTAGCTTGCCAGCGCCCACAAGGCCATCCATCCGAACAGCATGCCCAGCCCGGCCACATGGTCCAGCCCGGTCAACCAAGCCAAGGCCAGTGCAGGCAACACCCACAGCCAGCCCAAAACGAAACGCAAGCCGGCGCGGCCAAGACGCAGCGGACGGCCGTTCGCATCCACCACGCGCAAACGCCAGGCGCGCATCGCCACAGTCTGCCCGGGGCCGAGCCAGAAGCCGATGAAGTAAATCGCCAGTGTCAAGAAGACCACCGCCTGCAAGCCATGCCTGTCCATCACGCCGCTGCGCTGGCCCACCGCCAGACCGTAGAGCAGTGCGGCAAGCCAGGCCACGCCAAACAGCACGATGGATTCATACAGCAGCGCAGCAAGCCGGCGATACAGCGAGGGTGCTTGCAAAGGCTTGGGTGGCATGCGGGAGGCTGTGCGTGTGTTCAGGTGGAGATCGGGTGGCGCCGGACCTGCATCGACTTCGGCGCTTGAACCGCACTCCAACCCGATGCGAGTCCCAATCCGTACTCAGGGCTTGGGGCTGGGCGGCGGTGGTTGAGGCGCCATGGGCTTGGATGCCGTCGTGGGGGCAGGCGTCGGCGGCGCCACTGAAACGGCCGCTGGCGTGCTGGCGGGACGGGGAGGATTGCCCACCGTTCGGCTCACGGTTTTGGTCTTCTTGAGGCGCTGCTCGGCTTCGTAGCGTCCGACATGGCCGGGCGTGTGCGGAGGGCGTTTGGCTTCCCGGGCCAATGCGCGTTTTTCAGCTTCGGGCAGCTTCTTGTAGCGCTCCCAGGCCTGTTTGCGGCTGTCCAGCGGCGCCTTACCCGTGGCGAGGAAGTTTTCGCGGGCTTGCCGGCGCTGCTGGGGGCTCATGTGCACCCACTCGACCATGCGCTGGTGCAGCGTGGTGCGCTGCTCGGGGCTCATGGCCGAATAGCGCGCAGCAATATTCAGCCATTTGCGTTTGCGATCAGCATCGAAATGCGGCCACTCGGCCTGCAATGGCCCCAGAGCAGCCTGTTGCATGGGCGTGAGTTGTTGCCAGGTCGGCTGCCCGATTGTTGCCGTGTTTGCCGCCTGTGCAGCAAGCCAGCAGCCACTCGCCAGCAGCAGTGCCAGGCCCAACAGGAGCAAGCGTTGGATGGCCATGAGGCGCAGGGCGAGTAATCCAGCCCATAGACGGCGGCGCATCAACAGCCCGCTCATCCGTCGTTCTGCCGCAGATAGCTGGTGAAGCCCGGATCAACGTAGGCCTGCGGCGGCAGGTTATCGAGCAGCAAAGCCGTATCGATATCGGCAATTTTGCGAACGAAACGCTCCTGCTGGTAATGCTGCAGCGCATACAGGCCAAACAGCAAGGTGGGAATCGCCAGCAACAGGCCCAGCCGCAGGCGCCAGGATGAAGATTCTCCCGGCCCGCCCAGGGTTGCCGTGGCATTGTGGGCCGACACCATGACATGGGCATGCCGCGCTCGCTGCAGGCGGTGCTGATCAACCACCATATGGCGTATGCCTTTGAGCCGTTCTGCGATGTCCGCAGGCAGTTGCTCGTTGCCTTCTGTCAGACGCGCCGCGACCTGATAGCCTAAACGCGCCTCCGCCGCCGTCAAACTCAGTTTTTTGTTATGTGTGTCCATGATCGAAACCTTGCGCTTTGAGTGCCTTGGCCAAGGTATGTGTGGCCCTGGAACAGTGCGTTTTGACGCTGCCCTCGGAACAACCCATGGCCGCCGCCGTTTCAGCGACATCCAACCCTTCCCAATAACGCAGCAGGAAAGACTCCCGTTGACGGTCCGGCAGTTTTTGAATTTCGCCATCCAAAATCGCCAGAGTTTGGCTCCGTTCGAGCTGACGGTCGGCTCCCTCGAGTTGCTCTGAGCAGGCTTCAATCTCCAAAGTTTCCAGCAAGTCGAATTCTTCGCCGTCGCCAGCGCCTTGGAAATCGGACAAATTGCTCATCCAGGCCGATCGCACCTTCTGCCGCCGGTGCCAGTCGAGTATGGCATTGGTCAGGATACGCTGGAACAGCATCGGCCATTCAGCGGGATCATGGTCGCCATACTTGTCGGCCAGGCGGATCATCGAGTCCTGCACCACGTCCAGGGCGGCGTCAGGGTTTTGCGTGGCAAACTGCGCGCGCTTGAAGGCACGCTTGTCGACGCTGCGAAGAAATGCGGAAAGTTCTTGTTCTGTGGGCATGGCCCAGGGGGCGCTTGGCTGGCGGAGTCGGCGAAGCGCTGATTATGCAGGCCGCAGCCATGGAAAAGCCCGTATGGAAGCGGGCTTCAAACGTGGCTCCCCGACGCGAACGATGCTGCCTGCGGCGAAGTTGTGGCGTTTTTGCCTCAAGCTTGCGCTGCGGACCAAGCCGCCATGGCTCACCGTCCATGGATGCGTGTCAACGCACCCTGGGAATTTTGCAACTCCTTGATCTGGATCACCCGAATGCGGCCTAACCCTGAAGGGCAGGTCTGCAAACGCCACTACAAAATCAGAAAACAGCGCATGAGCCCTGTTGGGCGCCAGCAGGCGAGCAATGGCACGTTTCCGCCATGCCGTGCGAATCCATTGCATACAACCACGTTTCCTGAAAGGAGTACCCCATGAGCGCCGTGCTCGATCCCGTCCACGCGCCCGCACACGGCGCCGACCATGCCCATGACCATCCACACGGCTGGCGGCGCTGGGTGTTTTCCACCAACCACAAGGACATCGGCACGATGTACCTGGTGTTCGCCCTCACGATGCTGTTCGTCGGGGGAGTGCTGGCGCTAGGCATGCGCGCCGAGCTGTTCGAGCCGGGGATCCAGTTTCTCAATCCTCAGGTTTATCTCGCGTTTTCCACCATGCACGGCATCATCATGATTTTTCTTGCCGTGATGCCAGCCCTCACCGGGCTGGCCAATTGGATGATCCCGCTGCAGATCGGGGCGCCCGACATGGCCTTCCCGCGCATGAACAACCTCAGTTTTTGGCTGCTCATCCCTGCCGCACTCCTCGGGGTGGTGGCCTTTTTCGTTCCTGGCGGCGCCCCTGATGTGGGCTGGACGCTGTATGCGCCCCTGACCATTCAGCAGGGAATGGGCATGGACCTGGTGATCTTTGCGGTCCACATTCTTGGCGCCTCGTCCATCATGGGGTCGATCAACATCATTGTCACCATCCTGAACATGCGCGCGCCCGGCATGACGCTGATGAAGATGCCCATGTTCGCCTGGACCTGGCTGATCACCGCCTACCTGCTCATCGCCATCATGCCGGTGCTGGCCGGTGCGGTGACGATGACCCTGACCGACCGACATTTCGGCACCAGCTTCTTCAACGCCGCCGGAGGTGGGGACCCGGTGCTCTACCAGCACCTCCTTTGGTTCTTTGGTCACCCCGAGGTCTATGTGCTGATCCTGCCGTGCTTCGGCATCATGAGCACGGTTGTGCCCACCTTCTCGCGCAAGCCCTTGTTCGGCTACGGCTCGATGGTGTATGCCACCGCGGCCATCGCCATCCTGTCCTTCATCGTCTGGGCGCACCACATGTTCACGGCCGGTATGCCCGTCACCGGTCAGTTGTTCTTCATGTACGCCACCATGCTCATCGCCGTTCCGACCGGTGTGAAGATCTTCAACTGGGTGGCCACGATGTGGCGCGGCTCATTGACCTTCGAGACGCCCATGCTCTGGGCCGTTGGCTTCATCGTCCTGTTCCTCATCGGCGGCTTCACCGGCCTGGTGCTGGCTCTGGCGCCGATCGACATCCAGGTGCACAACACCTATTACGTGGTCTCCCATTTCCACTACACGATGGCCATCAGCGTGCTGTTCGCGCTTTTCATGGCCTTCTACTATTGGTCGCCGAAGTGGACCGGCACGATGTACAACGAGCGTGCCGGGCAGATCCATTTCTGGTTTTCGCTCATTGGCGCGAACCTGACCTTCTTCCCGCAGTTCTTCCTCGGCCTCGGAGGCATGGTGCGCCGCTACGCCGACTATCCGGTGCAGTTCACCGACTTCAACATGATTTCGTCGATCGGCGCGTTCATGTTCGGACTGGCGCAGGCCTATTTCCTGTTTGCCGTGGTGCTTCCTGTCGTGCGCGGGCATGGTGCCAAGGCTCCGCAGCGTCCCTGGGAAGGGGCGCACGGCTTGGAATGGGAGGTTCCATCACCCGCGCCGTTCCACACCCACGCCACACCGCCCAAGCTGGATCAGACGGCAACACGTGTGTTGCCCAGCGGCTGATCCGTTGATGCGCAGGCAAGCGAGTGTGCTGAGTTAGGTTTCGTTGATGACATTGGCCGAGAAACGCCGACATGCCGCGTTGCGGTGCTCGCCAGGCATCCAACCTGGCTGCGCGCCACGCCTTGCCTGTCAGCGTTTTCGGCGAATCTCCTTGATGTGCCGACTTGTTCAACGAACCCCCAACTCAGGACACTGGAGTTTCCGTGAACACGCAGTGCGATGGTTTTCCCATGAGCACCCAACGCGTCGATCCTCGTTTGTCTGCCGAGGCCGTTCCATGCCAGCTTTGTCCGAGTCGCAGTCGGTGTGGTTTGCTCGGCTTGTTAGGGGATGCGCGCGGCAAAGCGCAAACAAGAATTCAGGTGGAGACGTTCCGTGCCGGTGCGCCCATCCTGATTCAGCCGAGTCATCTGTATGCGGTCAGGTCGGGCGCGGTCAAATCCGTCTGGAACGATGCCGTGCACCAAAGTTCGATCATCGATTTGTGTTTCCCCGGGCAATTGTTTGCGCTTGAATCGCTGATTGAATTTGAGCCCCTGCACAGGGAGTTCAAGGCATCCATGTCGATGACATCCGTGTGCAGCGTGGCTTGCAATATCAAGGGCAAGAGTCGGGCTTCAAAAGAGCTTTGCGGTCGAGTCAGCGCGGCGCTGGCGACACGGCTCCTGCCAACCTACCAATTGACGCACGTCATTCAATCCGGCTCGCAAGTCCGCGTGGCCTACTACATGATGAAAGTCATGCATGCCGATGCGACGTGCAACAGCCCCGGCCATCGGATTCTTCCCAATATTCCGCGAGCTGACATCGCGGACTATTTGCGCTTGCGCGTGGAGACGGTCAGCAGGGTTTTCTCCGCATTCAGAAAACAGGGATGGATCCGCGGCCAGGTTCACCGCATCGATGTGGTCGATCCCGAGGCCATCAAGGCAGTGGCGGGCCAACTTGGGGAGGCGGGGCCTTGATGGGTTGTCGATCGCCACGCCGGGGCATGCCGTTGCCATTCCATTGCATCGACGCCTGGAACGCTGCGCTCGTCAAAATGGGCGTGTGGCCCCGAGGTGTTTTGCGGTTTGCATTGTCTTTCCCTTGCTCCATGGCTCCTGAGGATCGAGCTCGGAGGCGATTCTGGTGCAAACCAGATCGCACAACTGAAGGACCTCCTCGCTTTGCACGCGGTAAACCATCTGATTGCCGATGCGACGTTTTGCCACGATCCCTGCCAGATACAGCATTTTGAGATGCTGCGAGACATTGGGTTGTGTGGACTCAACCGCCTCGACGATGGCATTCACGCTTTTGCCTTGTGCGCAGATGGCGCCCAAAATGCGTAAACGAATGGGTGTCGCCAGGGCGCTGAACAGTTCAGCCGCCAGGACGAACACACGCTCGCTGAGGTCATCCTCAACGGCAATTCGAGTGGGCAGAAGCGGTGTGGGAATCAGTTGCGCTGACATGGATGGCGTTTCCAGGCAAGGTGTGAAAGTGGTGCGGCACGAGGCCGCCGGGACTTGAAGCCATGCGTGATGGGGCGTTTGCTTGGCGCTCCGCACAACAGCCGTCGGTTGGGCCATGCGTCGGACCCCATCAAGCCGCTGCGCTCGCAATGGGGGCGAGACATCAATCCCCCGACGGGGAGGACAGCAGGGCCGCGAGGCCGGCGCGATCGCTGATCTGAACCCGGTGCCGTCTCGTCATCTGGATCAGCCCGGCACGCTCAAGCCGCGCGAAGAGTCGGCTGACGGTCTCCGAATACAAGCCCAGATAGCTGCCTATGTCCTTGCGGGTCATCCGCAGCGCAAATTCGCGAGACGAAAGTCCGAGCGCCTGGTAGCGCTCCGACAAGTCCAATAAAAAATGCGCCAAACGCTCTGCACCCTGCATGCTGCCAAGAACGAGAAGGTTTTGCTGCGCACGCATCATGCTCTGGGCAATCAGCGATTGGATCCGTCGTCGCAGGATGGAGTGGTCCCGTGCTGCTGACTCCAGGGCCCGCGCATCGATTTCGCAGGCTTCGCTGGCCTCCATGGCCACGGCATCGCAAAGGTAGAGCTGAGCGGCGAAGCCATCGAGGCCCATCATGTCCCCAGAGACGTGAAATCCGAGAACCTGTTGCCTTCCGTCAGCACATCGCAGCACCGACTTGAACGACCCGGCACGGATTGCATAGACGCGATCCAAGGTCCGGCCGGTTGCAAAAAGTCGCTGGCCCTTGCTGAGTCGAATGGCGGCTCCTGGCACACCGCGACGATCCATCGATCCATCACGCAGCAAGGCAGCCTGCAGGCAGGATCGGCTTTGAAAGCATTGATCACAGGGATCGACATGGTTCACACGATGGATCGTGGCGTCAGGAACGGACCTCAACTCGCTGACGACGCCGATGCCGGCACTCAGGCTTTTCACTTCCGTGTCGCGCATGCCGCGCCCTTGGAGTTCTTGACGGGCAGGTGTTCGCGTGTTCATTGCACATCCTGGCAGTGCATCTGTAGGGTTTGGGCCGGGGCGCTGAACAGGATCGAGCCCAATAACGACGGCGCGGTGACGGCGAGGGATCGCGGCTTGCAGCGCCAACGGCTGAGCCCGCAACGAGCTGGTGTATGCGTGCAAACGTGCGCGGACATCCGCATGATGAAGTCCTCTTCAAGGCGTGTGCGAAAGGCACTGGGGGTATTCTCCAGGCCCCATTTCCGAGCAAATTTGACACGCATCAAACAAAGGCAGGTCTCATGGTGCGTAGCAGCACCAAAGATTTGTCGAAATGTTGCCAGCGATCGGGCTGTCAGGCCGCATCTGCTGCGACGGCAACCCCACAGGCTGGTCTCGGCCGCTGTCCTGTCGTGCGGTCGTTGCAACTGCACTGGCGTCGCGGACGCCAGGCCGCAGATCGGGCCGAGTCGGTCATCGTCTACACCGGCAGAGCCGGAATCATGAGGTTTTCGGTGACGACCGAGCCGCATCCTTGGGTTTCGAAGAGTTCCACGCGAACCAGTTGGGGCAAACTCACCTTGGTCGTTCTGTAAATCCACTCGGCGATGCTCGCCGTATCAGCATCATGTAGTTCGGCCATCTCATGCAGGGGCTGATGATCAAGGCGCCTGAACACGGGCTCGAAGATCGTCTTCACGTCTCCGAAATCGACGGTCCAACCCATCACGGTGTCGATGGGTGCACACAGGTGTAGCCGCAACCTGAAGGTGTGGCCATGGATCGCGCTCTCGCGGCTCCCGACAGGTGCGCGTTGAAGTTGCACCGCACTATCGAGTGTGAAGTCCTTCCAAATGCCGTAGTCACGGCCGTCAAAGTTGGCACCGCTCGAGGCTGTCTCGAACACGTCGATCCTGGACAGTTCAGGCAACGTCGGCTTGAGACGCGCCCACAGCCACGATGAGATGAGCTCGCTGGTGGGGTTGCTCAAACCATCCATGTCGTTGAGGCAGGTGTGGTTCAGGGTGTTGTGCAAAGGCTCCCAAACCTCGTCGAGCTGGTCGTAGTCGATGCCGAGAGGCCGTGATCCGGGGGTTTGGTTCGCGTGCACGATGGCCTGGAAACCATGGCCGTGCATGCGGCCACATTTGTGCCCCATCGGTACGTTCGGCAATCGGTGGGCGGCTTGAAAGGGGTACCGCCGCCATACCTGCACCATCCCGTCGCGGTCGAGGTCTACGCCCTGGTTTGCCGTACTTTGGACCGCGAGGCGATGGATGCCCGGCAACGCCAGGTGCTTGCGAACCCAGCGGGCAATATTCTCATCGGTGGGCTGGTCGATGACCTGGTTCAGGAGTGCGTAGTTCAGCGGTTCGAGAACCTGCTGCATGTGCCCCTGCAGGGCAGGCACCTCGCCCCCGGGGAAAGGCGCCCAACCGTCTGGCAGTTCCGCGAATACCGAAGCCCGAAAGCCATGGCCATGCAGATTGCGACGACGGTCACCGTCAGGGAGCAGAGCCATGTGACGGGCGGACTCGAAGCCGCCTGTCGCGACGGTCAAGAGGAGGGGGGCCATGCATGCTCCGGATTGCTGTGGGCGCCGTCTTCATCGATCTGCATGAGGCGCATGTCTCGATGACCAGGATGCCGTTCAAGCCGAGACGCAGCCACCCATGGCCAGGCAATTACCAAGGGGAGTGCTGTAAAACGCCGCGATCGATCTGATGGATATCCGTTTTCCCACAAAATGCCATGGTTATGTCCAATTCATTCCGAATGATATTGAGACAGTGCTCGACGCCAGCTTGGCCCTGAGCGCCCAGGCCGTACAGAAAGGCTCGACCGATCAAGGTGCCCTTTGCGCCCAGCGCGACGGCCTTGAGCACGTCCTGGCCCGAGCGGATTCCGCCATCGATCCAAACCTCGATGCGCGAACCGACGGCATCGACGATGGCCGGCAGCGCCGAGATCGAGCTCGGCGCGCCATCAAGCTGGCGTCCGCCGTGGTTGGAGACAATGAGGGCATCCGCGCCCGAGTCTGCGGCACGCTGCGCATCCTCGGCGTCCATGACGCCCTTGAGAATCAGCTTGCCACCCCAGCACTTCTTGATCCACGCCACGTCTTCCCATGTCAGGCGTGGGTCAAATTGCTGGCTGGTCCAGGCCGATAGCGACCCCATGTCCTCGACCCCCTTGACATGCCCGACGATGTTGCCGAAGCCATGCCTGCGGGTTCCCAGCATGCCCAAGCCCCATCTTGGCTTTGTCGCCAGATTGAGCAGATTGGCCAGGGTCGGTTTCGGTGGTGCCGACAGGCCATTCTTCAAATCCTTGTGGCGTTGCCCCAGGATCTGCAAATCCAAGGTGAGCATCAAGGCCGAGCAACGGGCGGCCTTGGCGCGGTCGATCAAACGCTCGATGAAGTCGCGGTCGCGCATCACGTAGAGCTGGAACCAGAATGGCGCCTTGGTATGTGCCGCGACGTCTTCGATGGAGCAGATGCTCATGGTCGAGAGGGTGAAGGGCACGCCACATTTCTCCGCCGCGCGCGCAGCCAGAATCTCGCCGTCAGCATGTTGCATCCCGGTCAGGCCCGTTGGCGCGAGCGCCACCGGCATGGCGACATCCTGCCCGATCATCCGCGATCGCAACGAGCGCTGATCGACGTCGACGGCCACTCGCTGCCGGAGCTTGATGCGCTGGAAATCATCTTGATTGGAACGATAGGTCGTCTCGGTCCAGGAGCCTGAATCGGCATAGTCGTAAAACATCCGCGGAACCCTTCGCTTGGCGAGAACGCGCAGATCTTCAATGCAGGTCATGGTTGCCATGATGTCACCTTGTGTGGACTGCAGAGGGCCCCCAGGGGGAGGCCCTGAGGGTCAGGGATGGACGATCTTGATCGCCGGGATCATCCAGGATAGCCAGTGTTGTTGGGCGAAGACGAGCAAGCCCAGCAGCAGGGTGAGCAGCACACTGTGCCAGAAGGTGCGGGCGAACACCGCGCCCTCGTGGCCCTTGAGAGCCGTCGTGGACACGCCCGTGGCGATGTTTTGCGGCGAGATCATTTTGCCCATCACCCCGCCCGAGGAGTTGGTGGCGGCCATCAGCACCGGGTTCAGGTTCAGCTGATGCGCCGCCACCACCTGCAGGTTGCCGAACAGGGCGTTGCCCGAGGTGTCGCTGCCGGAGAGAAACACCGCAATCCAGCCCAGGAACGCCGACACCAGCGGGAAGAGCGCGCCGGTGGAGGCCACGCCCATGCCCAGCGTGTAGCTCATGCCCGAGTAATTGAGCAAGAAGGCCAGGCCCACGATCATCATCACCGTGGCGATGGCGATGCGCGTCTGCACCCAGGTGCGCTTCACACACCCGAAGAACGCCCCCGCGCCGGTGCGCGTCCAAGCCGCCGCGATGATGGCCGACAGCAGGATCGCCGTGCCCGTGCCCATGGGCTGAAAGTCCCACAGCGCCACATAGGGCTTGTGGTACAGGGTGATGAACACCGCCTGGTTCAAGCCGGGCCACAGCACCTGGGTGTCGCCGATCAGGAACAGCTTGAGGTTGACCCAGACGATGACCACCACCGAGACCACGACCCACGGCATCCAGCCGCCATAGCCCACGCGCGCCGCGCCCCGGGCCGGCGCCTGCGTGCGCATCACGGCAAAGGCCGGGTCGGGTTCGGGCTTCCAGGTCTTGAGAAAGGCCACGGTGACGAGGAGCGACACCAGCGAGGCCAGCACGTCGGTGAGCTGGTAGCTGATGAAGTTGGAGGTGGCGAACTGCGTGAGCGCAAAGCTGCCGCCCGAGACCAGCAGCGCCGGCCACAGCTTGGCGATCGATTTCAGCCCCCCGTACAGGCCGACGACATAAAACGGCAGCAGGAAGGCAAAAAACGGCAGTTGCCGCCCCACCATCGCCCCCAGGGTGTCCGGGTGCATGCTGGTGACGGCCCCCAGCACCGTGATGGGCACGCCCAGGGCGCCGAAGGCCACCGGGGCGGTGTTGAAGATCAGGGTGTAGGTGAGGGCCTCCAGGGCGGGAAAGCCCAGGCCGATGAGCAGGGCGCTGGTGATGGCCACCGGGGTGCCGAAGCCGGCGATGCCTTCGAGCAGGCAGCCGAAGGAAAACGCCACCACCAGCAGCACCAGGCGGCGGTCGTCGGGCAGGTGGTCCAGCATCCATTGGCGAAACTGCTCGAAGCGCCCGGACTGGACCGCCACGTTGTACAGCAGCAAGGCGTTGAAGACGATCCACATCACCGGCGCCAGCGCCAGCGCCATGCCCGCGGCAACGGCGTTCAAGGCCAGGCCCACGGGCATGCCCCACACCGCCACGGCCACGAGAAGGCCCACGATCAGCCCGGCCAGCGAGGCCTGCCAGGCGGGGCGGCGCAGCACCCCGAGCAGGATGAGCGCCACCGCAATGGGTATGGCCGCCACCAGAAACGACAGCAGCAGCGAGCCCGCTACAGGCGTCAGCGGCTGCGCAAAAAGAATGCCCGCAGGCAGGGCGGTCGACAGAGTCATGGAGTCTCCTTCCAGGAAGTTGAATGGATTGGGAATGGCTTGCGCTCTTCGGTGACGTCAACTCGCACGCTTGATGTGCGGGCGACTCTCGGCGCGACCCCTGGTTGGAGTCTCTGTAGCCTCACGCTTTCAAAAAGTATTGGTCATTTGGTAAGACCTATGTCTATTAGAAAGGTGTTCCTTCATATCGTCAAGAAATCAGCAAAGAAGACTGAATCTGTCGGAATTTGAAAAGCTTCCTCGATTTAAAATAAAATTGGTCATACCGGAATGGACGAGGCAATACACATGGATATCATCAAACTGTCGGATACGATCGCAAGCGACCTTGAACGGCGCATCCTCGAGGGCTCCTTGAGGGCCGGGGATCGTCTGCCGCCTGAGCGTGAGCTGGCCGAGCAGCTTGGTGTGTCACGGCCATCCCTGCGTGAAGGGCTGCAAAAATTGGTCTCCAAAGGCCTGATACGCACGCGCCAGGGCGGGGGCACGGTCGTGACCGACAGGCTGCAGGCAAGCTTCGTCGATCCGTGGAGAGATATGCTCAGCGGACATCCGACCCTGCAGCACGACCTGTTGGAATTCCGGCACATGCTGGAAAGCCAGGCCGCGCTATTGGCGTCGGAACGTGCCAATGATTTCGACCTGAAACGCATCGGTGTGGCGTTCGATGCGTTGGAGTTGGCCTATGAGCAAGACGACCTTCAGGCTTGCATCAAAAATGATGTTGAATTTCACCAAGCGATCGCCGAAGCATCCCATAACGTCCTGATCGCGCATCTCAGTGCAAGCCTGCATCGACTGATTCAGGATCATGTGGAAAAAAATCTGCGCTACCTGCATGCCCACCCCGAGAAGTGGCAGCAGTTGCGCGAGCAACACCGGGACATCTGGGAGAAAATGCGCGCCCGCAGTTCGCAAGCCGCAGCGCTGGCCGCAAGGCAGCATATTGCTTTTGTGCAGAAAAACATGTCCGAAACTGCGCTGGAAGAATTGCGCATTGAAAGCGCCAAGCGTCGCATTCAAACGGGGTCTCTTTCGCCGTCGGACCATGGAGCCGGCTCGTAGCATCCGAGCGGGCTGGCCTTCGCTCCGGTCAGCGCAGTGGCTTGGACCTGGCTCGCCGGGGCGCGTTTCCTCGCAAGCAGATTTTCCTAGGGACATCCGATGAAAGTGATCGTTCTCGGCGCCGGTCTGATCGGCATCGCATCGGCGTACTTCCTGCGTCAGCAGGGTCACGAGGTCACGGTGGTCGACCGCCAGGCCAAACCAGCCGCGGAAACCAGCTTTGCCAACGGGGGCCAGATTTCCGTGAGCAACGCCGAGCCATGGGCCAACCCGAGTGCGCCATTACAACTGTTGAAGTGGCTCGGAAGGGCGGATGCTCCGCTGCGGTTCCGCTTGCGCATGGACCCGAGGCAGTGGCGCTGGGGCATGCAGTTCCTGGCGGAATGTCGACCGGGGCGTACGAGTCGCAATACGGCGCAGCTGATTCGCCTCGGCACCTACAGCCGTGAGGTGCTGCGGCAACTCCGCCAGGAGCGCGGTATCGCCTATGACCACCGCGCACAGGGCATTCTCCATTTCTACACAAGCCGCAAGGCATTTGAAAACGTGGCGATTGCTGCAGCCCGGATGCGTGCCTTGGGCTGTGATCGACGCGTCATTTCCGCCGACGAGGCCGTGCGCATCGAGCCCGCGCTGGGGCATACCGGCGCCAAGCTCGTCGGAGCCACGTTCACCGCCGAGGACGAGTCGGGAGATGCGAACTGTTTTGCCCGCGAGCTCGCCGGGCGCTGCGAAGACGACGGCGTGCAGTTCTTGATGAGCCACACCGTCACTGCGCTGCATGAAGCGGGAGGGCAGATCGACCACGTTGAGGCGACCGACGAGGATGGCCGCTTTCAATGCATACGCGGCGATGCCTACGTGCTCGCGATGGGAAGTACGAGCGCCTTGCTCGCCAAGCCGCTGGGCATCGAGCTTCCCATCTATCCGCTCAAGGGCTACTCGGTGACCATGCCGGTGAAGGACCCCGCGATGGCGCACCAGGTTTCGTTGAGCGACGATGCCTGCAAACTCGTGTTTTCGCGCCTTGGCAATCGCTTGCGCATCGCAGGTACGGCCGAGTTGAATGGCTATGAGCGAAACCTTGACCGTAAGCGCTGCGAGGCCATCCTCGAACGGGTCGAGGAACTCTTTCCGGGCGCGGGAGACGGCGCGCAAGCGCGGTTCTGGACCGGCCTGCGCCCGGCGACACCGGGCAACGTCCCCATCATCGGGCGCAGTCGCCTGCGCAATCTCTTTCTCAATACCGGCCACGGCAGCCTGGGCTGGACCCTGTCTTGCGGCTCAGGCAAGAGCATCGCGCGCATCATCAGCGGGCTCGAGCCAGAAGCCGATTTCTCGTTCGTCGGCGGCGCATAGCGCATTCGAGCAAACGACCTGGGGCCCCACTTGGTTGGGCGAATCTTGTGCGGTCTTCGACACGCGCATCGACGGCTGGTCGCATTGACGGCCATGCCGTCTTGTGCCAGAATTTCCACTGCTCCGGGGTGCACGAATCGACGCGCTGAGATGGTCAAACCAAACCCGCGAACTTGAACCGGTTAGTCCCGGCGGAAGGAGAGCTTGGATTCCAGGCTGGCGGCGCCCCGAA
The DNA here is from genome assembly GCF_900089495.1 of Thiomonas sp. X19. NCBI lineage: Bacteria > Pseudomonadati > Pseudomonadota > Betaproteobacteria > Burkholderiales > Thiomonas > Thiomonas sp. X19. The sequence continues at coordinate 3,374,125 of NZ_LT605203.1, read as the reverse complement.
AGCGCCAGTCGCCTGGGGCACCCTCCGAACACTCAGTTGCATCACGATCGAAGGGGGCTTGACATGCATGCGGATGGCAGTTTGCTCACACACAGCTTGCCGACGTACAGCCCGACTCCCGCACAGCCCCAAACCTATCTTGCAAGCTCGCGCTCCGAGACGGCCGAGCGTGCATGCGCGGGCGAATGCTTGGCCCATGCCGCACGCCAGCGATGTCCGGGCGTTGGCACGACGCCACCACAGGCACGGCAGCCCGGCACCCCTGCGCAGGGTCGCTGTAGGCGACCTCATTCTCTTTTTTAGACCCACCGTCAGACTTGAACTGACAAAGGACTCAAGCCATGTATCGAGAATCAACGACTGGCGCTGACGCTGGTTGGAGTGTCGCGGGCGTCAAGCTCGAGAGCCGATTCCTGTTGGGCAGCGCCAGCTACCCATCGCCGCAGGCCCTGAGCGATTCGATTCGCGCCTCCGGCGCGCAGGTCGTGACCGTCGGTCTCAAACGGGTTCTTGCTGCGCAGGAAAGCGATGGCTTCGTCGCCGCCCTGCGCGAGACCCTGGAGACATGTGGCGCACGTTTGCTGCCCAATACCGCCGGGTGTTACAGCGCGCGCGATGCGATCGAAATGGCGCACATGGCACGCGAGCTCTATCAGACCCATTGGGTCAAGCTCGAAGTGATCGGCGAGGAGCACACCCTGCAGCCCGATCCCGTCGAACTCGTGGAAGCCGCGCGCGTGCTGGTGCGTGAGGGTTTTGTCGTCTGGCCCTACTGCACGGATGACCTGTTGACCTGTCGGCGCCTGCTTGACGCGGGCTGCGAGGTGCTGATGCCCTGGGGCGCGCCCATCGGTTCAGGACAGGGCTTGCTCAACCCGTTCGCACTGCGCACGCTGCGCGAACGTCTGCCGGATGCCACCCTGATCGTGGACGCCGGCCTCGGTACGCCTTCGCATGCCGCACAAGCCATGGAGATGGGGTTCGATGCCGTGCTGCTGTGCTCGGCGGTGTCGCGCTCGCGCGATCCGGTCGAGATGGCGCGAGCCTTCGCGCTGGCGATTGAGGCAGGACGCCGGGCTTGGCGAGCTGGCGCCATCGCCAAGCACGATCGCGCAATCCCGAGCACACCGACCGGCGCGAGATCCCAGAATCCTCGACCCTGCGTTTAGGCCTACGCTGAACAAGCCTCTCGTGCGCATCGCGGAGGTTTGTTCAGCATCGTCCAAGGCCAGGCCACCCGCGGCGCAGTGGTTCGGCAGCATGGCTTTGGCCGGTTGATGAGTTCTACCCAGCCGGTGCCGACAACCGCCGCACAGCGTGCACATACCGCTCCAGCGTTGGTGACAGCGCCCCCGGTGCCAGTCGAATGTCCAGCAACTGAAAACGTCCTCGCGTGGCATGGGCATGCTCGAGCGCATTTTTGAGTTCCAGGCGCGTGCGCACCACAACGCCGTCACCCCCCATGCCAGTCGCCATCGACGCAAAGTCCCACGTCGGCAATGCGGTGAAGCGAGCGCCAGGCTCGAACACCTGGAGCATTTCCCATGCCGAGTTATTGAAGACTAGAACGATGGGATCCCATCCATAGTGGCAGGCATTGCCCAATTCCCACCCTGTCATTTGAAAGGCACCGTCACCGACCAGAATGATGGGGCGCTGCCCCGTGGACGCCTGCAGGCCCAGCCCTGCCGGCACGCCATAGCCCATGGTCGCGTAGTAGCCTGGGGCGATGAGTTCGGTCGGCCCGATGTCCATGGCCGTGAACAGGCAATCCCCGACATCGCTGGCAAGCGGCATCGCGCCATGCCGTTGCATCAACGAGTTGACGGCAGCAGCAATGTCGAGCGGGTTGACTGGCGCGTCTTCAGCGTCTTCTGCGGGGAGTGAAAAAACCTCCGAGCGCTGTTCGGCCCGCTGGACCTGCGCGGCCGGTACCCGCTCCAGCAGGGCATCGATCAGCGCCGCGAGCGGTACGTCAGGGTAGACATGATGCCCCATCACCACACGACCCTCAAGCGCCTGGATGGCGTGCCGAAGATCGATGCGTTGGGCCGACACGGCAAAATTGGTGTCCGACACGATCACGCCGAGCAGCAGCAGCGCATCGGAGTTTTCAACCTCGGTGGCGATGGCCGGGTCTCCAGCCAGACCCAGATAGGTGCCGCGCAGAGGAACCTCGGCTCCGGTCAACAAACCGCGCCCCATGAAACTGGTCACCACGGGAATCCCCAGTCTGCGCGTGAGTTCGGCCACGCGGGATTCCAGCGCGTAGCGCCGCACTTCCACGCCAACCATCAGGACGGGGTGTTGTGCGCCTTGCAGGCGCGATAGCAGTTCATCGGCGCAGGTGGCCAGAGCCTCCGCATCATGCTTGGGCCAGGGGAGGGTGGGTACTGCCTCGCAGATCCGTCCAGGCATGTCCCGCGGTATCTCGATGTAGACGGGACGTGATGCGCGCAGTGCTGTGTCGAGCACCCGTGCAATGTGTTGCGGCGCGGTGGACGGATCATCCAACCTGGCACGATCGACGGTTATTTCCTGATAAATCTTCCACTGCGAATCCAGGGTCTTGACCTGATGGTGCAGCAGATAGCCGCTGGCGGCCTCGTGCGTGGCGGGTGCTCCGGAGATCACGACCACGGGGACACGTTCGGCGTAGGCGCCAGCCACGGCGTTGACCATGTTCAGTGCGCCGGCTCCATAGGTGACGGCCGCCACTCCCAAACCGCCGCGCAGGCGTGCGGCAGCATCCGCCGCGAAACCGACTCCTGGTTCGTGGGAAAGCGTGTAGAGGGGCAGGGCGGCGCAGCGCTCGAATTCGCGAAAAAGCGGTAGGGCAAAGTCGCCGGGAATCCCGAAAATTTCGGTAGCCCCTCGCTGTTTCAGGGCCTGCAGCAAGCGTGCGGTCAGTGTGGTCGTCATTTCCAGGCTCGTCGGGTTTGAAAGCGTTGCATGCACATGGCTGCCGTACCGATCGGTCGATACGCCAAGCCGGGTTCGACGGTTCGCGCAGGTTTCAGTCATCGCTTGCCGGTACTCAGCGCCATAAGGGGCCGATGGCATCGAGCGTGTTTTTCAACATCAACCCGAATTCGGTATCGCCTTCCATCACCAGTGCGCGCTCAAAAAACAGCCGGTCGGCATCGTCGATGCCTCGCACCAGGCGCCATAGGGACGCGCTCGTGCTGCGGATGGTGACCGCAGCGGGGTCATCGAGTGGCGCGACCCTGAACCCCTGAGCGTTCAGCCGCAAGCGAAGTCGCAGCCCAAGGTCTTCGAGATCCAGGCAAACCGCCCGCCCAGACCACGCCGAATGCGTCTCGGAATCCAGGTGCGGGAGCAAAACGCGATCAAGCAGGCGTGCCAGCGCAAACGATGGAGGTTGCATCGGCAACGCGCGAACGACTTGGCGCAACGGTTCGGGAATGGATGCGGCAATGTGCACGGCGGCACTCCCCAGGGCGTTCAGCCAACGGGCAGAAGCGCCCTGGGGAACGTCGCTCGAAATCGCGAAGTCATGCTTCGACATGGGCATGTTCAACATTCCTTGATGGAGTTCTGCCAGAGCAACGCCGCTTCGGCGTCAGGCACTGTTCAGAACAAATTGCATGCCGGGCTGGCGGTGGGCGTAACCATTGACCAAGGCGCCCGGCAAGCGCATCGCACGCAGGGTCGCCAGTGCGTCATCGGCCGATGCCCCCTGGTTGTAAACGGCGTCGAACTGCGCGAGCACTTCCATGAAGCCCTGGCTGCAAGGCGATAGCCGAAGGCGCGAGACGCCCGCCTGTTGCAGGGCCTGGGCCTCCCCGATCAGGGCTTGCACGCCGGCTGACTGAACCTGGGTTCCGTTCAAACAAAGGAAGGGTTGGCCCTCGCTGCTGCTGAGCAAGAGTCCGTCCGCATCATCAAGGCAGCGGAACGCACAGGAGTCCTTGTGCAAGTGATGATGCCGCGCGGTGAAGCATCGCGCCGAGAATGAAAGTGGCAGGCGCCCAAAAGCCCAAATCTCGGTGGGGATCTCGTCTCCACTGACCGCGCGCACCGGATTGCCCCTTGGGTTCACGCAGGCAATGGCATCCAGCGATTGCTCCGCTGGGGCAACCCATCGCCCTGCGCCCCAGGCGGCATGTTCCAAAAGCGCCTCCCGGCTGTAGATGTTGAGATGGGGGCCGAGAACAAAGGGCTGGAGATCACGCGGCCCACGCCGCGCCTGCACAAGGGCCTGGATGGCCGACACGTCACCGGCTTCGACCGCGAATTCATCCTGATTCACCAGATCGCGCACGGAGCGCAACTCGCTCTCGCTCATCACCAGGGCCTGAGAAGCCAGGATCACCTCTTTGCCCGCAGCCTGCAATTCACGCCCCAACGCCAGCCAGTCGGCGAGCTTCATCTCGTGCCGGCGCGAGCAGACGATCTCTCCCAGCACGACGGTATCCGCAGCGCTGTCAGCGACATGCTCGTAGAACTGCATCAACGCAGGTCTTGGCCACCAATACTGAACAGGGCCTACTGTCAATGCGAATCTTGGGGTGGTGACGAGGTCGGTCATGGCGTGTATCCATTGAGGGGGGCTGCGCGAGTTGCTAGCGCCAGGGCCGGTCATAGGCGCCAAGCGTGTGCTGCTGCCCTTCAGCCCACCGCGCAAGTTGCGCCGACCATGCCGGAAGCACCGCATAGCGATTGGGCGATACGGCCAGATCGATGGCGGCACGCCAAACCCGCGTGACCTCGGCGACATAGCTGGGGCTTCGCTGGCGGCCTTCGATCTTGATCGCCTTGACGCCGGCGTCGATCAATTGGGGCAGCAGCTCGAGCGTGTTCAAGCTGGTGGGCTCTTCAAGTGCGTAGTCGCGCACCCCGCCGACATCGAACCGGCCCTTGCACAGGGTTGGATAAGCCCGTGGCTCATCGGGCGCGTAGCGGTCGATCAGGACATCGTTCAGACGCGCTTCGACGGTGTCGCGGCGATCGACCCAGCGCACGGCTGAAGGTGGCGAACACACACCGGCATTGTTGGGCGACTGGCCGGTTGCGTAGGACGACAGCGCGCAGCGGCCCTCCACCATCACGCAAAGACTTCCAAATCCGAACACCTCGATGTCGACGCTGGTGTGCCGGATGACATGCGCCACTTGCGACAAGGTCAGGACGCGGGGTAGAACCGCGCGTTGAATGGCGTAGTGCTCACGGTAGAACTCGATCGCTGCGTAGGACGTCGCCGAGGCCTGCACGGATAGATGCAGGCGCATGTCCGGATGATGACGCCGCGCATGGGCCAGCACGGCAATATCGGCCACGATCAGAGCGTCGGCCCCGAGTTCGACTGCGCGATCAACCGCCCGAAACCAGGGCTTCGGATCTTGCCCTGCGGCGAAGGTGTTGAGTGCCATCAGGACCTGAGCGCCATGCCTGTGGGCATAGGCAACGCCGGCATGAATCTGTGCATCATCGAAGTTCAAACCTGCGAAGTTGCGCGCATTGGTGGCGCCGCGCAAACCCAGATAGACAGCATCTGCGCCTGCGTCCACTGCCATTTCCAGGGCTCGCAGGGAACCCGCTGGACAGACGAGTTCTGGTTGCCGCTTGGTCATCGAAATGGGGGATTCCATGAAGGATCTCAACGTTGATTCAGGAGGGGTGAAGGGAGGCGAAAGGCGTTGGCGTCATCCCCGCGTAGCTTGAAACCGGGCATCTGCAGGCCCTGGATTTGCTTGCTCAAACCGCCTCGATCCAGGCTTGATGGATGCGCCAGCGTTTGCCCAGGCAAGCGGCAGTCTTGCACCACCCATTGGCGCACGCCCCGATCGGCGAGCATCTTGCCCAGGGTCAACAGTTCTGCTTCGCTGAAGAGGCCCGCACGCCAGGTTGTGCGGCATTCGAAGGGTACGCCCGAAGCCAAAAGATGATCCAGGGATGTCCTTGCGCGGCGGCCGCTGCCTGGAGTGCCCGTGATCGTGTCGTAGCGGCTCCAGGGCGCCTTCACATCGAACCCCACCCAGTCGACCAGAGGGAGCAGCGTTGCGAGGCGCTGGGGATACATGCCGGCCGTGTGCAGCGCAATCTCGAAACCCAGGTCGCGCACTTGTTGCATGGCCTCGGCCAGCGCGGCTTGCAGCGTGGGTTCCCCTCCGGAAAAAACCACGCCGTTCAGCAACCCACGTCTGCGCTCCAGGAAGTTCAGCACGGACTCCCAGGGCGTGCCTACTGGAGCAGCAGCCTCAAGCAAGTGCGGGTTGTGGCAGTAACCGCAACGCCAAGGGCACCCCTGGCAGAAGATCACGGCGGCGAGCTTGCCGGGAAAATCAATACTGGTCAGGGCGGTGATCCCGCCCACACGCAACGCATCCATCCGTATTGGCGATTCAGATGTTCGGCATGCTCGGTTGCTCGGCGAAGAATCGTCGCTCCAGGTGTTCGCCCTGCTTGCCGATGTTGAAGCTCGACACCGGCCTGTGGTAGCCCATGACGCGAGTCCAGACCTCGCATGGCTGGCGCTCGTCATCGAGCAGTCGCGGCTGCATCATGTTGGGTTCAGTGGGTTGATAGGCATGTGACAAGGCAGTTCTCCAGAGTGGTTGTTGTGGCCGTGAAGGCCCTAGGCGGCAAGCAGGCCCTGTTTGCGCGCGAGGATTTCCTCATCGCACTTGGGGCAGAAAGGGTGTTCGCCCGACAGATACCCGTGCTTGGGGCAAATGGAAAAAGTGGGCGTGACGGTGATGTAGGGCAGGCGAAAGCGCGTCAGCGCGCGGCGTATCAACTCTTTGCATGCCGCGCCGCTGGACAGTTGCTCGCGCATGTAGAGATGGAGCACGGTGCCTCCGGTGTACCTGGACTGCAAGGGTTCCTGCCGCTCAAGGGCCTCGAACGGATCATCCGTGAAGCCCACTGGCAATTGCGACGAGTTCGTGTAATAGTGGTGCGCCGCCGTGCCAGCCTGAAGAATGTCCGGAAAGCGTTTGCGATCTTCTTTGGCGAAGCGGTAGGTGGTGCCTTCAGCGGGCGTAGCCTCCAAGTTGTAGAGATGTCCGGTCTCTTCCTGAAAGGCCACGATCCGGTTTCGGACATGGTCAAGAAGGCGCACGGCAAAGGCATGGCCCCAGGGCGTGGTGATGTCCTGCGTGTCGGCGGTGAAGTTGCGGATCAACTCGTTGATGCCGTTGACCCCCAGCGTCGAAAAATGGTTGCGCAGGGTGCCGAGATAGCGCTTGGTATACGGGAACAAGCCCTGGTCCATGAGGCGCTGGATGACCTTGCGTTTGATCTCCAGGCTTTGCTTGCCCATCTCCAGCAGGGCATCCAGTCGGCTGAGCAAACCCGACTCGTCGTCGCGGTGCTGATAACCGAGTCGAGCGCAATTGATCGTGACCACGCCGACGGAACCGGTCTGCTCCGCCGAGCCAAAGAGGCCATTGCCGCGCTTGAGGAGTTCGCGGAGATCGAGTTGCAAGCGGCAACACATGGACCGCACCATGTTGGGAGTGAGGTCGGAGTTGATGAAGTTCTGGAAGTAGGGCAGCCCGTACTTGGCAGTCATTTCGAACAGCCGCTGGGCATTCTCGGATTCCCACGGAAAATCTGCCGTGATGTTGTAGGTCGGGATCGGAAAGGTGAACACGCGCCCTTTGGCGTCACCGGCCGTCATGACATCGATATAGGCGCGGTTGATCAGATCCATCTCGACCTGCAACTCGCCGTAGGTGAAGGGCATCTCCTCGCCTCCGATCAGCGGAGTTTGGCCGCGCAAATCCTCGGGGCAAGTCCAATCGAAAGTGAGATTCGTGAATGGAGTCTGCGTTCCCCAACGGGAGGGAACGTTGAGGTTGTAGATCAGCTCCTGTATGCACTGCCGCACGGCGGGATAAGACATCCGATCCCGGCGCACAAAGGGCGCCATATAGGTATCGAAAGATGAGAAGGCCTGAGCGCCAGCCCATTCGTTCTGCAGGGTTCCCAGAAAATTGACGATTTGCCCAACGGCAGACGTCATGTGTCGTGGGGGTCCCGCCTCGACCTTGCCGGGGACACCATTGAGTCCCTCGTTCAGCAACGTGCGCAGTGACCATCCGGCGCAATAACCGGACAACATGTCGAGGTCGTGGATGTGGAGATCGGCGTTGCGGTGCGCCTCGCCGATCTCGGCGGGATAGACGTGCGAAAGCCAATAGTTGGCAGTCACCTTGCCCGCCACGTTCAGGATGAGCCCCCCCAAAGAATATCCCTGGTTGGCGTTCGCATTGACGCGCCAGTCGGCTCGACTGAGGTATTCATTCACCGAGCTTTCCACATCGACCAGAGCTTTGTAGTCTTGCCGCAGCTTGGCATGCTGCTCGCGATAAACGATGTAGGCGCGAGCACTCTTGAAGTAATTGGCTGCGATGAGCGCGTGCTCAACGACATCCTGGATCTGCTCGACGGCTGGCGCCTGATTGCCAAAGCGATGGATGAGGACTTTGACGGCATCGTCGCCAAGTGCCTGGGCTTCATCGGATCCGAACTCGCCAGTGGCTTCTCCGGCCCGGCGTAAGGCCGAAAAAATCTTCTGTGCGTTGAAGCTCACGCGAACGCCATTGCGCTTGATGACCTCGCGGGGAAGGCTCAGGTGGTGCTCTGCTGCTCGGTGGTTCATCTCTTTCTCCTGGCGACGCAAACACTATATCTAGCGTTTTATGGTCTTGTTAACTACTAGATGTAGTCATGACCTAGGTCAAGGAAGATCAAGATTTCGATGGCGGGTGCTGGAGCGCGGCGCAGCCATTCGCCCTTCCAACACTTGTCGGGAGTCGAGATGCATTGGGATGACGCGATGGGCACGGGCGGCGACAACATGCGCGGAGGCAGCTGTGCGCACGAGGGCAAACGCCTGGGGTTGGACGGCAAGACCACCGGCTGCCAGAAAACACCGGCATCGACGACAGGCAGATGGCAACCGTTTTTGCCGCTTCGACCCAAGGATTGGGCCATCAGCCCACGTGCCAGGCACACAGCACGGCTGGGCGATACAACGGCACAGCTTGATGCCGTCCTGGTTGGGCAGCCTCAAACAATGCCGCCAGAACGAGCTGCTGATGCATCCCGAACAGCAGGTTGTTCTGGTGATCCAGCATCACAGGCTGTCGCGGCGTCGAGGCCAAAATCGAGCCAGTCTTCCCCCAAAAGCTCGACGGGATGTTGCGTACGTTCCGAACCGTTCCCGCACCTCATGGAGTCCGCAGCACAGTACCTGTCGCATCCCCAGCAGATCCGCTCGGGGTGAATCGGATGGATCGGAAATTTTTTGGCCATGTCAGATCCCCTTCCCAAAAGCGAATGAAGCCATCGATGGTGCTCGGGATTTCTATTCGACCATAACAGTTCGTCCGGAGATTCAGGACTTCACGATCGAGAAGTTGATCAACACCCCGTCCGGTGACCGCGACTGATACGCAATGTGCAGCCGTTCGCCATGGCGCTGCTGGATTTGTGCAAGCAGCGGAAGCGGGTCATGGTCGTTGAAGAACTCCATGGTTTCACCGGGTTGCCGAATGCATCAATCCAGCGCTGCGTAGATTCGTGGATAGCGCGCCGCCCCCGTGGCTTGACCGGCCGTTGCGTCGGCGCGTTCGACTCAAGCCTGTGTTTCGACGAAAAGCCCTTTTTCTTCGCGTTCAAAATGATGTTCAAGCAGATGCTGGAACGGCAGGGTGGCGTCGAGCAGGGCCAAGCGTTCCTTGCCGTCGCTGACCTGGGCAGGCAAGGTAGAGAGTGCATTGCGCCATTCGGCGAGCATCGTTGAAAGCTTGCCGTGCTCGGCCAGGTAGACCTTCGCCGCCCATCGCGCGGAGGTCGGAAGTCTCGGAATCAAAGCGCGCTCCTCATGTGCGATATGGGTTTGCTGCTGTTCGTGCAAAGCCGCGAGCGCTTCGCGCGCTTGGGCAATGTCGCCGCCCAGCAGTGCCAATCGCGCCCGCTGCAGGACGCCGAGCATCTGCTCATGCTCCGCAACCAGATCATCATGCAGGGTCGTCGACATCTCGCTCTCCAATCGATGGCAGCGCAACATGGTATTTGGCGACATGACGCTGCTCAATATTTGATGACGACGTCACGCCGACCGTTCAAATATGCATTGATCTCGAATGTTTTGTGATCTGCGCTTTCACCGCATGGTTCGAGGTGATCACGAGCATCGTGCCCTTCCAACGCCTGAAGCCCTGGCTCGGTACCGTTTCGCTCCGCGCGCAATGGTTCATGGTCATCGCATCGACCTGCCTGAATTTTTCAAAGACGAGACTCCATCATGCAGCTCGATCATCTTGCGGGCTCGGCCTCTGTCGCCGGCTTCGAGGTGCCCCTGGAAATGCTTTCCGCTTGTCATGGGCGCGGTTGAGGCGCAGTGTGCAACCCGCAGTGTGCAACCCGCAGTGTGCAACCCGCAGTGTGCAACCCGCAGTGTGCAACCCGCAGTGTGCAACCCGCAGTGTGCAACCCGCAGTGTGCAACCTTTACGCCGCCTGCTCCCTCACGTGGTCACGTACGGAGCGGACCAAGACGCCCAATGGGCAGCTTCCAATTGGTTTGATTGTGCGACATCACGCGACGCTCGGCGCTGGACGTCACTGACACCGCCCGAAATCGGACCCGAAAAAGCATCAAGGCCCGACAGCTAGCGCTGTAAGGCCTTGATTTTCCTCTGTGTTTGGTGGCTCCCCGACCTGGGCTCGAACCAGGGACCTGCGGATTAACAGAGGACGTATCAGGCCTAACCCGGGGTGTCGCGCACCGACAGTCCCCAACAAAATCAATCACTTGGCCGACCCTAAACGTTACAGAACGTCACGGAGCGACCACCTCCGACAAGCTTTTCACTGACAAAATCACTGACAAGCCTGTCTTGCGGACTCCATGCTAGATGCGGTTGCGCCGTCCAGCAAGACTGACGCATCGGGGCCACGTCTGGCGTCGTCGGCACGACGCGGTCTGACCGGTTTAGCGGGCCCCTGCGGAATGCGTCGGCGCGGCAGACAACCTCGGCCCAGGAGCGCGCCAAAGAGCGCCGCGATTGCATCGGGCGTCCAAAGGTTCCGGAACCGAAAGCCCTCGGCTTTACCGCATCCGCGTTCCCCGAGCATGGCCAGAACGGCGGGAGCGCAAGGTCCTCGGCGAGGACCCGCAAGTCCAGGCCAAGGGCCATCCGAGGATGCGATGCATGATGGCACGGGCGGTGTCTCCATGCGGCACGAATGAACGGTCGATTTTCACCTGCGTGGCCCGAAAGTGCTTCAGGTACGTCAGGTTGGAATCGCCTGTGCCGACGTCGTCACTGGCGACGCGCACGCCCAGGGTCCGGACGGGCCGACAAGTGCGCCGCCGTTGGTGCGTGCGGGGCGGCCCAGCAGGCGTCGTGTGGCAAGGTCCCAGGCGTGACAAGGGGGCCGCGCACGGCATGGTCGAGGCGGATGTCGGGCGCAAGGGCGAAGACAGGACGCGTCGACCCGACCATGCGTGTTGGTCGCATGGCCATCAGGCCTATCCACACGGGACCGGGTCGCGGTGCCGATGTTCGAAACGGACCCTGGCTCACGGGTTGGGGTGTGGATGGCCATTGTCGGCAATCGCGGCGAAGACGGATTGTCCGAGCGCTCGCGCGGCTGGTCAGCCCACGAGATGTGCTGGGTGGGGCCAAGGGCGGGCGAATAAAAGCTGCATCCCCGTGACGAAGTAGGCATTCCGCGGTTTTTCTGCGTTGAGGCCTCGTGGCAAAAGGGTCGGGCTCGCCTAGGATGGACACCCTGAGAAGTATCCGATTGTTAACGTGTAGAGGCGGCTTGACACAGCAATGAGGCACTTGACCCCTTCCCCACGTGTGCTTGATAGGGTCGGGCTGCTCGCAGCCGGGGGGGCCATGGTCATTGCCGCGAGCGTCGTGCTGGGGTGGCTGACGCCGATGACGTTTCTGCTGTTGCACGTCACCTCCGGTCCTCCGACCGTGCTGTGGGTTGCCGCGACCAACCTCCTGGCCGCTGCTGTGGTGTTGACGCATGGGCGTTTGCCAAAGCCGTTACGCACCAAGGTTGTGGCCGCAGCTGGGGCCGCGATTGTCATGCTCAGCTTGCTTTCCCTGGTTGAGCTCCTCACGGGTTGGGATGTTGGCCTCGATTTCGTCTCCTTGCATGCCGCTGTGGAGTGGGCCAACGAACACCCGGGCCGCGCGTCCCCTTATGCGAGCGCGGCCATGCTGATGCTCGGTGTCGCCATGTTGAGCCTGGGCGTGCCAAAGCGGGTGTACGCACGGCTGGTGGCGCTCGTGGCCATTGTCGCGCTCGGTGGGGTCGGCCTTGGCGGGCTCGTGGTCTATGTTTTGCACATTGAGTTCCTGAACGTCCTGCCCCATCAAACGGGACTTGCCGCCACGACGGCCCTGGTGTTTGTGCTGCTCGGAATCGCGCTCCTCGTGGCGTGGACGCAAGCGGACCGGCCCGCTACGTTCGCCTTGTCCGACTTCCAAAAAATCAATCTCCTGGCCCTTGCCGCACTGACTCTCGTGGCGCTGGTCATTGGAATTGGCGCGCTGGCCATCATGCAGCGGCAGATGGTGTCACGTGAGCAAAGCTTCATGCTGAATCTGGTTCAGGCGCAAAGGCAGGCCATGGATGCGGCGATGACGGGTGCTATCACGCAAGCACAAAAGGCAACCCGGTCCGTGCTGGGCGCGGATGCTGGAGACCCCGAATCACCCTCCGAGGCCGTGGTTGCCAATCTCCGTGATAGTTTTGCCTATGGTGCGCACGCGTGGTTGGAGCAGGGCTACTCCAGCGTGCGATGGATGTCGCCGTCAGGCGCGCTGGTCATGGGCTTCGGACGCCGTCTGTGGGCGAATGCTCGGGTTCTTCCTGTGCATGCGGTGGTGCCTGCGAGCCTGAATTGGGACCAAGCGACGTATAGCCTTGTTCGGCGAGTTTGCGCGCCAAGGACTTTCCTGCCGTATCGGGGAGCAAACTCAGCGGATGTTCGGGGCCGGGCGGCTCCAGGGTTTGGCACAGCGCTTGATAGGGGCAGGGGTAGGGGATGTGGCATTGCTTGCCCGTGCGGACCTCGGGCATCGCGCCATCGAGCACGTTCTGTGCCGCCTGCAGCCATCGAGGCACGTCGTTCATGCGCGGGCGGACTTCGTCGGTCACATCCAGTTGGCGAAACAAGCCCCGGTAGTCGCCAGCGCCTGGGTACTGCCAGTGGTTGTCCAGCAGATTGAGTTCAGCACGCGCCAGCGCAAGGCCGGCACCTTCCAGCACCCAGGCCTGTGTGGCGACGTCGTCGAGGTGGTGCGCCTCGGGTGCGGCGGGCGTGACCTTGTCCGCTTTCAGGGGAAAGGTCGAGGCCTTGGTCTCGCGCAGGACATAACCCGGTCCCTCGGGCAGCAAGACGTCGGCACGGGCATATAGGGTGTCGCGCACCATGGGCATTTCCACGGCCGGCAGCACGACGGTGGCGACCAGTTCGGCCAAGGCTGCTGCGGCATCGCGCACCGGGTCCCCGGAGGTGTTCGGCCAGATGTACTCCCCGATATCCCGACGCGCATACTCGCCCACGAGATGGCCGTCGAGGGTGCGGCGGTCGACGGGGACAGACGCAGAAGTTTGCGGCTCCGGAGGATGGTGATGCAGCCACAGCATCCGTGGACATTGGCGCCAGGCCATCAGGTCGGACTTGGTGAGCATGTCATATCCTCCGTCAACGGCGCCAGTACGGTCCGTACCGCTAGTGATTTTGCATCAAGGCCGTGCTCGCGCATGGCTGCCCCGGCACGGCCCATCAGGGGCGCCTCAAGTTTGGGGGAAGGAAACCCGGCCTTGCAGCTGACCGGCCGGCCCTCAAATCGAAGGGCGCTCCGGGTCGGAGCCAACATATTGCGCAAAAGCGTCCATGGTTCACGCTCCCGTGGCCGTGCGTGGCATGGGCATAAACCCACGCGCTACACGCTGCTCCAACCACTCTGCTGTGAGCAGCATCATGACGAACGCCGACCCTCTTCTGACCAAAGCCACCGTGGCGCAGCTGCTCTGCTGCAGCGAACGTACCCTGGAGCGCATGGTGCGTGCCGATGCCTTTCCTCCCGCCTTGCGGCATGGCAAGGAAGCCCTGTGGTTCGCGTCCGTGGTCCAGCAATGGCTGCAGCGCCAGCGACAAGCCCAGTTGGCCTGGGCGCCGGCGGGGCAGACGCAGGCGCCGCTGCTGCAAGGTGGGGTCTCGACGGTCCTGGCGGTCGCCGATGTCGCGGACATGGAGCCGCCAGCCCCTGCAAGCAAGCGGGGGCCTGCACCATCGGTGCCCGCCGCCCTCACCACCAAGCGCCCTGGGCGTCCCAACACACGCTGACCGACCTGGCCTGCCGAGGCCACTGCAATCGACCTCCGCCGCGCAGTTCCAGCATCCTCAACCCTCGCTTCAAACGGCCCCGGGAAGACCAAGCGTCCCGGGGCCGCTGTCGCTGGCTGCATCAGGCCACGCGCTTCGGGAGGAGGCTGAGATAAACCACATTGTTGGCCGTGGAGGGGGCCGCATTCGCGGGTTCTTCCGGCGCCTGCTGCTTGCAGGCATCGGCATGCGCATCGTGGGTGGGCTCGACACCCTCCTTGCGCAGGCCCCCTTGGGCTTGACGTGCGCGCGGATGCTTCTTGCGACCATCGGGGTCGTGGACCGGTGGCAGGGCTGCCGTGCTGGGTCCCACATCGCCGTCCAGACGGTCGAGCTCATGGACGACATCGTCGGCCGCCATATCGATGTACACCTCGGCCATGCGGGTCGTGGTGTGGCCGAGTAACTGCTTGATGGCCGTGACCGTGGCCCCCTTGCGCGCGTAATACGTCGGTGCGCGGTGGCGCAGGTCGCGGAACTGCAGCGTGGGCACTCCGGCTCGCTGGCGCACGCCGTCCCAGGCCATGTCGACGACGTTCGTACTCATCGTGAAGACACGGCTTGCATCGGTGCGCGGCACGCGTCCAAGAATGTCCACCGAGCGGCGGCTCAGCGGAATCTGCGCCCAGCGGCCTTTGGCCCAGATTTTGGCCTGCCGGCCCTCCAGGTCGAGGTGGTCCCAGCGCAGCGTCAGCAGACTGCCTTTGCGCATGGCCGAGCTCATGGCCAGTTCCACCAGAGGCCAGAACTGCGGGTTATCGCACCGCGCCAGCGCCGCAATCAGGGCGTCCATCTGTGCGGCGCTGATGCTGACAAAACGCTTTTCGGACTTGCCCAGTTTGACGCCGACGCAGGGGTTTTCGAAGTGCTTCCACTTCCAGGTGGAGATGGCGACGTTGAAGCAGGCCTTGAGCAGCGCGATTTCCTTTTGCGCCGTGCTCTCGGAGAGCTGGTCGGCTTTCATGGTGGTTTGCAGCAACGCGATGTCCGCGCTGGTGATGGCGCTGCACAGCTTGGCGCCCAGTTGGGCGATGAGGGCGTAGGTGCGCGCGGACTGCGCGCGTCGCTTCTCCAGGTAATGGGCCCAGCCCTTCGGCACGGCCGCCTCCGTGGTCTGGGTGCGCAGGTAGCGCCGGCCAGCGGCGTCGACTTCGACAAGCAGGGGCGGCAGCCCGGCCGCGATGACATAGTGGTTGATGCGGGTGAGTTCGGCCCGATAGCCGCCTTTGACCAGCGTTTTGAGCTTGGCGTATTCCACCAGCAAGGCGCCCAGGGTCAGCTTGCCAGGCCCACCGAACGATGGGGCCTGCGCGGCATCGGCCTTGGCCTGTTCCTGGGTCATCCAGGTCTGCGCCTCGTGTTTGAGCTTGAATTTTTTGCGCGCCGTGCGTCCGTCAGCGAGGAGGACCTCGGCGTGCCAACCCTGGCGGCCGGAGATTTGGAAGGGCTTCATCGGGCACCTCCGCGCAGGACGGTGCTGTGCGCTAGATGGCGTGCGGGGAACGATAGGGGTGATGCGGCGGGTTGCGTCATGACAAGTCCTAAGGAGTTGAGGGGACTTGTGGTGAAGCAACCGCGTTTAGATTGGACGCCGGCCTTGCAGCGGAGGTGTCGGATGACACCCCTCGCGTTGTAGCCTGCGCGCGACATCACGCGACGCTCGGCGACCTGACGTCACTGACAACGTCACTGACATCCGCCCGGAATCGGACCCAAAATGCATCAAGGCCCGACAGCTTGCGCTGTAAGGCCTTGATTTTCCTCTGTGTTTGGTGGCTCCCCGACCTGGGCTCGAACCAGGGACCTGCGGATTAACAGTCCAAAAATATGCATCGTCTAAGCCCTTGTTCTCTCTGTGTGCCATCGATAAATCATCAATTTTTACAATGACTTGCAGCAATTGTTTGTGATTGATGACCTATTTCTTTATGGTTGTTGTTTGGTTCATTGAGTGAACCAGAATTGAACCAGGAATGCGGTTGTTTGTTGGCACAATCGTTTTCGCGTTTGTGAAGGTTCTGATCCTGAACGAGAAATTCATGGCGGGTTGATGTGGAAAGAGCATGAGTAAGCGACAAAGCCAAAAAAAAATGGTTCACTGGAGATTTTTAGTGGTATGCTTACCCCATCAGTCATTCGCCCCCGAAATTTGTTGACTAATTTCTATGGTCTTTGTTGCGGACAACATTTTGTGTGATAGCGTGAATTTATGATTAATATAGACATTCAGTTTGCGTCGCCACTTGACGAGGCGCTGCGGTCTAATCCGGACGGCGGAGAATCGATTGGTGAACTGTTTATCTTGGAAGACGTGGCGCATGCAGAGGATGGGTTCCCAGTTGGCACAAGAGACGAGGCCATTGCGATCCACGAGGCTCAAGTGGAGCGCGCAGATCTGAGCCGCGCTGAGGAAGAGAAAAGGAAAAAATACTATGCCAGGCGCAAGCAGACTGGTTTGCGATGGTTTGCTTGGGCAGAAAAAGTCTTGGGCTCGACAGCCTACCGCTTGGAACTTGCCAAGCGTGATGCTGCCTGTGGTCCATGCGAGGGCATGTCTCAATCCTCTGTTTCTAAGTCTAGGGTTCTGGCTGCAGCCCTTTCAGCCTTGTTAGCTCGCCAGGCGGCGCAGATGGATGCGCGGGCGATTGCGGCTGAGCGAGATCCTGAGGAAAAAGATGATCTGGCCCCAGCGACGGCAGCGACGGCCGGCGCAAGGGCGCGCGACTTCACGAGCGGTTGCCTCGATGGCCCACCAGATGTTTTGGGCGAAAGACCCATTGCATCAATTTCACTGACCCCCCGCATCCTTTCCCAACGCCCTCAATTCACCCGCGTCCCGCGCGGGTGAATTAGTTCAAAAGACAGCCCGCCCTCTCCTCGCGCGGCCGACGAAGCATCCCACCCCCTGGCAGGGCTGCACCCAAAAAGGTGCAGAGATGCAAACTCAAACTCAAACCCAACCCAAAACAAAACTCAGTAAAGCCGGCCATCCCAAAGGCGGGCGGCCGATTGGCAGCAAAGCCAAAATCCCCGCCGGGTTCGTCGGTCCGGGAGAACTGTCAAAGTTGCTGCCATTCCTCGGCACAGAAGCCGCAATCAGAGGTGCGTGCTCGCAAAACCCAACCTCGCTCCCGCCTCGCGTTTTGAGACCAGGAAAGAAAAAACAGCCTCTGCTTTGGCACGTTGCAACTGCGCTCGCGTGGGCTGAAGTGGTGTTTGGTAAACACGTTGTGGCTGGCCTCGCATACCCAGCGGCCACCGAGCCGGCAGTCGCAGCGCCCGCGAGTTCCGTTTGGAACTTCGCCGATCAAATTTCGACGTCGAGCCCAGGCGACACCGCCGACAAGGCCAAGCGCAAGCCTGGCCGCCCGCGTAACAAAGCCAAAGCCTGAGGTCCGACCATGCCCACCACCGCCACCTTGGCGGCGGGCCTGGCCGTTGCCTCGCCTGCCGAACACCCTCGCCCTCGCCCCCGCCCCGTCGCAACTCGTGAAGAAGAGCTTGCGCCCGCGCGCGCTGCCATGGCGTCGGCCATGGAAAATTACTTTGATCAACACAAGTCAAGAAGTGAGGCTGTTGAATCAATTCGCGCGGCCAATGCTGCGCGCGCCCGGGGCTCACCCAAACGGCCCATGCCACCGCCGCTGGCACCCATGGGCGTCGCGGCGACCGTTGGGCTGGGCAAAAGCCGACAAGTCGATGCGCAGGTGCTGATGGCCAAAGCTGCCGGCCTGCCCATCCTGATCCTGACCCCAACCCACGAGCTGGCGGACGAATACTGCCATCGGAATCCAGGCGCCGTTCACTATTTCGGCCGGAAAGCGCCACAGGACGGCCTGAATAGCACGGAACAGGGCGACCACACCTGCTACAAGATCGATCCCGTCTCCAGGGCCGGAGACAACAACCATCGGCCGGCGCAATCGTTGTGCAAGACCTGCCCGAACGGGGCATCCGGCGTGCTGCACTTTGTGCGCGACGCGGCGCGGGTCGAGAAGTGCAGGGAATTTTTCAAGGTGAACGGCCTCGATCCAGCGAAGACGCCGCCGTGCCACTTCCTGCACCTTGGTTTGCCCAAACAGCTTTCGGCGCAGATCCTGGTGGCGCCCGCGGCGGGCTTCAGCGAGGCGATGGCCATTTGGCAAGAGCATGATGGGCACGTCATCACGCGCCAAGCCCAGCGGTTGGTGATCGTGGACGAGCGCACCGCGATGGCCCGCGAGATCGATGTCGGCCCCGGCCATGTCTCGACATGGCGCGATCGGTTGCCAAGCCTGCGCGAGCGCACCGCCAAGACCATTGCGCGGCTGAGCAGGCGTGAAAACCTTGATGAACACGACCAGGATGAGTTGGGTAAAGCCCGTGCTCTCCTGGATCTGCTGCCCAAGATCGAGGCCTTGTTCCAAGACCTCGGCGCCTGGATCGGCAGCGACCAGGCGCTGGACGCCGAACGCGTCATCAATCTGCACAAGCAAATCCAGCGCGCCGGTGCGAGCATGACCGGCACGGCAGACTGGGAGGGGATCAGCTACGACGCTGACGATGATGAGTTCTTCATCCCCTTGCGCGCCTTGTCCACGCTGGCGCAGAACTGCAAAGATGGCACACTGCGGCAAGAGGCTGGACACCTGTTCCTCTACGAAGTCTCGCCCGTCATCGAGTGGGCCATCCGAAGCGGCAGCATCATTTTTCTGGACGCCACCATGTCGATCCCGATGCGCCAGTTGATCACAGCGGTCGATGGGGCTATCCATGAAGCCCAGGCCGAACAGAACATGGTTGTGACCCGGCACATGGGGCACTTGTATGCCCGGGGCCAGGTGAAGTCCAAGGAGTACCCGCGAGCCGCGAAGACCTACATGTCGGACTTGGAGAAGATCGCTGCACAACTGCCACGGCCCGCCGCCGTCATCACCCACAAGTCCTATCTCCGTTACGCACAAGAGGCCCACCAGGCGCCGTTGGCCGCGTTGAATGCGGCAGGTGAGTTCAAGAGCAAGAGGGGTGTTGCTGTGGGCTGGTACGGCAAGCATGAACGCGGCCAAAACGACTGGAAGAAGCATCACCTCGCGCTGGTCGGTATGCCGCTGCTCTCGCCCGAGCGCATCGCGGGGTTGTATGCAGCGATCCGCGCTGCCCTGGCCCTGGCTGGGTTGTATCGGCCGGAGTGGGATCGCATCATGGACGACGGCAAGGCCAACCATG
The DNA here is from genome assembly GCF_900089495.1 of Thiomonas sp. X19. Classification (NCBI taxonomy): domain Bacteria; kingdom Pseudomonadati; phylum Pseudomonadota; class Betaproteobacteria; order Burkholderiales; genus Thiomonas; species Thiomonas sp. X19. The sequence goes on along the minus strand of NZ_LT605203.1, from coordinate 3,354,526 downwards.
GCGTGCGTCTGCCGACGCAGCCAGAGGTCAGGGGGTGGCTACTGGATGAGTATGCCCAGACGGTCGCCCAGGCTATCGGGCGCAATCGGGCGGTGAACCACGATGGCCCACCGCTGACCGTTCAGCTTTGGGGTGGGCTGCAGTCGGCCGAGTTCGACGCGGCGCTGGGTCGGTATGGTGTGACGATCCATGATCGTGTCCAGAACACGGTGCACCGGACGGCCGAGGACTACTACAACCGTGGGGGCGGGGTGGATGCCATCGATGAGGCCGTCAATGCCTTGCTTGAGTCCGGTGCGACGGTGAGCCGCTCTGCGGTGCGGCAATCTATCCAGGCAGCAAACAGGGCCGCGCCTCGTGACACCACGATTTCAGCGCGTCTGACCGAGCTTCGCGCCCAAGGCAAACTGCCTCCCGCCAGCGCTGGCGGACGCCCCAGGAAAAACCTGTTCCCATGCATACAAGATCTTGAGGACATGGGAACAGGTTTCCAAGGCGAAGACAAAGACAACGGCAGGGGCAAAGAAAATCCTGAACTGCAAACCCCAACCAGCGCACGGCGGGATGGGTCCAGTGGGCAACATAGCGCCGATCCGAAGCCCGCGGATGCTACGGGATCTCCATTACTCGACATCGTGGCGCCCGGGGGCCAGGAGCAGAGCGACGCACTGGACGGCCGTGAATGCACAGACCTCGATCATGAGTGGGCCGCCGATGCGGTTGCCGAGCTTGAGCGGATTTGCGCCGAGATCGACTATGAGGTTGAGCTTGAACACCAAGGACACCACGACCAGACAAACCATCCAGGAGATTCATCATGAACCCATCGCAAAACTCTGTTCTTGCCCCTGTCGTTGCCTTGAAGCAGTATCGCCAGTGGCGGCAGACAGCCATCAAGAAGTATGGCCTGCAACTGATGGACCACGACGAAGCGATCCAGTTCGAGGCTTACATCCGCGACCCGATCGACAACGATCCCAAGGTGTTGGCCGTGGTCTGGCTCGGGGTCGCGAAGAAGGCCGAACTGTTTGCGGGTTACAAGACCCGCGAGGGCGCGCTGGCGGCCATCGCGGGCATGAAGCAGATCCAGGTGCGCCGCAAGCAGGCCAAGGTCGATGCGCGGGCCGCCTCGCAGGCTGACCGGCAGGCACGTCAGGCTGCGCTCGCAGAGGGCGCGCGCATCTACGCCGCGAATGCCGCGCTACCCAGCCCGCTCCGGGTCGGCGACATTCTGGTGGCCGAACTGGGGCCCCAGCGACGCGACATCAATGGGAAACCCTACAGCAAGCGCGATTTGTTTCCAGTCTGGTATTTCCAGGTCGAGGCAATCGGTGGGAATCTGGGCAGGGAAACGACCATGCGGCGCATTGCCGACAGGCGCGAACCCCTGCCAGACGGCAGCGCCGACGTGTTTTCCTTTCATGACGATCTGCCGTTTCCACGTGTTGGCGTTTCCTGGCCTGTGCCTGGAGCATTCATCCAGCAAGCCGTCGTTGCCCAGTCCGATCATGCCGGCCATGTCAGTTTTTGCCTGGGCGACGCGCCACCCGTTCGCACCGCCAAGCCTTTGCCCTTCATCAGGATCGGCCCGACGCGGATTGACGAGGGCACCCCTTACTGCGACGGATACCCGACTCGGCGTGAGATGCAACACAACCCCGACTGGCGCAAAACCGGCATCGTCAATCAGCCGCCACCACTGGAGCCTGACCCATCGATTGACCCGTGGGGCTACCTCGATGCCTACGGGCTTTAACCAGACCGGAGTTTTATTGAGCCGCAAACCCCCGCCCCGATGCGATAATGGCCACCATGCAACACCGCCACCTCAACCACCAGGACTACACCCTGGCCGCCATCGACGACGTGATCTCCCGCGGCAAGCGGGACGATTGGGAAGACCTGCGCGCCGCCATCCTGAACGACTCGCGCCTGGCGGACAAGGTGCTGCGGGTGTGCCGTCCTCACGCTGCCGAGCGCTACGCCCAGCGGCATCACTTCTGGGCGCAGTATGTCCGGCGACACGGTTTCGCTGCCTGAGTGGGTATTTCCATGGCAGTTCGACCGGCAAGAACGACCCCGAAGACGCCTATCTGTGGCAAAATTCGACAATAGACATGCAGTTCGATCCGTTGCAAATCCCTACTCCCCTACTCCAGATCTTCGACCGTCCTTCATCGATCCTCCGATCCAGGGGCGCCGTTTCCCCCAGCGCTCCAGTGCCAACGCCATGAAGAAGTACAAGAGGTCGCCCCTCTTCAATGAAAAGAAGGCTGCTGAAGTTGCTGCTTTCTTCCTCTTGAAAGCTGCAAATCGCAACGCAAGCATGACGGTACTGAAGCTGATGAAGCTCATGTACCTTGCCGAGCGGGAATCCTATCGCTTGTATGGTGACCCGATCATTGGCGATGCACTGGTGTCGATGCCCAACGGGCCCGTTCTATCAGCTTCGCTCAACCTCATCAATGCGACACCCGATGAACGCGACGACGGCAGTTATTGGGACAAGCTGATCGCCGAGCGCGAAGATCGGTACATGGCCTTGCGGCCAGATACCGGCGTCACGTCCACCGAAGATCTGATGGAACTCAGCCAGGCCGACGCTGAAATCCTGGAAACCATCTGGGCCAGGTTCGGTACCAAATCCGCCTTGCAGTTGAGAGACTACACCCACGATCCGAAGAACTGCCCTGAGTGGGAAGACCCCGACGGGTCGAGTATTCCCATCGAAACAGAAACGCTACTGCGTGGACTCGGGTTCTCGGATACCCAGGTCGAGGCGACTGTGGCGAACATTGAGCAACGAGCCTGGGCGGCGGGAAACCTCGCGCTGCTTAAAACGCCCGCATGACCGGCTGGCAACCCATTGAGGGCGGTACGCTGTTCATGGCCAGCGGCCCACAAGGGGATCATCTATTCGTCGTTGTGCTCGGGCCTCGCCAAATTGCGAACTACGGGCCACAGGCGCAATTTGTCCTGGTGCCTTTTTGCACCGCTATCCCTGGCGGACGTCACGAGACCACATGCCTGATCTCGCCAGGCGAACATCCATTCGTGAAGCAACCAACCTACGTGGATTACGGATTTGCGCAGGTCCGCAACGAATCCGAGTTGCGCGCCGGGGTGACACGGTTGATATTCCGACCGGCAGATAGTGTCACTCTTGCCATGCTCCAACGCATTCAGACCGGATTCGCCATATCAAAAAGAGTGGCACGGCACATCCGTCGCGACTTTCTTTCCTCGGGCACTTGACGGGGAAACGGCCCCACCGGGAAAGTGAACTGCGGTTGGTAGATCGACAATCGCTGCTCAGAGGCTGAATCACTTGGACTACCCGTCAGGCGGGGTTCAACGCTCCGCCCGGTTCACCGCCGTCACCACCGCCGCACCCATGAGCCTGGCCCACATCTGGGTTGTTGCAGCCTCGACACGGGGCGCCACGGCTCCCGCAGGCTCATACCAGGTGTTCGACACCCGCAGCACCACCGCAGGCCGCTGCACGAGCGCCTGCAGCCACGGCCAGGTGATGCCCTGGTCATAGCAGATGGAAGCCCAGGTGCGCACACCAGCAATGGTCTGCACCGGCTCCCACCAGTGCGCCGCCGTGTAGGACTTCTCACCATCCCACGGCTTCCACATTCCGCCGGGCACAGGCACCGGCGAGACGAACAGCACAGCATCGCCGCGCTGGCCAAGGCCCACCACGGCATTCAGATAACTCCCATCCCAATGCCTAGACGACAGCACCGACGCGCCGACCAGCCACACATCCCCAGGCCGCATCGCCGCCCGCACCTGCGCCGCCGTCCCTGGCCCCCAGGTTCCCGCCACATCCTCGGGCAAGACAATCACCAAACACCTTCTCTTTGCCCCTGCCTTTGACTTTGCTTCAGCGCGAACCACTCCAGCGGCTTGATTGATCCATCGCTGGTTGCGCCCAACCTCAGCCATCACGTCATCGGTTTCATGACCGACACGGGTGCTCACCCCGACCCAGCCAGCGGGCGCGACGGGCGGCGTGTAGGCAGCATTCGCCCACACCGACACCCCCGACAGCGCTGCCGACGCCACCATGGACAGCGTGATCGCGGACGTTGAGGATTTGGCTTGGACCAGCACCGCCAGTGTCCACAGGATCGCAAGCCCAAGCGCGAAGCCCAGCAGTCCCAACCCCGGATAGAACACGCCAGCCACCGCCAGCGGTGACAGCCAGCCGAACAGTCCCAAGGGCGGCACCGCCTCGATGAGCAGCACAACCACCACATGCCAGCCGCGTGAGGCCCAGGCCCAGGGCAGGGCGAGCAGCACACTCGACAGCGCCCACAGGCCGACGCCGAGGATCCAGCCGGTGCCGAAGAATCGCTGCACTTCGGCTGGCAGCGCCGCGCCACCGATCCCAAAGTAGGCCAGCGCCGCCAGGACGCGCCCACGGGGGTTGTCCGCCAGCATGACGCCGATGATGAGTAACGGAGACAGGATCACGCCATACGGTTTGTCCGAGAGCGTCCAGGCCAACCCTGCTACGGCGGGCAGCAGGACGACCAGCAGGCGGCGTAGCGCCACCAGCGGGCGCAAGGACGAGGCGGGGGCAAGACAGGATGGGGACGACGATGGGGGTTGCGTTGTGGACAGCACGGCGATCTCCGATGTGTGTGGACACATGGATATGCCGCGTGGCAGCAAAGCAAATGATAGCAAACAGACTTGAAATCGCCATCACTTGTGCTATCATTAGTTGATGAACAGCAAGCAACGTAAAACGCTGGAGGCGATCTTCACCAGTCCGGTCAACGGTAATCTGGAGTGGGCGCGCATCGAGGCGTTGTTCGTGGCTGTTGGATGTCGCGTGATTGAGGGGCACGGCTCGTCCGTGGCCTTTGAGAAAGATGGCCTGCGCGCTTACTTCCATCGTCCGCATCCGCAGAAGGAAGCCTTGAAATACCGCGTCAGACTGGCGCGGGAGCATCTGGAGAAACTTGGAGTGACCCCATGAACAACGTGATGACCTACAAGGGCTATGCCGCCAGCATGACCTACGACCCGGACGACAAAATCCTGGTTGGGCGCGTGCTGGACATCGCCGACATCATTGGCTTTCACGGTGAATCCGTGGCCGAGTTCGAGGCGGCATTCCGTGAATCCATTGACGACTACATCGAGATTTGCGCGAAGCTCGAACAACCGCCAGAAAAACCGGCATCAGGCAAATTGATGCTGCGAATCGACCCGAGCATTCACGCTGCGGCGGTCAAGGCAGCAGCGCGCGAAGGCCAGAGCATGAACAAGTGGGTGGCGAAAGTGCTCTCAGAGGCCACCACACATCGCTAGCAGCGAAAGAAATCAGCAACGGGGATCTCCAGGAGATTTGCCATGACGACCAAACCGACCTTCAAGAGTGACGCCTTCGAGGCCATCCACAGCGCGGCCCAGGGGCTTTACCGAGTCGGTGCCATCGACAAGGCGACGATGCGTGAGTTCGACGCATCCTGCCTGACACCAGCGGCGGCGCTCAAACCCATGCAGAACTTGGACGTGCTGGCGTAACCCGCCACCGGAGATCATCATGTGGACAACCCTCAAGCGCACCTGGCACGCCGCCCGGCTGACGCTGCACATCGCCATCCTGCTGTCACCCTTCGCGCTGGCCGCCTGGGTGTTCCATGCCGCCGTCAGCAACAACCTGGGTGTGCCGCTGGGCGTGTTCGGCGCGCTGGCCGTGCTGCTCTTTTTCCGCCGCTGGTGGAGGCAGTGGGCCGTTCTGATCTCGGAGGCGTGGCGGCTCGGTGTGCGCCTCGCGCCTGATCTGGCAGCATTCGTCAAGGTCAAGCTGCAACGGGCGCAGCGCCAGGTGCAAGGCGACTGGCGGGACTTGCGGCGCTGGGCGCGGCGATAAACGACCATCCTTCAACGCCGCCGATGGGGCACAACAGGCTCGGCACGCATCTGCTGGATCTGACTCTGCATCTGCGCGATCACCGGCTGATCCTGCCATTCCACTTGCTTGCCACCCCACCAGTAGGCCGCAATCACCAGCAGCAGCGCGGCACCGACACCGGCCGCCACCTGCCACGAAAACAGCGTGTCGGACACCGCGCCGCGCAGCGCTTCGTGAGCGGCTGCAGCATCCAGCTTGAGCACCCGGTTTTGCAACTCGGTTTCAATGGCCGCGCAGAGATCCGGCACGGCCGCCCTGGCCACCGCCTTGGCGATCTTCGCCGGATCGATCTCCGGCGCCGGAACCTCGATCTCGGTGGCATCGATATGCCGGGCCACCGCCTTGCCCAGCCGGTCGGCATCCACCCCGCCCGTGCTCACGTTCTGGATCGCCCGCAACAGGGCTTCCTGATCGACGCGGGCCTGCTCGCGGCGGTTGGAGAGGAAGTAGATCGGCAGCACGACACCCCAAAGCGTGTCGTCGTCGTCAAACCGGGTCGCCAACCGGATGGCATCGATCTCGGCCTGCTGCGCCGACGACAGCCCGTCTTCCGTGAAGCGCTCGATGAGTTCGGCATAGATGCTCATGCGAATGCTCCATTGGGGTTTGTGGAAACGTCTGCGGACAGTTCAGCCGACATTTTCGGCGTGAAGCGCTCCAGTGCCGCCAGCCGGTCGCCCGCGATACCGCGGAAGGTCTTCACCGACACCTGCGAACCCAGCCCCAGCTTCTTGCCGTTGGTCGACGCCTTGTCGCGCTCGGCGATGTGCAATGGCGTGCGCGCCAGGTCGGACGCCACCGACGGGGTGAGCACCGGCAGGTCGATTTCCTGCCAGCCCCAATCTTTCACAGCCGCGCGGGTGGCGCTCTTGTTCCAGTGGGTGAAGTCGTCGGCGACGCCGTGGCGCAGGTTGCGGATGACGAAGCCCTGCTGGTAGAACGCCGGGAAGGCATCGATGCGTTGCTGCAATTGCTCCACCGAGCCCGCGTCGGTGCCGATCACCCAGACATGCACGGCGTTGAGCGCTTCCATGACGGCGGTGACTTCAGCGGCCTTGGCAATGGCGAGCCCGGCCCCGGCAGGCAGGGAGAACACCACGCGGCCCTCGTCGTCGCCCCATTGCGGGATGGCGTCGAACACCCGGTCGCCCGCCTGCACCCACTGCTGGGGCGTGGAGATCGGCGCAAACATGCCGCGCACGTTGCAGCCGTTCACGGTTTCGATCTCCGGGAAGCCGCCATCTCCGCATACATCCTGGTTGGACTCGTCGGCATCGACAACTAAAAGCTGGCGGATGGGCTTCGGCAGTTTGAACCTGGCCGACTGCATCAGCATGTCGGCGATGGCCCGCGCGGCGAAGCTCTTGCCCACGCCGCCCTTGTCGCCGTCCACAAAATAGGTCTTGATCATGATGTCCTCGCTCACGCGGACAACCCGCGCAAGGGGTTATCGCCGAGCGCCGCAAACCATCACGAGGATCTGAGCGGGAATCTGGGGTGCATGCCGGTCAGGATGCCGTTGACGTTCTCCTTCGGGAACGGCACGCTCTTGCCGCCGTGCGGGTAGACCGCGCGTAGCTCGTCAGGGTATTGGGGGTGTTGCTCCAGCCCCATCCCCTTTCTTTGACAGATTTTCCACAGAGCGGGGTCAAGGCCCTCGACAAACAAGTCGTCCACCATGACCCCGCCGCCCGGGGCTACCGGCCTGTCATCGATCGGACGGCCCGCCGGGGTGAATGCGCGGATGCGGTAGGGGTCACCCGTTTTCGGGTCGACGGGCGCGGTCAAGTCCCACAGCTTTTCCAGCCAGGCCAGTTCATCGGCGGTGAGTTCGGCGGGCGACACCTGGGACGCATTGCGCCCACCGAAGCGATCACGGGCGAAGAACGCAAGGGAGACCTTCTCGCGCTCGGTGTGCGTCAGGTCGCCGCGCGGAATGTCCGGCAAGGGCTCGGTGTCGGCAACAGCCGCTTTCTTTGCCCCTGCCGTTGGGTTGGCTTGTGGTGGCGCGACGGGTGTGGACACGGGCGCGGGATGCGTGGCGGGCGGCGACACGACCGCAGATGTGGACCCAGACACTTTCGGCTTCGCCGCGCTCAAGTCCTCGCCCAGCGCCGTCTTCTTCGGGCGGTGGCCGCGAGGAAGTTTGAACTCGACGCCTGATTCCGTCAGGCAGAGACGGATGGCATGGACCGCGATGTGCTTGCTGATGCTCAGGCGGTTCATGACCGATTTGAGGATCAGTGTCGGAGCAACCCCCGCTACGAGTAGATCGGCAATCTCGCTTGCGAGGGGTTCCAGATCCTGTGCGGCAGCCATCATCCCGTCGTTGGCGCGCAATTGCGCAAAATCCAACCGCAGAAGATAGGCCGCACGCGACTGGCGCTTGGGTTTTTCTTCAGCTTGCTGTGCATTCAGCGATTGGGCCGAGCCCTTCCTTTCGCCCCTTTGGGGTTGATTTTCAGATTCCTCGCCCATGATCATGCTCCGAAGCCACACTGAGTGCTTATGGCGTGTGGTCGCAAACCATTCAGCGAACCTGTTTGCGCACCCTTTTACGAACCCGTTGCCACACCATTTCACAAACCTGTTTGCGAACCCCTTCACGCACCCTTTTGCGAACCTGTTTGCGAACCCCTTTTTTCAATTCCGCCATGCCGAACGCTCCAGAAAGAAGTGCAGGGTAGGGGGCCGTGGTCACAATCCTCGAAACCGCCCGCGCTTCGCTTGCCGGTTTCTGCGTTTGTGCCCCCGTCCCCACCTGCTCAGGCTCCGCCCGAGACCCGAAAAGCATCGTTCTCGGCTGCGCCTTGAACGCCAAAAACACCAGCACCCTCGCGGGGTGCCGGTACAAATCAAAGGCGGGGACAAGGGATAACGGGTTCCCGGATCTACAACTCGGAGCAGGTGCTTGGCGGCGTCAATAAGCAGCACCCAGTAGCCTCAAGCATCCCGCACTGAGAACATCNTCAACCAGCATGGAGCCGAATTGGTCGCAGGTCTCATAGCCGCCTTCGCCACAGAAGTCGGGGTTGGTCTTGTCGGCATCCGCCACCATGAGTTGGCACTTGGGCAAGCCAAGCTCCTCGCCCCGCAGGTAGGTTTCCGCGAGCAGGCGCGACACCATGGTCTTGCCGACCCCGCCCTTGTCGCCATCGACGACGAATGTTTTGAGTGACATCGTGGTTCTCCATCAGGTTCATGACCGGAACGACCAGCCCTGAGTGGATATGCACTGGGGCCGCAAACCGGTCACAAGCCCTCGGCCCGACGCAGGCCGCGCCGCTGTTCCTCGGGCGAAGGAAAATTGCCGCGCACGATGCCCGCCGGGATGAGGTTGAGTTTTCCTGTGACGGGGTCGATGGTTGTCTTCGGCGGGTGGTACTGATCCGTCTGCGGATGATGAAACCAGTCTGGCGGAATGGGCTTGCCGCTTGTCTTGTCAACATGTCCAGGCCCAACCGGACCGACCGAGCCAGGCGGTGGCGCAACACCGGGCATCGGCGTCCATGGTGCAGCCCCATCGTTCTTTGCCCCTGCCATTGAGGTTGATTGTGGTGGCGCGGCGGGTGTGGACATGGGCGCGGGATGCGAGGCGGGCGGCGGTGCGACCGCAGGTGTGGTCACAGACACGACCGGCCTCGCCGCGCTCAGATCCTCGCCAAGCGCGGTCTTTTTCGGGCGATGGCCGCGAGGAAGTTTGAACTCGACGCCGATGCCGGCAAGAGTTTGTCGAAGCCCCTCAATGGCTGCGCGTCGGTCTACACCGCAGCGCCGAACCACCGATTCGACAATCAATTCCATCGGTACGCCGGCGTGGATCGTCGCGGCGATGTCATCGCGCAATCCAATGGTTTCGGCATGCACCCGAGCAATCGGGCCACCATCACGGAATCGTTTGAGGTCGCCAAGGATGAGAGCCTGGCGTGCGCTCATTCTTTCACCCTTTTGGGGTTGATTTTCAGGCTCGTCGGCCATGGCATCGCACTCTGTATTCATGATGAGTGCTTATCGAGGGGGGCCGCAAACCGCCGTCAAGGCTTCGTCGAGGCCACGTCGAGGTCGCGTCATGCCTCAGTCAGTGCCACGGGATGGCCTCGTCGAGGCTTCGTCAGCCCCTTGTCACTGCTCCGTCACTGCCTCGTTTTCAATCCCGCCATGCCGAACACTCAAGAAAGAAGTGCAGGGTAGGGGGCCGTGGTCACAATCCTCGAAACCGCCCGCGCTTCGCTTGCCGGTTTCTGCGTTTGTGCCCCCGTCCCCACCTGCTCAGGCTCCGCCCGAGACCCGAAAAGCATCGTTCTCGGCTGCGCCTTGAACGCCAAAAACACCAGCACCCTCGCGGGGTGCCGGTACAAATCAAAGGCGGGGACAAGGGATAACGGGTTCCCGGATCTACAACTCGGAGCAGGTGCTTGGCGGCGTCAATAAGCAGCACCCAGTAGCCTCAAGCATCCCGCACTGAGAACATCAACTGCGGACATCCCTCGGTCTCGGCCACCCGATCACACACGTTGCTCTTGGCCTCGATGACCTCCCTGCTGGCTGTGAACACGTCAGCCGTGCCCTCCCGATGCGCCTGCAGGGCAATCTGGCGGATGATCTGGATGGGAAAGTTGAATGTCCGCCCCAACACCGCCCAGACTTGCTGAAAGCTCACATCGCGGTGTTGTGGATCACCAGTGTTTTCATGGCAGGTCGTTGCACGCCAGCGACGGCCCGGCTCGTTCCAAAAATTTCCATGCTCCGCTCCTGTTGAATCAGCCCGTCAAGGCTATGGTTGCAGCGCCAAGTCTGGCGAAAACTGGCCGTCCTGCCCCCTACGGCTGAGACTGTGCTGAAACGCTGGCCGGGGCCGTTGGTGATGCCGTAGTCTGTGAAGCGGATGCAACTGGCGCAGCGGGCAATGCAGGTTCAGATGCTGTGCTCGCCGCACCCATGGGGGCCGAAGACACCGCCGGTTGGATCGAAGCACGCGCTACCGCCTGCACACTCGGTTTGACAGGGGCGCTTGCCTGCGTCGACGACAACGCTGGGAAGCGCACGATCACGTCCTGCCCATCCACACGCACCTGAATCGTCCAGGTGGCGGGGTTGAACTGTGTCGAGCTGACTTCGAACACGTCACCATCGGTCAGCGTGATGCCGGGATTCACGTCGCTGAGCGCCTTGGCGCTGGCATGGATTTGCGCGGCATAGAAGCTGGACGCCTCCAGGTCGGCGTCGTAGCGATGGCCTTGCGCATCGAGCAGATGCACACTGGGCACGGCGAACGCGGAGACCGGCGCCTGGGAGCGATTCGTGTAGCGCCAGGCGACCGCCACATACTCGGCGCCAGCGGGGGCCTTGCTGGTGAGCAGGTCGCCCACGCTGTGCACCACGGAGGCTGAAGTGATGGTGACGTGGAAGGTCTGGGTGGCGAATGTCTCCCCCACCTGAAACGCCTGGGGCGACGAAGCCGCTGCGGCAGGTGAGGACGTTGACTGTGCCGGTACTGGTGACCGCGCTGGTGCCGATGCTGGCGTCAGCGAACCATGCCCGCCGCCACCCCGCTTGCTCTCGATGCCGATGGCCATTAGGGCGACGATGGCCACGGCAACGACGGCAGCCACAGCGCCCAGCACTTTCCCCAGTTTGCCGCGTCGCCGCGTGGGGATGGCCGAGGGCGCGAGGGTGGTTCCGGCAGGCTCCGGTTTGGTGCCGAGCGTGGCGAGCACACCGCCCACCAGCGCCAACACCATGCAGATGGCCACCATGGTGCCGCCGAGGATGGCACCGCCCAGCGCGCTCAGCGTCAACAGCACGCCGACCGTGCGGGACCGTGCTCCCAGGCTCACCGCCCCGAAGATGATGCTCAGGAACGAGAACGCCAACCCGCCCCAGCCCAGACCGATGATGGTACCCGCCCCGCTCGCCTGGAACGCACCGCCCACCCCGCCAATGAACAAGGTGACCAGCGCGGCGAACACGCCAAACACGCCACCGATGATGCCCAGAATTCCCCCTGCTTTCTTCATCCCCAACTCCTGTGGTTGCGACAACGAACCGCGGGGTGCGTGCTGGATTCACCGGCCATCGATCAATGCGTCGCCCGGCCTTTCGCAACGCCACATCAGGCGCGAAAGTGGTCAGACAAGCTTCGATACAGACCGGCGGTGCAAACAGCCCTCCGCGATGGATGACTGCATTCTGCGCAGGGTGTGCGACAACATACGTCGCGCAAAGGGAGGGGGTTGCGCTGCGTCACAACGCCGCACAACAAGGGGAAACACAGGGGCAATGAACGAGACGCCGAAACCGGACAACGGCCCGGCGGGCGCACTCAAACCCCGTACAACGCCGCCGCCTCGGCGATGCGCAACGTCAGATCGGCGCGCAGTGCAGCGGGGCTGAGCACCACGGCCTGATTGGCATGGCTCAGCAGCCACCAGCGCAGTTGCCAGGTGTCCTGCACGGTGGCGTTCAGGGCACAAAAGCCGTTCCAAACTTGACCCAGGCTTTGGTCTTCCGACAACGGCGTTTCGCGCAGGATTTGCGCCAGGGCCACATCGACACGTGCTTTGAGGCGAATGGTTTGGCCAGCACCGAACTGCAAGGCGCCGGAGGCGATGTAAGCGTCCAGATCAAACCCGGCAGGCGCTTGCGCGATCTTCTCCAGCACCTCGGCGCTGCGCATGCGGTGCACGGCGTAGGTGCGGATATCGGGGTAGTCGAATGCCGTGGCCACCAGATAGCTCACCGGCCCGCGCTGCACCAGGGCCAGCGGATGCAGGGTGTAGAGGGTGGCATCGGTTTCGCCCGCGCGCTGGTAATGCACCTGCACTTGCCTGTCTCCCAGCAAGGCCTCCTGCACGGCGTCGAGCACGCCGGGCATGACTTGCGGCGGCAGCAAGGGCAGACTGGCAGGAACCGTCCGCACCTTGCGCGCCCAGCGCGCCTGCGCATTGCTCGGCGCCAGTTCCGCCAGTTTGTCGCGCGCTTGTTGCAAGCGTGGCTCCAAGGCACGAAGCAAGGCGGAAGGCAGCAGCGGGCGCAACTGGTCTTCCACCAGGCGCAGCGACAAGGCGTCCCCCAGACTGACGCCGGGCAGGTTGAGCGACGCCCCTTCCATCCAATGCCAGCCATAGGGCATGCGTTCGTCGTTGCAGGTGAAGCCGAACAAGCGCGAAAGCTCGTTCAGATCACGCTCCACCGTGCGCTTGGTCACGTCGTAGCCCAGATCGCCGAGTTTGCCCGTCAACTCGGCGGCGGTGATCCCCGGCGGGCGCGGCGGCAGCAGCTTGAGCATCTCCCATTGGCGGGCCAGAGTGTGATTGGCTTCAGCGCGCGGCATGGTGCTGTCCGCGTGCTGCCAGATTCATGTAGTGCACAACGTCAGGACTAGAGGGATGGAAAAATGTCATCTGAATAAGTCGGAGGTTACTTGCCTGCTACACAGAGCTTTTTATTGTTCGAACAGAGTCTGCTGTCCGCCTCTTTCAAAACGGAATCCGCAAAGCTTTGTTTGGCACTGCTCGTGTCGCTGTCGAGAGTCGGCACGCCGCCAAGCAGTATTCCAAAAGCATCAATGCGTCTACGCATGATTTCCGTAGCTTTTTCATCCCGGGTACCTTTGAACATGGGATAGGCGTAACGTATCGGCTGTTGAGTCACCGCAGCCCACGAACCGACGCGGCGGATGCGTCCGTTGCGCTGGATAGTGCGCACCGGGCTGGGGTCAAGTTCATAGTGAATCAAGTGGCGACAGCAACGATGCAAGTCGACGCCCTCGCTCAAGCGATCAGTTGCGACGAGAACATCTGGGCCGAACGGGCTGTTGAAGAGCGCGAGCACGATATCGGGCTGGCCGGTGTAAAGCGTTTCCAGCGATTCGCCCTGGTCGTCTTGATCCCATGCGCCCATTGCCCGAAAGCCTTCATCCAGCCTTCCGGGGAACCGCGAGCCAAAGCAGGCTTTTCCGATGGAGTTCAACACTGCTCGGGTGGACTTCGACTGCTTGTCAAGAAGCGTGTCACTCAATCTCCTCGCAGCATCGCGGATCGTTGGCACGTCTTTGGCGGAGTGACGTGGCCTCGTATTTTCGAATTGTTTGGCAAGTTCTTCCGCGGTGCGCGCCGGTTCGCCAATCCAGGTAGTCAATTGGGCACGCAAGCCAGGCGAGCAGAACCAGTCGATCAACGGGTTTATGAGTGAATCCTCATTTGGCAGCAGCGTCAGCTTCCATGCTTCCCTCCACACTTCCTCGGATGGGCTGTCACAGGGAACGACAGTTCTCAGACCGATTTCGAGCGCGCCAAGCAATTCGCTAGCGGTTGCGCGATGGTGGCAGAACACCAGCACTTTTTCGCCTCCATCAATCACCGGTCGGATCGCTTCGCATACAGCAGCAATCTTCGGATGGGGATGTGTCTGTTTTTTCAGCGATTCCTGCGCTGATCTGATGTGCTCGTGCAATGCATCATCAGCACGGGCCGATACCCGCTTGGCGGCGCACGCCAGTTCAATTTCAATGTGCTGCCAACCGACGTGAAAACGCGGGTCGTTGCGACGTTCGCCTTTACGCTCTGGCGCCAGTTGAAGAATACGGTCCACCCGCAAAAGAAGCTGAACGTCCTCGTCTGAAGCTGGTGGTGTTTGAATCTCCCATGATTCCCCGATCTCACCATAATGTTTCTTCTCGCTAGGCAGATCTTCCACGCTATGGCGAATGATGTAGGTTTTTATTTCTTCGATCGCCTTTTCCGCTGCTTGGACAAGGCGGGCGGCTTCGCCTTTTGCGTCGTGGCCATCGCCCAAGGTGTAGAGACGTTCCAGATCGTCCGCATACCGTGTCACGGCATCAAAATTCGTCGCGCCGACGAACTTCAGCAAGCTGACAAGTTCTTTGATGCGGATGCTGAATGGCGTGGCTGTGAGAATCAGCTTGCGCTTGGCACTGCCGCCAAGTTTGTTCAGGGCATCGCTAAAAGCGCTTTCTTCGCCTTTCGCGCGGTGTGCCTCATCGATGATCATCAGATCACATCCCGTTTTCTGTTCGCGATTCGTGTGGCTTTTCACCAGGTCAAAGTGCGTCGTGACTTGAATCCTGCCATCATGCAACCTCTTGACACTGCCCTGCTTGCCCTGCTTGATCCGGTCCGCGCTCGCGCCTTTGATGTCTTTGAGCTTCTCTGCCCAGTCTTCGAGCTCCTTTGCCCAGCGTCGCCGAAGCACATCGTTGGGGGCGTAGATGCGCACGCGTTTGCCCTGGCAGGCGACCGCCCAAGCGACAAGCGCACCAACGGTTGTTTTGCCTAGGCCGACATCATCGGCCAAGAGCACGCCCCGCCCATCCTGCATGCATGTGAGGATATGTTTGGCTGTTTTGAATTGGCGCTTTAATGGCTCAAGCTTGAGCTTGAGCGAGCTGTCGCTGTTGATATAAGCATCGGGTTTGTCGAGAAAGCGCCATTTCCGCCCGTCGAGTTTGAGGTCATCCATCAGGTTTTTTCTTTGAGGTTGAGACGCCATTCCAATTCCTCTGCAACGAGCCTATCGGCTGCTTCAATGCTGCGTGCGAAGTAGGCCTGCAGTGCCCGGCCGTCCGCATACACAGACTCGTACGATATAGGGTCGTTTTCCGCGTCAGTCAGGACATTTTGCCACGCATCGACAATTCCGAATCCCTTGCGTGCCACTGTCAACGCCATTACCGAGTAGTCAGCAGGCTGCGCTGCAGAACCATGGGACTTTGGGTTGCCAGGTCTGATTGCCAAGCTTTCCTCGGCGTCTAACCCGCCATAACGCTGCAGCAGAAACGAATCGCGCAGCTTCTGTTCAGCGTCGGGATCGAGGTCGGTTTCGGGTAGTGGGGTCTTCTTGAACTCTTCCGATGGCCGAAGATCAAGGACATTGACCTCAAGGATCGAATTCTCTTGCGTGAACCGTGCGTAGTGCGGCGTATTTTCTGCGTCATTCCACGGAAATGAACCAACGCCATCCATGATCGCTACTGGTTTCTCGACCGGGGCCTTGCTGAAAAATAGAGAGGCTGTGATTTTTGTATCCGGGCTGGAACTGCGGACGTGCAGAGTAACCACCTCGTCTTTCCAAATCGCTTCTGCCCACTCCAATGTTGACGTGCTTTCATCCTCATCGGATTTGTCAACATAACAAGGCGGATCGGACGTATCGAAGGCTTTGTCGATCGATTTGATTGCAGACCAATCGGTCTGGACAACCACGCCAAGCTCGAAGTTGCGTGGGGCCGTCTTTCCACATCCCCATGCAGCAGCGCTCCAATTGGCTGAGGTTACCAGCAGATAAAAGTTGCGTTGCCTGGGTTTGCGCAGCAGGTACAGCTTCGCATGACTCCATCGCTCATCTTCCTTGCGGTGTTGTTCGCTGAGCCAAGGCTCAGCCGGAATGCGCTGGATTTTCACGCGATTGGCCAGGAGTTTTTTACACGCTGACTCTGTCAGGGACCACCCCGGCCTTGCCGCCCATGGATGGCTTTGGGCGATCCACTTCAAATGCAGCTTGTCGGGGCTAACGCCTGCATCGTCACTCCAAGCCTTGATGGTTTTATCGTTCCATTCGCCAATCGTCGGCGTGAGGATGTGCATCTCGCTCGGGGTGAACTGCTTGAGCTGTTTGGCCGCACTTTTGCCGCCAGGGGTACTGACAATGAACGTTACGTCATCGGGGCATTTCGCACGATCGAGTGCGCCGATGAGTCGCTTAAGACGCTCGTTGGCCGTATCGCCAGCCGATTCTGCGAGCGCACTGAGGAATGGCACGAGCTCGCCCCAGGTGGCTGTTTGCTCTGTGGTGTTCAGAGGTACCGTCACCTGCCAGCCGGCTTGCACCTGATGTTTGAATGCAGACTCGGTGAGATTGGTCGAGGAGATGTGCAGTTCAAGTTGATCAACGGCCCCCTTGAACTGCCAGTGAAATGCCCACAATTTGGCATGCTGGACGGCACGTTCTTCGGCACCGACCGTGAAGTGGCTAACGTAACGCCACAGCCACGGGTATTGCGAAGTCTCACGCTCCCCGCGTGGGGGCGACGTGAGTATGGTGATTCGGTTGCGGAACGACTCAAGTGTTGTTCCCAGTTCGCCAAAAAACAGTTTGCGTTCCTTAACCTCCAGCGACAGCGAGTTGTTCATGCCTAATAATGAAGGCAGCAGATGTTCCACCAGCAAACCCTCATCGGGCAGGTCGAAGGC
Source organism: Thiomonas sp. X19 (assembly GCF_900089495.1). NCBI lineage: Bacteria > Pseudomonadati > Pseudomonadota > Betaproteobacteria > Burkholderiales > Thiomonas > Thiomonas sp. X19. The sequence goes on along the minus strand of NZ_LT605203.1, from coordinate 3,337,378 downwards.
GGTCATCCACGCCTCTTTGAGCCGCCCTCCTTTCGGCGCAGCCGGAAGAACTTCTTTCCAGTCTGGATCATTCATCGTCTGCTTCCTCATCGCCGGAATCTTTTGGGACGATTGCGTCATATGCATTTCTCATGTCACCGACACCACACTGTGCTGCCAGACGCACTAGGGGAAGCAGTCGAAAGCGGTAGGCAGACGCTGAAATACCGTTGTCGGCAACGAGCGGCTTTAGCTTGTCATCCTGAATGCGGAACCAGCGCCGCCCCCCCCATATTCTTCGTGGTGTAGAGACAGGGCACGAATTTGATCGGTGGGCGTCTTGGCTTTTGATAAAGATTCGGCAAGCGCTGTCACTACGTCGTGTCCTTTCGGGAAGCCGCTTTGTTGATTCGACTTCAGCCACGCACACCATTCACGGCCTGCCTTAAGAAGTGGTTCCAGCCCGTTAGATTTCATAGACCCGGCGATGGAATCGATGGTCGGCGTCTGGCTGTCTTTGTTTTGGTTGATCTGAATCCACATCGCGCGCATTGCATCCATTGCCGCGTCAGCGAAGCGCGTGAATGCTGGGAGAGAAGAGAGAGTGTCTGGAAAATTTTTAGCGAGCACATCGCAAATCTCGGCGTGTGTCTTTGCGTTTTCCGCACGGGCAACAATTTCCGCCATCTTCAAACGCGTTGAGTCCTTGTCGAATATCGCAGCGCGGAGGATCTTGCGTTCCTCATTTGGCAATAGTTCAAGGATGGCTTCGTTGGGCGTCGGAAGAAATTGCCTGGATGATTTGCAATTCCAATCTTTCCAGCCATTTTCGACCCAGTAACGAGCTTCATTACCAGACCAACTCCCCCATCTAGTGCTTTTAAACTGTTCTTGTTCAAGCTGCGCGCTCTTGGGAAGATTCTGGTTGACAAGTTTTGCGAGCTTTTGCCCCTCGTCCCCAAGTGTCCATCCGTCGCCCGTCGTCAGCCCCGGCATGCTGCGCAACGCAACGCGGTAGACCCCGTATGTGCCGATTTGCCGATAGCGCCGAAATTGATCGGCCGACATTGTGAAGTTTGCTGGGCGTTTGCGCTCTTTTAGATTGAGCCAGCGCTGCACACCTCTTTTGCCGCGTAGCTGACCAGTAGTTTGTCCTGACTCAAGCGTGCGAGCGACCCACAACAGTTCAAGCGGGCGCAGCCATGCGTAGCGCGCCTTCTGGCCGTCGCGCGTTGAGAGATCGCCCCCTCCGGCCTTGCGCCAGGCAACCCCCGACCATTGCAAACACCACGAAAGGATCGCTATCCAGCGTGCATCCGAGGTGCCATTGCTCAGGCCAGGAGCGATCAGGTCTGCGAAATGGTCTGCGATTAACCGAAACCCGAGTGCATCGCCACGCCGGATCGGGACTGGATCCCAAGGGGCAGTGAAATACCAGTTTTCATTCATTGATTTTTTGATCCGAAAAGGGCATTGAGAGTCGTCCGGTCGATGTATCAATCCGAGGAGTGCGTCACGAGAGTTTGGCGCGTTCTGCTTCAAAGGCGGTTAGGCGTCCCATGATGAAGGCATAAGCATCGGGCAGGTTCTGGGTGAAATACAGCGAATCCGTCCCCGAAAACACATGAAAGCCGGACGACACCTCTTCATAGAAAGTGTCTCCCTTAATGCCCTTGCATGCGGAGTACGAAATGATGTTGTAGATGACGAATCCGGCGGTACCGCCGATGGGTTTGAGAGTAAAGTGAATCATCGTAAAAACTCCACCACCCGCACCATCGCCAGCGTATCCCGCTCGCAATAGGCTAAAAGCGACTTGCGCTTGGATTCTCTCTGATCAGCGTCGATTTTCTGCGACAAGATGTGTCGAAACGCCTCCTGCGCCATCATGCCGCCAGCCACCTCCAGATCGTCATACGCCAGATCCGGAGCAATGGTCGGCAGCACATCCTTGATTGACCAGGAGCCCCTCATGTCGGGGTGGTAGTAGTGCTCGCGGACGAGAGGCCACAAATCGACCATGCGGCCAATGAGTTTTTGAATCTTGGTGGCGAGTTGGGGATACATCTCGGCCAGTTCTCTTAACCGGCTCTTCTCGAAGGTTTGATTCCACACCAGCACGGGGCCGGTTTTGCCCACGGCGTCAAGCAGGGTGCGGATGAATTTCGGACGGGGATCATCATGACCTTCCGCCAGAAACGCTTGATGTTCCACGCTGCCATCAGCCTGCTGAATATGGCACGACCACTGGAAGGGAACCTGCTGATAGGGCCGGGTTCCGGCCCACAGCGGAATGGCGGGGTTGAGGGTTTCGAAGTCGATGTAAATGCGTGGGTACGGCAAAGCGCGCAGGGTTTCGCGAAGCGAAGCGTCGATATAAGGCTTGCCGCTGCGGGTGGCGGCCCACACGCGCACATGGCGTGGGTTGGTGAGGCGTGCTTGGGGCACGTCGCGCAAATCGGCATAGCCCTCGGCCTGAAGTTGTGCCACGAGTTTGCCGCCATGCGGAAGGATGTGGACCGGGTAGCCCTCCTGAGGCAAGATGCAATGGGCCTGGAACGGACAGGGAAAGGGATCGGTGCATTGCGCGCCGGGTTCAATCTTTGGCTCCCGTTTCATGCTCAACGTCTTGCGCGCGGCGTCGATCCACTGGGGCACCTGGGGTTGCAACGCGGCCACGGCGTCGGACTGGTGTTGTTCGATCAGCAGTCCGTCGTAGTTGTCGCCTCCGGGATAGACGAACGCGGTGTTGATGTGGGCAATGCCCTCGCCGCACAGCGGCACCCCGGCCTGACGAAACACCCAGCTCTGGATGGCGGCGTCTTCCACCTGATTGTCCTTCACACGGGCCGAGGATTTGACCTCCACCATGCGCCAGCGCCTCCCCTGGGGAATGAGCACGTCGGCCTGCACCAGCACGCCCGCGTGTTGCACCGTGGCTTCGAAGATTGGGCGGCGGGGTTTGGCGGCCAAGGCCAGCGTGGTCTGGTGCAGGGCTATGCGCAAGTCTTTGATGTCGATGAGAACGCCGTCGGGCACCAGGCTCTGGGCAATGGCGCCGACCTTGTGGCCGGTCTCCATGGCAGCCTTGGTCGCCGTGTCGTCCAAGAGGTCGCGGCGGTTGACGGTCAGCCACAGCCGTTTGGGGCATTGGCGGTTGCTGGTAATGCGGGATTTGCTCAGACCGTGCGACATGTTGTGCTCCGAAGTGTTCAAACGAAACCAATGGCTGCCTTGTGGCCCTGCTTGAGGGCGCATTCGGCACTGAGCGCCTCCACCAAACTGCGTGCGCTGACCATCGGTTGGAAGCGGTGGCAACGAATCACGGCGGCAAAGTCACCCGGCGTGAGCAGACCCAGTCGGTCAAGATGCTTGCGCAAGCCGGGCTCGGGCGACGGCAGATCAAGATGGCTGCATTGACGCCGCAGCAAGGCCCAGGCTTGCTCGGGAGTGAGGTAGTCGAAGCGGGCCTTGAGGTCGAAGCGGCGCAAGGCGGCTTCATCCAGGTCATCCATCAGGTTGGTGGTGGCGATGAATACGCCGGAGAAGGCTTCCATTTGCGTGAGCATCTCGTTCACTTGCGTGACTTCCCAGGAATGCGTAGCCCCACGCCGCTCCTGCAGGAAACTGTCCACCTCGTCGATGAGCAGCACCGCGCCATCACTCTCGGCTTGCTGGAAAGCCTGCGCGATGTTTTGTTCGCTCTCGCCCAGCCACTTGCTGAGCAGGTCGGAGGCGCGCTTGACCAGCAGGGGACGATCCAGCCGCCGGGCCAGCCAGCGAGCGTAGGCGGTCTTTCCTGTTCCTGGTGGGCCGTACAGACACAGGCGGGCACTGCCGGCCTGCTGGATGCCGGCAGCCATGGCGGCCAGATCCGTGTCGGCGTGGATGAAGGCGGGGTCGTAGGTGTCCGGCANGGCCCACACGCGCACATGGCGTGGGTTGGTGAGGCGTGCTTGGGGCACGTCGCGCAAATCGGCATAGCCCTCGGCCTGAAGTTGTGCCACGAGTTTGCCGCCATGCGGAAGGATGTGGACCGGGTAGCCCTCCTGAGGCAAGATGCAATGGGCCTGGAACGGACAGGGAAAGGGATCGGTGCATTGCGCGCCGGGTTCAATCTTTGGCTCCCGTTTCATGCTCAACGTCTTGCGCGCGGCGTCGATCCACTGGGGCACCTGGGGTTGCAACGCGGCCACGGCGTCGGACTGGTGTTGTTCGATCAGCAGTCCGTCGTAGTTGTCGCCTCCGGGATAGACGAACGCGGTGTTGATGTGGGCAATGCCCTCGCCGCACAGCGGCACCCCGGCCTGACGAAACACCCAGCTCTGGATGGCGGCGTCTTCCACCTGATTGTCCTTCACACGGGCCGAGGATTTGACCTCCACCATGCGCCAGCGCCTCCCCTGGGGAATGAGCACGTCGGCCTGCACCAGCACGCCCGCGTGTTGCACCGTGGCTTCGAAGATTGGGCGGCGGGGTTTGGCGGCCAAGGCCAGCGTGGTCTGGTGCAGGGCTATGCGCAAGTCTTTGATGTCGATGAGAACGCCGTCGGGCACCAGGCTCTGGGCAATGGCGCCGACCTTGTGGCCGGTCTCCATGGCAGCCTTGGTCGCCGTGTCGTCCAAGAGGTCGCGGCGGTTGACGGTCAGCCACAGCCGTTTGGGGCATTGGCGGTTGCTGGTAATGCGGGATTTGCTCAGACCGTGCGACATGTTGTGCTCCGAAGTGTTCAAACGAAACCAATGGCTGCCTTGTGGCCCTGCTTGAGGGCGCATTCGGCACTGAGCGCCTCCACCAAACTGCGTGCGCTGACCATCGGTTGGAAGCGGTGGCAACGAATCACGGCGGCAAAGTCACCCGGCGTGAGCAGACCCAGTCGGTCAAGATGCTTGCGCAAGCCGGGCTCGGGCGACGGCAGATCAAGATGGCTGCATTGACGCCGCAGCAAGGCCCAGGCTTGCTCGGGAGTGAGGTAGTCGAAGCGGGCCTTGAGGTCGAAGCGGCGCAAGGCGGCTTCATCCAGGTCATCCATCAGGTTGGTGGTGGCGATGAATACGCCGGAGAAGGCTTCCATTTGCGTGAGCATCTCGTTCACTTGCGTGACTTCCCAGGAATGCGTAGCCCCACGCCGCTCCTGCAGGAAACTGTCCACCTCGTCGATGAGCAGCACCGCGCCATCACTCTCGGCTTGCTGGAAAGCCTGCGCGATGTTTTGTTCGCTCTCGCCCAGCCACTTGCTGAGCAGGTCGGAGGCGCGCTTGACCAGCAGGGGACGATCCAGCCGCCGGGCCAGCCAGCGAGCGTAGGCGGTCTTTCCTGTTCCTGGTGGGCCGTACAGACACAGGCGGGCACTGCCGGCCTGCTGGATGCCGGCAGCCATGGCGGCCAGATCCGTGTCGGCGTGGATGAAGGCGGGGTCGTAGGTGTCCGGCAGGCGGTTGGGGTCGCTCGCCTTCACCCGTGCATGGCCTTGCGCCTGCAGCGTGTTGTTCACCAGTTGCAGCAGCGCTGTGTTGCTTTGGCCGGTCGGGATGCGGGACTGGATTGTTTGCAGCACGGACGCAGCGCGGGTGAGCACGGCGGGCGCCAGGTCGTTGCTGGATGCCAGTGCGCGCAGGGTGGGCGCATCGGCCAGCTCCCCGACGCATTCGGTAGCGATGGTCTCGCGCACGCGCTGCGGCGGCACAGGCAGTTCCAGCACGAAGTCGAAGCGGCGGATGTAGGCGGCGTCCAGGCTGCGGATGGAATTGGTCAGCCAGAAGGTGGGCACGGGGTTGGCTTCCAGACTCTTGTTGATCCAGCCCTTGCGCTCGCGGCCGCCGCCAGATCGGCGGAACAGGCCGTTGAACATGGACGGGGCCTCCTCGGTGTTGAACACATCCTCGATTTCATCGAACAGGATCATCACCCTGCGGCGTTCCAGGAAGCGCTGCGCTGCGCGATAGGCACGCAAGCGGGCTTCGCCGCCAATCGGGTCACCCTCGTCATCCTCGGTGGACACTTCAAAGAGATCACAGCCCAGTTCGTGCGCCAGGGTGCGGCTGAGTTCGGTCTTGCCGGTGCCGGGCGGGCCGTAGAGCAGGATGTTGACCCCGGGCTTGTGCTGCGCCTGGGTTTCCTGCAAATACCCCTGGAGCATCTGCAGGTTCAAGCCCAGATGCGGATAGTCGCTGAGCTGCAGCTTTGACGGCGGGCTGGGCGTGACGACACCTCGTAGCAGCGACAGCGGCTCGGTGTCTGGGGCGAGGATGGCATCGGCGAAGTTGTCGGACAACAGATCGAGCTTGCCTTTCAAGGTGCAGTGACCATTGCGCGCCAAGGTCAGCAACCCGCAGCGCGCCAACTGGCTGCTGGAAGACAGGGCTTGTTTCACCTCAGACTCGGGCAGACCCAGGAGTTTTTCCAGGACACCCAGGGTTCGGGATGTCGATAATTGCCCCAGACTGTCCGCAGTATCGTCCAGGTCGCGCACGGCATGCAAAAGGCTGGCGAACTCCAGAATGCGGCACTCGGTTGGGGAAAGGTTCACCAACGCGGCCAGCCGCCCGATGTTGGCGACGAGGGCTTCGGATGGCGTGAGCTTGTGGGCGGTGCGCTCGGCACGCTCCCACATCTGTTTGACCAAGGTACTGGCCTGACGGGCTTGGGCATTGAGGCTGCCGCCATCGTCAATCGCAGAGGATGAGATGCCTAGCTGGGTCAACAGGTCGGGAACACCGATCGACTCCCGGATCAGAACACGTAACCCACCCATGGGGACCAGCATGCGCAGCATCCATAAGTGGACGATGGGCTCCTGGGGGCTGTTGTCACGCCCGATCAGGGACTCGAGTTCATGGCGGCTGCGTCGCATGCTGTTCTCCGGTGGTGTGAGAACATTGTGCGAGGCTGGTGCGACAGGATATGTCGCGAGTCGATGTCGTCAGTTAGGTCCTTGTTCCGCGCATGCACCATGCGGATACATGCCGGGTCAAGGCTGATCAGGTGTACGGGGGGTATGCGAGCCACGAGCCTCGGATCGAGTGTCTCGCACGCGCGCCCGGCCTTGGTCTTGCCTCGCGTGGTGACCGGTACTTCCCCGTACAGTTGCATCGTCCGTCCAGACATCGGTCAAGGCACTGACTGAGACATACCGGTCGCCAGCACCTCGATGGCTTCCGCGCGGCGCTGCCCCGGAACTCCGAACCCATGGCGACGCTGAACTCGACCGGCCTGGGCGCGCTGATTCATGAACCTGCCGTGACCACCAACCGCCTGCTGGAGCGCCTAGGGCTGCAACAGCGCAATGCCCGTGGCGACTGGGAACTCACCGAAGCTGGCATGCGGCACGGCGAGGCCTACCCCTACACCAACGGCCGCCATTCTGGCTACCAGATCCTGTGGAAGCCGTCCGTCGCCGTCATCCTGCGCGACCCACAGTTCAACCTTTACATCCAGTGAGCGCGGCCATGACACCACTTGAATCCAGCCTGGTCGATGCCGGCAAACAACTCAAGATCGCACAGTCCAGCGCCATCGTGGACCGCGCCATGCGTGCGGATGGCGCCGTTGGCCCCGATAAGCGCGCCCGGTATCTCGAAAAACTGGGGCGGATGCGCAGGCGTGGATTTTTCTCGATCGAGGAAACCAACTTCGGCGGTGACTCCGGCGGCCACCTGCTGCAGTTCATTGGCGCGCCCGTCGCCGCAGCACCCGCCGCCAACCCGCCCCGTGACCGCAGCGGCCTGGGTTGGGTTGGCACATCGGCATCGACCTTCAAAACGCCTGGAGCCGCCGCATCCGTCGCTGAACCCATGTGTTCACGCTTTGCGCCCCCTTGCCATAAGCCCTCAGCAACTCTCAATCCCCCAGGAGCACCACCATGGCCCAAGCCAACCCTTACCTGAATGCCCGCCGCGAGTGGGATGAACGCTACGGCGATCAAATCTCCCGGGCGCGAAGCTGGCGCATCGCCGCCATCGCCGCGCTGTCCGTGGCCGCTGTGGCCGTCGTGGGTGTTGCCTACATCGGTGCCCAAAGCAAGATCAAGCCCTTCGTCGTCGCCATCGACAGGATGGGCAGCCCCATCGCGGTGGCGACCCCCAGCGACGGCTCCGGTGTCACCCAACGCATCATCGAGGCGCAGCTCGCCAACTGGATCGTCAACACCCGCATGGTGCTGCCCGACCAGAGCGCGCAGCAGACCCTGCTGAATCGCAGCTACGCCATGTTGTCCAGCAATGCTGCCAACACCCTGAACGACTGGTTCAAGGCTCACAGTCCGTTCGGCGCCGCCGACACCGTCAACCCCCAGGTCAACAGCGTGCTGCCGACCGGGGCCAACACCTATCAGGTGAACTGGACCGAGACCAAGGCCACTCCTGGACAGAACAGCACGACCACCCACTGGAAAGCGCAGATCACCGTCGGCGTGGACGCCAGGCTGGCTGACAAGCCGCAAGTGATGCTCGACAACCCGCTGGGCATCTTCATTCAGTCGCTCAACTGGACGCAGAGCGTGTCCTGATTCCACAAACCCCCATTCTGGAGAACCCCCATGAAACGCACTCTCGTTGCCGCCTCTCTTTTTGCGCTCTTCACATCAGCCTTCGCTGCTGACCAACCCGTGATTGGCTTTGTGCCTGTCCGGCGCACCGCCAGCACACCGGCGGTCGGCACACCTGACAACGGTCGCACCAGCCACGAACTGATTGATCAAACCCCACCTGTGCCCCTGTCTGACCGCGCCACCGACGCCGCCGCGCAGCAATGGCTGCAAACCGGTGTTGCAAACGACATCATCGGCACCAACGGCTCCGTCATGTACGCCTACGGCCAAAGCCACCCGACGATCACCTGCGCGCCGCTGCATGTCTGTGTCATCAACCTGCTGGCCGGGGAGCACATCACCAGCCTGAGCATCGGCGACTCGGTGCGCTGGCTGGTGCAGCCGACCGACGCCGGCAACCGCCCCGTGGTGATCGTCAAACCCACCCAGGCCGGGTTGGTCACCAACCTGGTGGTCACCACCGACGCTGGCCGGGTGTATTACATGACCCTGGTGAGTGATGCGCACAACTATGTGCCGCTGATTGGGTTCTATGACCCGCAGGCGCTGGTCATCAATCTTCAGCAGCAAGCCGCGCAAGAGCGCGCAGCCGAGCAGGCCAAGGTCGAAGCACACCAACAAGCCGTGGTCGCGCCTCTCGGTGACATCGACCCGGCCAAGTTGGATTTCAACTTCCGCTGCAAAGCCGACGACAACCATGCCGATCTGGACAACGCGGATCTGATGCCGACGCGCGTGTTCGCCGGTGGCGGCCACACCTATCTGCAGATGCCCAGCACGATGAAATACACCGACGCACCTGCCGTGTTCAACACCACGGGCGGCAGCACCGAACTCCTGAACAGCCGCCTGGTGCATGGCTATTACGTCATCGATGGACTGCCGACCCGGTTCAAGCTGGTGCTGGGCGTGGGCAAGAACTCCCGCGCCGTCACCTGCCATCACGAGCAGGTGAACGCCGGATTCTGGGCACGTTGATTCAGCAAACCCAAGTCAACACAGGGGCATAGACATGAGTGAAGCAATCCAACCCGTAGGCGCCATCGAGGGTGCAGCCTTGCCGCAAGCCTTGCCACCCATTGCCGATGTCATCGGCCCCGGCAAGGTCGCCAAGGCGGGCAAGAACGCCAAGGGCATGAAGCTCAAGGCCGACCCGAAGCAGGGCAAACGCCTGTCGAAGAAAAGCAAGACGCTGATCTTCGGTGGACTGAGTGCCTTGTCGGTCTTGATCCTGGTCGGCATCGCCACGTCGGGCAACAAGGCTGCCGCTCCAGCAGGAGCGCCAGCCAGCAGCACGGATCAGGTGGGCATGACGCAGGCCCCGGCGCCAACGTCGGCGCAGCAGCGTGCCTTCAAGGTGCGGGCGACGGCGGCGAATGCTGGCGAGGGGGGCTCTATTCCGTCCGTTGTCGGCGGCACATCGGCATCGTTGGCGCCCCGTGGCGCGAGCGGCGCCGATGCTGAGTTGACACAGGGCGTGGCGCTGCAGGCTGGACAGACCCCAGGCCCGACGCCTGCCGAGAAATACCGCCAGTGGCTGGTGGACAACCACTACAAACGGCTTGAGGGCCTGGTGCTGGCCTCGCAGAGCGCCAACCTGGCGAAGACCAGCGCGGGATCCATGCAGTCCTCGCAGGGCGGCGGCCCGTTCGCGCAGCAAGCCAGCCCGACCGGAATCCTGGCCTTGCAGAAGAAACTCACCGAGACCTTGGCGCAGAACCCCCGGGCCGCGAACGACCCCAATGTGCGCAAGCTGTTGGCGTCTCTGGGCGGCATGGGTGGACTCCCCGGCGCACCAGGCGCAAGCCAGCGATCCGGCAACCAGGGCTTCCTCGATGTCCAGCAGCACCAGGACGGCAACGGCTATCTGGCTGCGGTCGTGCAGCCCAAAGCCTCGAACCACGAACTGTTCGCCGGCTCGGTCATCCCGGCCGTGCTGCAAACCGGCATCGACAGCGACCTGCCCGGCACGATCACCGGCATGGTGCGGCAGACGGTCGATGACAGCCTGAACCCCGGCATCGTGCTCATTCCCCAAGGCACCCAGGTCATCGGCGCCTACAGCAGCTCCGTGGCCTACGGTCAGAGCCGCGTGCTGGTGGCCTGGAACCGGCTGATCTTCCCCAACGGATCGATGATCGACCTGAAAGGCATGGTCGGCGCGGACGGGCAGGGCGAGAGCGGCCTTGGCGACGAGGTGAACAACCACTTCACGCGCATCTTTGGCAGCGCCATCCTGATGAGCCTGCTGGGTGTCGGTGCGCAGTTGAGCCAGCCGCAGAATGCTGGCGCCTTCAACACGCCGAGCGCCAGCGCGCAGGCGGCAGGAAGCTTGTCGCAGCAACTCGATAGCGTCGGCACGAACCTGCTGAACAAGAACCTGAACCTGCAACCCACCCTGAACATCCGCCCGGGCATGACGTTCAACGTGCTGGTGAACCGGACAATGATCCTGCCGCCGTATCCAGGGAATTGAGAGGCGAGACTGTGCCTCCGCAACGACGGATGCAAGGGCTGTGGGTGGACGAAGACGGGCGTCTGGATCGCAACGACCAGCCCCGTCTTCGTTATTGTTGCGGCAGTGAATCGATGGAGGCCAGGGCAATCGCTTGTCCAGCTTGCATTGGGTCCAGCGCCTGGAGCGGCTTGCCGGCCCTGAACCTTGGCGACCGCATGGCCGGCGCCATGAACGTTTCGCCGGATCGCGGGTTGCGCACCATGCGCGCCCGGCGTTCGGAGGCGCTGAAGGCTCCGAAGTTGCGAATCTCCACGCGCTTGCCCTCGGCCACGGCCTGCATGATGGCGTCCAGAATGACCTCGACGCTTTGCTCGGCATCCTTGCGTGCGAGGTGAGGGTGGCGCTCGGCAAGGCGGTCGATCAGTTCGGAGCGGAGCATGGTTGGAGTGGAAGGGGGCGGGATTTTCTCGACACTCACCTGGCATGACACCGGGCGTACACCATCAATCGAGCAAGGGAACCGAGAACGCCAAGCCATTGATTCGTGGTCTTGGCGGTTCTCGATTCAATCGTTCTCAGAAACGGTGGTTTATGGACAGGATTTCTGTGAAGTAGTTCACGGTATTGCCCAATCGATTCGAGTTTCCCGATGGTCGGCATCGAGGATCCATCTATGCTTTCTCCAAGGAACAGGCACCTTCGCAGGCGAACGCCAGGAGATAGCCGNCAGTAGTGTCCGGTTAAATCTCGAACAGATTCAATTGGTTAGCGATCGAGACCAGTTCGGGTTGGGTGCGATCGGGCTGCAAGGCGCATGAAAGCTGGGTTTTCTCGAAAACCGAGACCGACAGAATCTGTAGACATGTGTAGAGCGAGGCATCGAGGTGAAGCTCCTGTTTGATGATGGCAATCAGCACGTAGGTGGCGATGGCACACCAGATTTGCGTTTTCACCGCGTTCTCGCTGGTGCCCAGAAAACGCTTGATCCGCAGATGCTGCTTGATCCATTTGAAGAAGAGTTCGACCTGCCAGCGGCTCTTGTAGAGTGCGGCGATCGTCAAGGCTGGCAGGCTCGTGTTGTTCGTCAGGAAGATCAGCGTCCTGCCCGATTCGGGGTCTTTGAAACGAATGCGGCGCAGATGCTCGGGATAGTCCCGGCTGGCGTAAAAGCCGTTGAAGCGGATGCTCTGATCGCAGATCACCCCCGTGCTGCGGTCGGTGGCAGCCGAGTACACCCGCCGCGCGTCCATGCCCTTCTTGGCTCGCGTGATGAAGAAGGCGCCGGCCTGATGCAGTGCATACAGCCGCGCGAAATCCACGTAGCCCCGGTCCATCACGTAGAACGCTCCAGCCTCCACGGGCAGGACGTCGAGCACGTTGACATCGTGCAGTTTGCCGTCGCTGATGTGAATGAAGGCGGGAATCGCCCCACGCAAGTCCAAGAGCGTGTGCAGCTTGATGGCGGCCTTGGTGGAGCGAAATGGTGCCCAGTCGAACAAGCTCAGGCACAGATCGATGGTGGTGGAGTCCAGCGCGTAGACCGTGGCGTCGAGCCCCAGGTCCGAAGGCTCCTGCGCATACAGCGCCCGTGCCCGGGCGATCAACCGCTGCGCCAGCGCGTGATAGATGCGCCAATCGCGCTGAGTCAACGCATCGGACAGCGTGGAGCGCGCAGGCACAGCTTTGATCCCCATGTGGAACAGCTTGGTCTGGTTGGCCGCCAGACACGCCTCGATGTCGCGCAGCGATTCGCGCCAGGTGAGTTGCGCGAACGCCAGGACGCGAAACACATCGGCGCACCCCAGCGTACGCACACCGGCATCGCCCTGGTGCCGCTCGATGATGCGACCAAACGTCTTCCATGGCACAAACTCCATCACCTGCGCAAACAGCGTCTTGCCGATGTTCATGCATCACCTCGGGTCGTGCAAACCCGTCAGCATCGCAAATCGGCAAACCGAAATTCAAATCGTGGACACCCATGAATCGCTCAAAACCCGCGTCAACATTGGCTCGGCGGCTCGCTGACATCCAATCAACCGGACACTACTGACCGCCGGGGGGTTCCAGCCCTATTTGCGGGCCATCGACCAGCGCCAGTTGATGCCGCGGGTGACCGATCCGGGCACGCACGCGCAACAGCTTGCCTACTTGCGTGCCTGGCGCAGCGAAACAATCGAGACGACGACCAGCTATGCCGGCAACCCCGCCGTGGCCGATCTGCACGACGCCGCCCAGGCCGCCGGCATCCGCAGCAGCGCGGCAGTCCCGCTGAAGGATGCGCAGGGCCATGTGTTCGCCGTGCTGATCCTGTTTGGCCGCTACCCCGGCGTGTTCGAGACCCCCTCGGCGCGAACGTTTCTGGCGGCTCTGGGCCTGCTGGTGAGCGAGCGGCAACATGAGACCTCGCGGGAACAGCAATTCGCGCCGATCTCCGCCGAACGCCGGCATGCGCTGCGGGATCGCCTGTATCGCGGGGCTCTGGAGCTGCACTACCAGCCGGTGGTGGATTTGCGCTCCGGCAAACCCGATCTGGTCGAGGCCCTGGCGCGTCTGCGGCTGGAGGACGGCACGCTGGCCAGTCCCGCGGAGTTCCTGCCCGGATTCGGCGAAACCGAGCTTGTGCGCCTCTTTCGGGATGGATTGCACCAGGCCCTGACCCAGCTTCAAGCTTGGGACGCGCAGGGGCTGAAGCTTGTCGTGAGCCTGAACCTGCCCCCAGCCGTGCTGATCCATCCCGAGTGCTCCACCTGGGTGCAACAGGCCTTGCAGGAGCATGGGCTGGCGCCGTCCCGCCTGCGTCTGGAGCTGTTGGAAGCCGAAGAACTGTATGACGTCTCCAGGCGGGATGCCGCCATGGCGGCGTTTTCCACCTTCGGCGTGCATCTGCTCATGGATGATCTCGGCGCGGGCTACAGCAGTCTGCTGCGCCTGCGCACGCTGCCCTTCTCCGCGGTGAAGATCGATCAGGGGCTGGTGCGCGAGGCTCCGCGGGATCCCTTGCGGGTCATTGGCTTCATCGGCTCGCTGGTGCGTCTGGCGCAGAGCCTGGACTTGCGTGTGATCGTGGAGGGGCTGGAAAGCCCGGCGCTGGTCGAGACCGCGGCCATTCTGGGCGCCACCGCCGGCCAGGGCTATGCGCTGGCGCGTCCGATGCCGGCGGCCGAGGTGCCGGGATGGATGCAGGGTTTTGAGCTCCGACTGGATCCGCAGCATCCGCAGACGGCCTTGGGCGCCTTGGCCGGGCACTGGAGTTGGGAGCATGGGGTGCGGTACGCGGGGGCGCGCGCGATGCATGACGAGGGCACTTGTGCGCTGGGCAGTTTCATCGTGTCGCAAGGACTCGGCGGATCCGCTCTGGATAGCGCCCACCGGCAGATGCATCAAGCCGCTGTCGAGCACGGGCCCGAGAGTGCCCAGTACCGGCAGTGGGCGCAGCGGGTGGTCGCCGCGCTGATGGCGCTGAGCAACGGGTCCATGGGAGCACCGACAGATTAAGGAGGCCATCATGGTTTTTCCTTCCGGAAAGTCCTGGGACCCCACGTCCCAGCAGTTCGACTACGACCCCAACGATCCGCGGGTGCAGGAGCTGTTCGCCCAAATCGAGGACCTGCGGCTGGAGAACCGGGGGCAGTTCAAGCCGGAGCGGGTGCAACTGCGCGGGGCCGGACATGTGGCGGGGCCGTTGAAGGATGGGCAGGGGGCCCTGATCGTCAACGACGATGGCCAGGGCGCGATCACCTTGCTGGCCTCAATGCCCCTGGAGGAGCATCAGTCGTGCTTTGTGAGGCGCCATCTGGGGATGCCCGGGGAGAGCGAGCGCCTCTACGATGTGCTGCGCTGCCGCCTGGGAACACGACCCCAGGATGCCGAGAACAGGATCTGGATCGCCGATCTCAAGGCGATCTCCCGTCATGGGCCCAGCATGAAATTGTAAAAATTGGGCTAAAGAAACCGACCCCAAACTCTGGGAATACGGGAGTTCGAAAACGCTGACGCCAGCATCGGAGTCGTCGAAAACAGCGAAAAAGTGAAGCCTCGCGTGTGATGTCGTCCAACGAAGCTTGAAATCGTCGGCAGAAACCCATGATTTGAATCCTGGCGGTTCACAAGTGCGAAATGCAACGGTGCCAGAAACGAGACGTATTGCGCCATTCTGTCCCGTTTTGCGGGCACCAGACCGGCCCCCACAGAGGGAAAGCGTGCAGTAGGCGCGGTGCCGGAAACGTAAGGCAATAAGTTGAACAGCCCAGCTCAAGCAATCGAAAACGCCGTGATCTCCTTGCCCGCCGCCATCTTCGCAGCCAGCCACCGCGGACGCTTGCCGCGTCCCGTCCAGATCTCACCTGTTGCAGGGTGGCGGTATTTCACGGGCGCGGGGCTGCCCTTGCGAAAGCTGGCGCGCTTGCCGCCCAGGTCTTCCGTGGTGATGCCGTACTCGGCCATCTTCTGTCGGATCTCGGCCACCACGCGGGCCAGTTCGGTGCGACGGGCAGCCTCGGCCTGTGCGGTGAGGGCGGCAATCTGGGCTTGCAATTCGGCGTAGGTGGGCATGGGCTCGCTGTTGTGTTGATGGATGGGATGTTTCACTCTCAGCCTATCGATGGCGCTGGTATTTAGCAAGATCAGATCAGGGGCCCCTCAGCCCGCCTTGACCACCGCCAACGCCTCCCCGCACGCCGTTGACCGGGACGACTGCCGCTCGCGCTTCATGCAACAATTCTCCGCAGTGCCGGTCGCGCGTGGCCGCAGCGTCCCCCGCACCCAACGCGCATGGACCGCATCCATCGTCGCGTTGCGCTGGGGGCTCATGTCGTCCCGTGCCAAGGATCCCACCATCGGCAATCGGCTGATCAATGCCTGGAGCGAAACGGCAGCCAACACCTGGATGCAGCCCCCGCCTGCGCGCATGCCGGCGATCCTGGAGGGCGACGATCGGATCGCTTGGCTCGACAGCCCGAACATCCTCGACCCCTTGCCGTCCCCGTCCATAGCATGAATGCGCGCCGCATCGCCCACCTGGACATGGACGCCTTCTTCGCCTCGGTGGAGTTGCTGCGCTATCCCGAACTGCGCGGCCTGCCCGTGGTGGTGGGTGGCCGTCATGACTGGCATCCCACCCTCCAGGCCGACGGCACCCACCGCTTTGCCCGGCTGCGCCAGTACGTCGGCCGGGGTGTGGTGACCACCTCCACCTATGAAGCCCGAGCCTTCGGCGTGTTCTCCGGCATGGGCATGATGAAAGCCGCCCAGCTCGCCCCGGACGCCATCCTGCTGCCGGCCAACTTCGAGGCCTACCGCCATCACTCGGCCTTGTTCAAGGCGGCGGTGGCCCAGATCGCACCGCTAATCGAGGACCGCGGCATCGACGAGATCTACATCGACCTCACCGACCTGCCCGGTGACACTCACACCCTGGCCGTGCGCATCAAGCAGGCCGTGCACCAAGCCACGGGACTGACGTGCTCCATCGGCATCACCCCCAACAAGCTGTTGTCGAAGATGGCCTCGGAGCTGGACAAACCCGACGGCATCACCATCCTGACCGAGACGGACATGCCCACGCGCATCGGGCCACTCTCGGTCAGCAAGGTGGGCGGCATCGGCCCCAAGGCCACGCGCAAGCTCAAGGACCTGGGCATCCACACCCTGGCCGATCTGGCAGGGGCCGATGCCGGTGTGCTGCAGCAGCACTTCGGCGCCACCTATGCCGCGTGGTTGCAGGATGTGGCGCAAGGCATCGACGATCGGCCCGTCGTCACCGTCCGCGAGACCAAGTCCGTCAGCCGCGAGACCACCTTCGCGCGCGATCTGCATCCCCGCCATGATCGCGCCGCGCTCTCCGCGGTGTTCACCGAACTCTGCCAGCGCCTGGCGGATGATCTGCAGCGCAAGGGCTTGGTCAGCCGCACCATCGGCATCAAGCTGCGCTTCGAGGACTTCCGCACCGTCACGCGGGATCTGTCCCTGGACGTGGCCACGGACGAGGCCCCAGTGATCCGCCGTGCGGCCGGGCAGTGCCTCAAGCGGATTGCGTTGCAGGGGCGGATACGGCTGCTGGGGGTGCGGGCCAGTGGGCTGATGACTACGCAAGATCAGAAGCGTTCAGGCCCATTACAGAGGCAGCTTGAATGGATCGATGGGGTTCGATGATGGCCAGTGCGCTTCCGGACACTGGCAGGACACGGTCAGGGCAGCAGTGGGCGGCTCCAGTATTAAAGCAGCTTGGCGGCAGCGCCTAGCCACCTTCAAACCCCGCCAGCTTCCACAACCAGTCGCTCCACGCCCGCATCATCTATGTGTGCTCTTCAAGATGCTTGGTGCGGTTGTAGGCCCGCCCCAGGGGGCACGCACGGAATGCGCAAGCTGCGCCTCGATGACCTCGGGATGGACGCGTAATGTTTCATCGAGGACTGCGCTGCACCGCAAGCACTTCAGCACGCTCCACCACCCCCCAATTCCTGCTGTCAAACGAATCTTTCGGCAACCCTGAGCCATACGTCCAATACTGCCCAGGCCTGAGCCTCGTCACGCCGAAATCCACCGGCAGCATCAAGCCAGGCCAGTCCTTCGGATGCGCAATCGGCCGACTCATCGGCAACATCCGTCCGTTGATCGTCACCCCTGCCGCCGTCACATCCACCACGTCGCCCGGCACGCCGACCACCTCCTTCAAAAAAGGCGCACCCTCGTTCGGACACGAACCCGAAACCATGAATGGCTCCAGCTTCACGCGCGGGCAGAAGGAGATCAGATCGCCGCGCCGGATCACGGTGCCTGCAGCGACCGGCGTCATGCGGTAGACCCCAACCGGCTCACTCGGCGTGAGGTTGACGCGCCAGCCCGTGGCCCAAGCCGAGCCGATCGCGGACGCCACAACCGCGCCGGCGATCAGCGGCCAGCGCAAGCGGTTCCAGTGGGGACGGCGAATGTTGAGGTTCATTTCGCCCCTTCAATCCTTGCCCCTGCCCGTCTCCACCGGCGCCGCAATCGCGCAGCGCGCGGCGAACTCCGGGTCTTCGTAATAGATGATCTTCTTGGCATAGATCGGCGCATGCCCGGCGACGAACACCAGTTCGTCCTCGGGCGGCAGGCGCATGCACTCGTCCGCCGTCAGCAGCGGACGCGACACGATCTGCTCGTTGGTGTTGACGTTCTGCAGCACCACGGCCAGGCGGTTGCCCGAATACTGCCGCTGGGTGTGCTCCACCGTGGCGGTTCCCGCCATCTTCGACAGCAACTCCGCCGTCTCGAGCTTGTTGGGCGCGTAGGCGATGCGGATGTGGCAGTTGCTGATGATGGATTCGTCCTTGGTGTAGGCCGCATACAACTGGCTCAGGTCCTGCACGATCAGCAGCGCCTTCATGCCGTAGCCCGCGATGAACGCGAGAGCTTCCTGGAACACGTCCAGCTTGCCCAGCGAGGGGAACTCATCGATGGCCAGCAGCAGCCGGTGCGGATAGCGCGACTTGCCACCGCCGGCGTCGAAGTCCATGCTCTCGGTCAACCGGCGCACGGTCTGGTTCAGAATCAGGCGCAGCAAGGGCTTGAGCCGATCCTTGTCTGACGGCGACACCACCAGGTACAGGCTGGTCGGCTGCTGCATCAGCGACTCCAGGGTGAAGTCCGACACCCGCGTGTTCTCCGCCACGATCGGGTCGCGGTACAGCGACAGGAAGGACAACGCGGTGGACTGCACGCCCGACGCCTCATTCCCCGCCTTGTTCAAAAACGACTGCGCCGCCTGTGCCGCGGCCCGCCAGCCATGCGCGGAAAACTCGTCGGCCAGGCCGTCATTCAGCATCGCGTGCGCCGTGTCGCGGATCGCCGTCATCACCGCGGCAGGCCCCTCCATGCGCTTGCCGCCACCATCCTGGTCTTCCGCCGCTTCAGCCAGTTGCTCGGCCAGCTCGCGGATCGGCCCGCCGTCGGACAAAATGGACTGCACCGTCGCCAGCGACTTGTCCTGGATCGGGTCATACAGCAGCACGAACAGCACGATCCCGGTCATCAGATCGAAGCCGGTCTTGGCCCAGTGATCGTTCAACCCCTTGCCGTCGGGGTCGACGATCATGGTGGCGATGTTCTGCACATCCTTGATCAGATTGCCGTCCAGCCGGATCTCGGCCAGCGGGTTGAACCGCGCCGACCCTGGATTGGCGGGGTCGAACTTGATGCAGCGCTGGCCCAGGGCCTTGCTGCGCCAACCCGCCGTGAAGTGCCAGCACTCGCCTTTGATGTCGTTGACCAGCACCGAGTGCTTCCAGGACAGCAGGGTGGGCAGGATGATGCCCACGCCCTTGCCTGAGCGGGTCGGAGCGAAGGCCAGGATGTGTTCCGGCCCGGCATGCCGCAGATACTGTTCGTCGTAGTTGCCAAAGAACACGCCGCCCGCGTTTTTCTCGCTGGGCAGCAGGCCCGTGGCTTCGACCTCTTCAGGTTCCGCCCAATGCGCCGAGCCGTGCAGATCGTTCTTTTCGCCCGCCGCCTTGCGCGTGCGCCGGAACGCCAGAGCGACCGGCATCAGCAAAGACAGCAGACCGCCCACACCCATGATCAGGTGCGCGTTCTCGAACACCTTCATCACCGCCAGACCGTACTCCAGCGAGTTGAATTTCCACGTCCAGATCAGGATGTCGAACGGGAAATACACGGCAGGCGCAAGCATGGGTTTGCCCAGCATCGGGCTCCATTGCAGCGCCCAGGCGGCGTATTCGGTCGCCGCCCATAGGGACGCCAGCACGATGAGGGTGAACAGGCCCAGGGCCGTCCAGACGAAGCGGGTGATGTCCTTCTGCGCGCGGGGGATGTGGTACAGATCGGGTTGGTGTGCGCTCATGTTCTTTGCCCCTGATATTGGATATGAACTCTCCGGCCACTAAGCGCCTTCAAAAACCAACGCCGACTTCTTCTGATCGGCGTGGGCGTGATGGTTCGCGCTTCTGCTCGCGCTCGACGGCCTGCGGCGCGGCTTCCGCTTCCCGGTAGCTCGATTTGCCGCCCAACCCCAACCCGTCAGCAAGAACGCCATCCAGCGACAGCGACCGCATGCCGCGCGTGCCCGCGACGTAGAGCAGGTTGGCTTCTTCCACGGACCAGCGCTTGTGGCCTGGCGTGCGAAAGTCGCCCGCCAGCCGCACATCGGCCCACTCCAGCCCCTTGCACTTATGAGCGGTGGAGATCACATGCGAATCAGGTTTGGCAACCCGCGCCGTTTTCTCCAGCATTGCGGCCAGTGGTTCGATGCGGTCGCCGTCTTCGGTGAGCTTGAACAACGCCGCGAGGTCATCGGCTTCCGATGCGGCATGCATGACGAGTTCCTGCCACCCCTTGAAATGGCACAACTCGGGGTTGCCCGTGCGGTCGTTGTCACGCAACTCCCGCATGCCATTCAGCAGCCCGACGATCTGGGAGACGCCGCCGGCGACGTGCGCCCTGGACAGATCGGGGGTCAGCATCAATTCACGCACGACCGAAGCGTTGGTGCGGCAGAGCGTTGCCACCCGCGGCTTGCCGCCATGGCTGAAATCGCGGCCTGCCGGCGCCTTGCCGGTGAGCCGCAGATCGGAGCCACAGAGTGCGAGCGCGTGGTTGGCGAACTCGGCGATCTCAGGCCCAAACCGGAACGACTCCGTCAGCCTGGCCTCGTGGTCGGTCTGGATGCTCTGCATGGCGTTGACGGCGTCGCGCCAGGCATAAATCTGCTGGTTCGGGTCGCCGACGTAAACCTTCTGCGCGGGTTGGTTGCCGACGATCTGCAGCATCAGCGCATTCGCGTCCTGGGCTTCGTCGAACAGGATGAAATCGGCGGCGATCTTCGGATTCGACAGCGCCCACACCTTGAGATAGGTGTCGTGCTGCGCGGGGAACGCATCGCGCGGATTGCGCATGCGCTCCCATAGCCTGTGCGTCGCGGGCAGCAGCGTGCCCGCGATCTCCCGCGCCGCACTCCAGTCTTGCGGCGTCGCGGCCTCGCGCTCGATGCCCATGATGGCCAGCATGCGGCCAGCCGGCGCGTTGTCCTTGCTGATCTCGGCCTCCGCGCTCATGCAATGCCGGCGCACCCAGTCCAGCATGAAGTAGCCCGCCGTCGCCTGTGAAATGACCAGCCTGTCACCGTCCTTGTTCTTGCCGGGCAAATCGATCATGGAGCGGATGCCGCCAGCCTCGGCGGCCATTCCGGCGGGCAGGCGCGAGCCGATCTTGGTGCGGAACCCGGGGTCAACATGCCGGAACGCCAGGGAGTGCGCGGTCGAGGCGGAAACGTTCGGCGGCATGCGGCGCTTGGCGTCATCGGCCATGGCGGTGTTGAAGGCGATGTAGAGGCCACGCCTGGAGGTGGATTCGCCGATCAGCTTGAGGGTCGAGGTCTTGCCCGTGCCCGCGCCGGCGATGATCTTGAGACTGCCGCTGGCGTTGAACGCTGCGACGGCATGCGCTTGCTCGTCTGTTGCACG
This sequence comes from Thiomonas sp. X19, assembly GCF_900089495.1. NCBI lineage: Bacteria > Pseudomonadati > Pseudomonadota > Betaproteobacteria > Burkholderiales > Thiomonas > Thiomonas sp. X19. Next base: position 3,315,936 of record NZ_LT605203.1, on the reverse strand, counting down.
CAGTTTGTCGCGCCCCAGGGCGGCGATCACGCTGGACGTCGCGGCATTGCGCTTGAGGGCGCGGCTGGTTTGGGGTAACGCCGTTTGCTGATCGATCTGCTTGTCCATGCCGCCTCTCCATCAAGAAGTTCCGATAGAGGGTTATTGCAAGCATCCGCAAATGGAGGAAGCCCGCACGCGGCGCTGTGAACTTGCTTCGGGTCGAGGACCGCTACGGCCTAGCGCCTGGCGCTACCAAAGCGATGAAAACGCCGGCAAGCTCACCGGCAGCGCGGTCTGGCGCAGGGAGGAAGCCGCGCGATGAGACAGAATGGCTCCGATTGATGGGCCTGATCGCCGGGACCCGCAAACCCTGAAAAAGCCCGCCGGCACATCACGCGCGGGCGGGCTGGTGCAGACTCAGGGCTTACGGGCAGTCGCCTTGGCCAGAGGCCAGTCCGCGGGTGCCGCCGTCACAGATCGTGCCGCTCATCACCCAGGTCATGGCGGTGCTGCCCATGGTCGGGGTGTCGGTGAACTTCAGCGCCGTGCCAGCGCTTGAAGTGGCGCTGCTGGTGCCGGTGATGACGCCAGCATTGCCGCCCGCGCCGACCGTCACGCCGATGGCGTTGGCCGTGGGCGTCACGACCGCAGGGATGCCGTGGGCACCCTGAACACACTGCGCCAGGTTGCCCGTGGTCTGCGCGCACAGCGCAACGTCCGTTTTGAGACTTTCGATCTCGGAGACGGTGCCCGACGCGTGCGCGCGGCTGGTGTAATTGCCGTACATGGGAATGGCGATGGCCGCCAGGATGCCGATGATCGCCACGACGATCATCAACTCGATCAGGGTGAAACCCTGTTGCTGCTTGTTGTGCTTCATTGGATGCCTTTCGAAAGGACGGGCGACGTTGCCTGCACGGTTATGGTGTGGACACGGCAAACCGGATCGCTGGCGATCGCCGACACGAAAAACCCGCCGCAGCGGGTTGAGGGATGGCGTGGAAACGGGATCGCGCCGAAACCGCCGAAACATCCCCCAGCTTTAGCGCTCAACCCCCCGGGTCTTGCTGGCGCCAGCCCGTGGAACCCGCTCCTCCGGCTCCTGCTTCTTCGTGGCGGGCTGCTGGCCCGGCGCAGTCGCCGATGACGCGCTGGCGCTCCAAGCGCCATCTTCGCCCCGGACGATCTCGGTGTGCTGGCCATCGGCAGCCACGGCCTGAAATTGGGTCGAGCCCAACTTCTCAGCCACGCCGATCATCGTCTCCGCGCTCGGCCCGGCGTACAACGACGCGCTGTGCTCATCGAACACCTCGTAGCGCTCGGCTTGGGGGATGTTGGCAAGGTCGGGCCTCTTCACAGGAGCCGCGCTCACCACCAGCGACCGGGCGGCGCGCACCCGCTCCACGTCAGCTTCAGGCATGCCGACATAGCGGGCATAGTCGTGGCCGCTGGGGTCGATGTGCAGGGTCTGGCGATCCGGCGCGGTGACCTCGACGACATGGCGCTGGTCGCTGCCGTCGTCCAGGCGCTCGACGCCACCCTTGCCAGCCAACCAGGACTGTGACTTGAAGAAATCCGCGGTGAACGCGTCGTACTCCGCCGCGGAGAGAGCCTTGGTGTCAACCACCTTCACCGCATCCGACCCTTGCGTCCCGGCACCCGGCAGGTTCACCACGTCGTCGCAGATGTCTTCGACGTTGCTCACCTTGCGCCAGAACATGGTTTTCTGGGGCGGGGCAAGCTCTTGAGCGGCTGGTGGATCGGCGGTATGCGCCCGCCGCACCTCGCTCTGGAACTTGTCCATCGCGGCGTCCAGTGCGGCTTGGCCCTCGTGCGCCGGCTGGTGCGCATCGATCACACCCGCCCACAGCTTTTGCAGCCCCGGATACTCCGCCAGCACTTGCGCAGGCGGCATGGATTTGCGCAGGAATTCAGGCGATTCAGGCTGATTGCCGTACAGGGCATTGTTCACCTCGCGCGCATGCACCTGGCGCAATGCGCCATCGATCGTCGGCCCATCGGCAAAGCCCAGCGACTCCTTGCCCATGAACACTTCCCATTGCCGCCCATGGCTCGGTCCCAGCTTTTCAGCATGCGCGATGCCAGCGAACTCCGCAAAGGTCAACGCATGAGGTTCTTGCGACAAGTCAATAACCTCCGGCCCGACAAGCTGGCCGACAAGCTGACCATCAATGCGATCGATCTTCTGCAACAAGTCCTGTTCCTGGCCCAGCACATAGTCCACCGCCTTGCCCGCCTCGGACGCCGCCCGGAACATCTCGTTCTTGTCCTGCTTCAATGCCTTGGCCCACGACTGCAGATACGCCGTGTGCTGGTCATCGTCGTGCGGGATGCCGGTCTCGGCCGCCATGAAGGCCGAGAACAGTTCGGCCCGCAGCTCTTCGCGGGCATAGCCCTCGGAGCCGAAGCGGTGGCCGCCGGTGATGCCCTCGCGGTTCAGGCGCTTCTCGGCGCCGGTGGCGTGGCCCATCTCATGCAGGGCGGTGCCGTAGTAGCCCTCGACACTCTTGAACGTGTCGTGCGGAGGCAGGGCGATCAGGTCTCCGGCCGGGGAGTAGTACGCCCGCGATCCCTGATGCACGAAGCGCACGCCGTCTTCCTGCATCGCCGTCATCAACTGCTCGCCACGTTCCAGCACAGGAATGTTCTGGCGCGGCGCCAGCGGCTCCAGCTTCAGCTTGTCGCACTGCTCGGCATTGAAGACGACGTAGTTGCGCCCCACCAGCAGATCCAGCGCGCGCTCGGCCTGCTTCCAGGAGTAATCCTTGCTGTCATGCTTGACCGTGAAAGACGCAGGCGGAACAACGGCGCCGCCGACCAGATGCACGCCGGCCGCATCGACGCCGCGCTTGCGATCGACACCAACGATGCGCCCCTGGTGAACAAGCTCCACATCGCGCCGCTGCCAGAACGGCTTGCTGTCCCAGCGCTCGATCATGACGCCTTTCTCGCCCTTGCGCACGTGGCCGCCGAGATCGTTGGACTGCTTAACCGTCACCCAGCGTGGATCGGCGTAGCCCTTCTCCAGCATCACCAGGCCCAGGATCACGCGATTGCCGCCCTGGTAATGCTTGCCCGACACCGCGTTGCGCGGCAAGCCTTGCAACGTGTGCCAGGGCTTGTTCCACGGCAATGATTGGCCGGATTCGATCGCCACAATCACCTTGTCGGTGAACTCCTGGCGGAAGTCACGTGCCGGGGCTTGCCCTGGTTCAATCCCTTCTTTTGCCCCTGCTGTTGGGTTCTCCAGATGGATGACCGGCTCGGGCTGAACCACGCCACCGGCAAGGTCCACCAGGTTGACACCGGCGTCGTCATCCGTCCTGCGTGCAACATCGGGACGCGGAAAATACGCAGGCTGCGGGCTCGGCAGATCAACCGACACCGCGCCGTCCGCGCCGAACGTGACGCTGCCGTCCGGCAACTCCCGGAACGCCGCAGCGATGACCCGTGCGTTCGCGGATCGATAGCGCTCGCCGATGATGTCGGCGAACTGGGGGAAGGTGTAGGTTCCAGGCCCCTTGTCGGCGACCAGAAACGCATAGGCCTGCACGCCCAGGCGCAGGTCGGGGTTCAGTTCCTCGATGGGGATGTTCATGTCACACCCCCAGGCCGACAGGCTCGATGCCCAGATCCAGGGCGTCCAGCAGCGCTTGGTCGTGCGTTCGTTCACCGCCTTGCGCCTCGTCCTGTTCGTTCACGGGCGCCAGGTCGTGATCGACGACGGCACCCAGACGTTGCGCATCACGCGCGGGGATTTCAAGGGTTACGGGTTTCATCATTTGCTCCTGTTTCACAAAGCGATTGACGCGCTGGATGAACACGCTGATCTCGCGCTCGATGCGCCAGGGGATGCTGTCCTGCCAGTCGTAGCCCGACAGGTTGCGGCCGACCCACTCGGCCAGCAGCCGAACGAGCCGGTCATCCTGGACGAGCGACTGGCGCACCAGCGCCTCGCGCTGCGCTTGCGTCCGTTCGCGCATGGCGATCAGAGTCCGATACCCTGGCCCATGTCCATCGTCTTGCCGGTGCGCCCGGAGCGGAAGACGGCGGGGCCGGGAAGTGCGACCTCTTCCGACTTGATCTCGCGCTTCTCGTCCTTGACCTCGCGGCCTTCCTTCTTGGCGGCGACAGCCTCCAGCTCTTCATCGACGTTGCGCACCCGCAGGCTCTTGGCGTCGGCATCCTGTTCGGCAGCCTGCCCCTGCGCGCGTTCGGCCTCGTGCGCCCTGGCGATGCTGGCGGCGACCTCTTCGTTTTCACGGGCGCGTTCGCCTGCGGTCCTGTAGGCCACGCCGATCACCGGCGCTAGCTCAGGACCGAGCGCTTCGCGGGTGCGGATCACGCGGTCGTCGCGCACGATCACCACGTCCCGCGCCAGTTCAGTGAGTGCGCCATCGCGGGTGAGGTTGGGCGCCAATTCCTTGAGCTTGCCCAGGTCGACCCCGCCGTCCGGCTTGCGCAGGTCAGCTTGCGCCAGCACGCGCAGCGCGGCATTCTGGGTTTCGCGGAACGCGGCCCCGGCAGCCAGCACCCGCTCGGCAGGCATCACCACCACGCCGTCGCCGTTGGGGGTCACCCCCAGCTTGTCGGCCTGCTCGATGGTGAGCGGATCGGCGCGCAGTTGCACCGGGCCGGTGCGCTCGGCAATCGGACGGGCCACCGCCAGATCGCCGGTGATGCCGCGCTCGACACTGGGCACGACCGCGCGCTTGAGCTGTGGGTTCAGGTCGCGGCCTTTCTTCCAGGCCATCAGCACTTCGGGTTCGCTGTTCTGCAGCGGGTAACCCAGACGGCCTGCGATCTCGGCGGCCTTGACCTTGAACGCCAAGTCGCCGGTGAGCATCAAACCTTTTTTCAGATCGAACTTCTGTGCCGAAATCTTCAGCGCCGCCCCGATGTCGCGATCATCGTTGCGCTGCACGTCCAGGCGGGAGCCGCGATCATGGATCACGGTGCGCAGGCCGCGCTTGTAATGAATCTGGCCGTCCTGGTCGATGCTGTGCACCAGGTCGGCCAGGGTTACGGCCTTGGGTGGCACACCGCCGAAGCCTTCGATGCCGGGATCAGGCGCTTTCCTGGCTTCTTCCAGCAAGGACTCCAGAACCGGGTCGCCAGGGTTGTCCTGCGCCTTCTCGCCCAGGAAATCGACCCAGCGGGCCGGGCGCGGCATGGTCTTGTCCATGTCGCGCGCTGCGGCATCCTTGCGCGCCTCGAAGTCTTCCACCAGCGCGGCGGTTTCTTTCGCCAGGACACTGTCATGCAGATGCGCAGCCACGCCCTCGGCGGTCAGGGATTCAGCCCGCTTGGCGCGGGCATCCTCGACGTCGCCTTGCAGCTTCATCCAGCGTTCGCGCCAGTCGGCATCGAACCCATCAATGGCGGCGTTGCGCTCGGTGCGCGCCGGGGCGCTCAGTTCCTCGTACTCGTGCAGCAGATCAAGGCGCTTGTGTTGCTCCACCGACAGGTCGGGGTCGGCAGCCGCCGGCATGGGTGTTGCGGCCACAAGATCAGGGGCAATGGAAAACGTGGCGGCAGGAACTTCCTGCGCTTCGGGTTTCGGTTCGGCGTCGGCTTTGGCCTGGTCAACCAGGTTGTCGAGGGTGTCGAGTGCGTTCATGGGGTTCTCCGGTTTCCGACATGTGCGGGTGATGGGCTTATGGTGTGGACACGGCAAACCGCTACCGCCCCACTTCCGCCTCGGGCTGGCGCTGCGCGACCACCGGGCGGCCGTTGCTGAGGGTCACGGTTGTGAGCGTCACCGTCGGGATCGGCACCTTGTCCCACTTCGCCGCGTTCAGCACGGGGTCGCGGATGGTGCGCTTGGCAGCGCCCTGGACCGACCGATCGCGCTTGGCTTCGTCCAGCATGTTCTCCGGCGCGGGGAACAGCTTGTCGCCCCATTTGCGGGCTTCGGCCATCACCCCCAGCAGGTTCTTCTGCTCCGGGCCATAGTCGATCTGCGCCACCTTGCCATCCACGGCCTTGGCCGCCTCGCGCGCCGCGAGCCTGGAGGCGTGCGAGTTGTCGGGCACGACCACGATGTCCTTGGCCTTGAGCGTGTTCTTGGCGAACTCGGCCACGGCCTTCATGTTCTCCGGGGTGAAGGCCGGCATGACGATGGCGCGCTCGCCGGTGGCGTGGTAGATCGCCAGGGCCGAGGCGACGGAGTGCGTCACCACCACCTGGCCACCGAATTCGGCGGGATCGGGCGCGTCCCTGGCCGTCATCGGCTCACCCATCATCATCTTGAAGCGCATGGCCTCGGTCACCGGGATGATGGAGAACGATCCAGAGCCGAATTGCGAGCCGGGATAGACCGCGGCCTTGTCGGGGTTGACCTCGACCTTCTGCGCACCGTCCAGGCGCATGGTGTCGCCCTTGATGCGAAACATCGGCACGACGAATTGCGCCGGCTGACCGCGCATGGCGGCGGCCATCGCCTGGCGGGTGGACTCGGGGCTTTGCCTGCCGAAGTCGGCTTCGAATGCGGGGTTTTTGAACATGGTGGTCTCCGGGGTTCAGCGTTCGATGCCGGCGGCAAGTTGGCGGGCGGGCGTCATGCTTTTCATGCCTGGCGTCCATGGTTTGGCATCCGCAATGGGCGAGAAGACAACCTCATCGCTCGACGGGTAGAGGCCGCGCGCATGAGCGTGGGCGTCGATCAAGGCGTTCAGGATGTTGGTTTGGCCCGGCTGGTACGGCGGCGACGCGACCTTGACGCGCTCACCCAGGGTGCGGGCGGCGTCACGGGCCGCAGCGCGCGACAGATCGCTGTTGTCCGGCAGGATGACGACCTCCTTGCCTTGTGACAGTGCCCATTGGGCAACCGGCCGGATGTTGAGGTGGTCGAGCGCGGCGATCGCGATGCCGCTTCCCAGGGTGTTGACCGCCAGCGCGGACGCGGCGCTGTGGGTGACCACCATGCGGTCCAGGATGTCGCTGAGCCGCAGCGCGGTTTGCGCGACATGGCCCTTCGTGCCGAGACGGTTGTACAGCGCCGGGAAATGGCCCGCGACGGCGAACGCCCCCGCCGGGACGAATCCCAGCGCTGTCGTTTGCAAGGTCCCGCGATGCGGTCCCTGCTGCAGGCGCAGATCCTGCACCGCGACCAGGTCATACCGGGCGCCATCCACGGACGGCGCGATGACGGGGAAGGAGAACTGCGCGGGCTGCTGCGCGAGCGCGGCCGTCATCGCCACGTTGAAGTCGCGAGCGTTGAAGGATTTGAGTTGTTCGACAATGCGCTTCTGATCCATGGTTGGCTCCAGTTGATGGGGGGTGGTCTATGGGCTTCAGCGCTCGATGTCGTTTCCGCCGAAGCGCACCTGCGCTTGACGAAAATCGATGCGGCCACGAGAAACTTTTTGCATTGGTGTGACGCATTGCGCAGCCTTCAGCGGATCGAGAATGCTGTGCATGATGAAGTCGTACCTTGCGCGTTCCGCGGCCTGCGGATCTGGCGTTGGCCGCGCTCGGCCTCGCTCGTCTGCTGCTTGTATTGCGTCGATAAGCCCATGCATCAGGTTGATTTGCGGCGCCGTCGGGTCCATGCCGGTCACCTTGCCGCTGACGGCGCGGGCCGAAAACAGCGCAGCATTGCGCGACGCGGGGGTGTTGTCGGAAAACAGGACGATGGCGGCCTTGCTGCCCAGCACGCTTCTGGCATAGGCCGCAGCCGGGAACATGTTGTCTGGGGTGATCGCGCACAGTACCGGCTCGCCGGTGGCGTGATGGATCGCCAGGGCTGATGCCGCGGAATGCGCGATCACCAGGCGCGGCGATTTAGCGTCGACCAGGTTGCGCACGTCTTCCGGCGGGATCTCTTCGCCGGCAAGAATCTTCTGCCGGATGGTGACAGCCAGGCCGCCGGACGCGATCAGGCCGAACGCGTTCGACATCCGTGAACCGGGGTACACATGACAATGATCGTGATCGGGGTTGATTTCGACCTTTTGCGCGCCGCAGAGAACCAGATCATCCGTGCCGATCACCCGATGCAGAACGGGGATCGCGAACGTGGCGCGTCCGCCGGCAACCACGTAGTGCAGTTGCTTGTCAAATTCCTTGTGGTTGAGCGTGTCGTAGAGAGCATCAAAATCAGCATTGATGTAGGTCATGGGGGTCTCCGGTGATCGTCCGCATTCGCGGCTCAGGGTGGATATGCCGTGGACACGGCAAACCGTGTCGCCTGTCGCGCAGCACACGCATCGCGAAGCGGCACAGCAGCGCGGAACCGACGGTGAAGGCCGGCGTCCAGATCAGGCTGTCGGCCCAGCGCGCGCCACCGACATAGGTCAGGCCGTGCAGCGGTGAATCGCCGAAGTTGTCGATCGCCATCAGGGCCGACCCCGCCGCGTCGAACGGCAGGATCGACGCGAACGCCAGGGCCGCCAGCATCCAGGGGCGCGTTGACCAGGCGCCGCCAGGCTCCCTGCCGCACGAGACAGCCCACAGCTCCAGGCAAGGCAGAAGCGGGACGGCCGACAGCACATATGCACGCCGCTGGTGTTGGGCACCGGCCCCGGGAACCCGGCACGCCACTGCAGGCCGATCAGCAGCATGTTGCCGCCCGCGGTGAACGCCAGCGCGGCGGCCATCGCCCGGTCGATGTCGCGCCGGCGCAGGCGGCTCAGCACGATGAGCGACAGGGGCAGGACCAGGGTCAGAGAGGGATTCAACGCGACACTCCCGCATCGCCACCACGGCCGATGTCCTTGCCCCTGCCTGGGTCTTGACTTGGCACTGGCGACGCGAACGCATCGGCCTGATCGGCGCGCACTTGCTGCGGCGAACGCGCGGTGTCGATGAACTCCCGGACGGCAGCCAGCCCCGCCCGCAGGTCGTGCTTGCGCTCCTTGAGGATGTCGTGGGCGTCGAACCCGGGCTTGTGGTTGTCCACCAGCGCCACCTTGCCGCCGCAGATTTGCGCTGCCTCGACGGCCTTGCGAATACCAACAAAATCGGACTTCTGCAGGTCGTTGTCGGCCGCGAAGACGATCTCATGCTTTGCCGCCAAGCCGGACGCCTTGAGCCAGCGCGCCACCGCTGGCAGGTTGTTGGCCGACAGTGCCGCGAGCACGACCGTGTCCTTCACGCTTCCCGCTGGCGATCCCCAGCCAGCGGTTGCCGTTCGGATGGCCTGCCCCGTGCGCACGCCTTCAACAACGACGATGCGGGCGCCGGGCCGCAGCCAGGACGCTCCCAGATCGCAGGACGGGGCAAGCTGCGCCAACAAGCCAGGGTTCGACCGGCCCTCCATATTCAGCGCCGCGCGCAAGTCTGGCTTGCACCCTGGGGGCGTGAACATCGCATCGCGCGTCGGCAGCGGCAGCGGCACGAACGCCCCGGACATCTTGCTGCCGGCGAGGACGTACTTGTCCGGCGTGGCTTCGGTGTTGCGCAGCAGTTGCTGGCCGCCGCACAGCTCGACGGAGCGGGAAGTGGGTGAGACGGGGCGGAACAGTGGGGCCAGCAGGTCGCCAGCGTTTTTGTGGTCCACCGGGAACTCGCGCAGACCGCTGGGATGCACCCAGGCGCCGCCCTTGACAAGCTGCGGATGATCATCGCGCGGGACGGGGCCGGCGTACCACGCCGCCAGCACACCCGCCACGCAGTCCGCATCCAGGGGATCATGGGCTGCAACCGCGACGTGTGCCTGGTCGGCAGCCCGTCTTGCCGGCGGCGCGGGTGGGCAACGGGGATCTGCCGCGACCTCGATCCCAAGATCGCGCGCGGTGATGTAGCGGGTCGGAGACCCGTCGCTGGCCTCGCGCCCTTCGCGCCAGGGCTTCGGCAGATCGAGACTGCCACGGTGCGAGGTGATGACGGCGATGCCGCTGTCTTTGATCAGAATGGCCTGCGCCTCGGTCGATCCGCCGCCATCGTTCGCCCGGTGCATGGTGCCTTCGCGGGCCTGGTGCGACTTGCCGATCTTCCAGCCTTGTGCCTCAAGGTTGGACAAAACCGCGTGTTGGAAAGCGGACATCGAAATCCCCGGTGAGTTGTGTCACCAGGGATATGCTCAAGTGCCGCAAATGATGCGGCCGCGCGTCCCTCAAGGAAACGCCGGGCCGCCCCTGGGGCGCTCAAAAGCCATTGGCAATCCGCTGCAGCCGTGTTTCGAGCCTCTGCGGGTTTTCGGCGTCGGCGATGCCTGCCAGCCCCTCAGCCACGATCTCTTTGAGCCTCGCATCCCGCGCGGCGCTTAGCCCCAACAAGGCGCGGATGTCGTCGGGATCGGCGCCGCTGCTGAGCAGGCGCAGACCCATCCGGCCGAATGCATCGGGCATCAAGTCTGCGTGCTTACGCATGCCGCGCGGCCCCTCGCTGCGCGCAACGATGGCAAGCTGCATGATGGTTTGGTTTTCGATGCTCATGGTTTGGCCCCCGACGCTGCTGCAGGGGGCAGCGAAGCCGGCAGCTTGGGCATGGTTGCCAGAAATTTCGTCTGGATGGCCGTGGCCTTGGCGGACGTCTGCAGGCTGGTGTAGGCCGCGGTGCCGATGCCGCCAAACGCTGCGATGCTGAGCATGGCGGCGACGATGCGGGCCGTGATGTTGTCCATGATGTTTCCTTGTTGTGTGGTTAGCCCCATGGCCAACATCCTTTAATCGTCCACATCAATCACCGCCCGCTCCCCGGTGCCCGGGTCCAGGCCGCAGTTTTCGGCCCAGAAGCCGAGCCTTTGCGCGGCTTCCGGGTACTGGTGCGCCAGCGTCGGCACGCCGTCGGCGTGGTCGGCGAGCATCGCGCCGAGTTCCCAAAGTTCGGCTTGCGCCAGGCCCATCCAAAGATCGGCCAGGCTCCAGCCCGACAGCGCCTGCAAGCAGGCATCGACATTCACTTCCCGGCTCATGATTTCGCTCCCGTGGGCTTGTAGTTCGGGCCAAATAGCGCCCAGATCAGCGGGTCGCGGCGTGGGGCAAGCTCCGGCATCGGGCCTGACTTCTTCTTGGTCTTGAGCAACACAGCGTTGCGATAAAGTTTGCTTTTGGCGTCCATGATGTTTCCTGGTTGATTGCAAACCCAGCACCGCCGGGCTTGCCTGGTTACGCGTAGGGGCCGCAAATCAGAACTGCCAGCTCACACCACCGGCCGCCGCCGTCTGCCCCGCCGTGCTGAACGCGGCGCTGAACCGGACCAGCATGTCGGGATGGTGCTCGGGGACGTGGCTGATGCCGATGGCCAGGGCTTGCTGACCGCCCACCGTGGCGATGCCGACGCCCGCCGCGGTCTTGCCCGACAGGGCAGGGCCCGCAATCTGCGCCGCCGCCATCCCCATCGCGCCCATGCCGTTGATCTGCTGCTGCAGGTTCTGCTGCATCCCGGAGAGCGCCGAGTTCAACTGGTTGACGTTGACCGCATCGGTGCCAGAGGTGCCTGGGGCGACGTTGGTGATCTGGCGCTGCTGCCCGGTTGCGGCGTTGCCGACCGACACCGAGTTGGCACGGTTGGCCACCGACCCCTGGCCGACGGCCACCGAGTTCGTGCCGTTGGCCGTGGCGTTGGCACCGAGCGCCACGCTGTTGTTTGCTGCTGCAACAGCGTTGTTGCCCACTGCCGTGGTCGGGTCGGCGATGGCCTTGGCGCCATTGCCGATCGCGACTGAGCCCGCGTAACTGGCAACCGAGTTGGTGCCGTAGGCAATGGTGTTCGCCCCGGTGGCGCTCGCGCCCTGGCCGATGGCCACCGCGTTCGTGCCGCTGGAGGCCGCATGCTGGCCCTGAGCCTGGGCGTTGGTGCCGGTCGCCGTGGCGTTGGTGCCTTGTGCGATGGCGTTGGTGCCGTTGGCCGTCGCGCCATTGCCGCACACCACGTTGGAGCCGTTGGTGGTGACGCAGATGCCGTTGGTGTTGCTGACGTTGGTCGTGCTGCCTTGTGCACCGGCGGGTCCAGGTGTTGACTGGATGCTGCTGATTTGGCTCTGCACGGCCTGCTCGGCGGCGTACAACTGCCCGCCGTTGACCGCCTGCGTGCTGCCTGCGGCGACGGCGCCTGGGGCGACGTTTGAGATCACGACAGGAGAACCCCCCGAAATGCTGCCCGGATTGCCCCCCATGATGAACATCGGATTGCTGCCCCCACCGTTGGTCATCAAGCCAGCAAGCTGGCTCACGTTGACAGCATCGGTGGCCTGGACGCCCGCGCCGACGTTCGAGAGGGTGACGGGCGTACCGGTGCCGCCAGTGCCGACCAGCGCCGCCGCGTCGGTCACGGATGACGTCGTCGCCCCATATTGATCCAGATACTGCACCGCCGCGGGCGCGGCCGGGCCCGAAGACCCCAGCCCGGCATTGAGCGCGTTGATGGCCGCACCGACGTTGTTGTAGCTGGTGCCTTTCACGGTATAGCTCGGCGCGGAAACGCCGTTGCCACTCACCGCTGCGCCGCCACCCAGGGCGGACGCCGTGCTCAGGGCCAAGCCATACAGTTGCGAGCCATTGATCGCATCGGTGCTGCTGGCCGAGACCGTCCCGGCCGTCAGGAAGATGATGCCCCGCGTCTGTCCGGCGCCGCTCCCCGAGCCGATGCTGACGACGGAAGACCGTCCATCGTCATAGCTCCCGGCGCCGAGGGCAACCGACTGATTTCCGCTCGCGGTCGAGCCCATGCCAATGGCGACCGATCCCATCCCCCCGCCGCTGGCGTAGGCCGCCTGCCCAACCGCAACGGAATTGGTGGTTGAAGCGGCATCGATGCCGATTGCAATCGCATCTTGCCCGGCTGTTGTTGCGGCCCCCGCCTGGGTGTTCGTGTTCGGGCCGCCAAGGCCGCCAATCGCGATGCCGCCCGCGCCGTTGGCCACGGCGCCCAAACCAAGCGCAAGCGCCTGGGTCGACGATGCGGAGCCGCCCAGGGCCATGCTGGACGCCCCACTCGCAGTGCCATAGATCGCGACCGACCCGGGGCCGCTTGCGACGCCGCCGTTGACCGCCAGGCTGGAAAAGCCGGACGCCTGCGACCCCGCTCCAATCGCCGTCGCGTTGGGACCCGCCGAAGCGTTTGCGCCGACGGCTGTCGACAGGCTGCCGGCCGCCGCTGCGCTCACCCCGAATGCCGAGGCGCTGGGGCCGGACGCCGACGCCGCCGGTCCGACGGCCGTTGCTCCCACGCCTTGGGCGTCAGCGTTCGATCCCGCCGCCAGCGTCCCCCCGGTGGCGGACTCCTGGCCGTCGATGGCGGTTGCCCCGCTGCCCAGCGCGGTGTTGTCGCTGCCGGGCGTTGTCGCATTGGGGTCGAACGTGGTGGCGTTGGCACCGATCGCGGTGTTGTTGGCGCCGATGGCGCCGGATCCGTCCGCGCCGCTCGCATTCGCGCCATAGCCCAGGTAGCTGTTATTGCCAGGGATGGGGTTGGTCGGCCCCGGCTGGTTGGTCGCGGACGGGATGAACGGTGCCGAGGTCGATGTGGACGAACCCAGGCCCGATGGCGTGGCCGAGGATGGCGACACCTGGATGGCTTTCGACCCGCTCGGGGCGCCGGTTGAGGCCCCGACGAACGACGTGGACGCAGTGCCGGCACCGGTGATGGCCCAGGCCGGGCTGGTGTTGAGCGCCGCAGCGATTGCCGCGACGAGAATGATGTTGCGCATGTCAAGACTCCAAGGTTCGGTGGCGACCCGCCCCACAGGGCGATGGCCTTGGATGCTTATTGCGGGTTGCCGCAAACCATGAAAAAACCCGGCTCACGTCGCCGTGGCCGGGTTGGAGGGTTGGAAAGCGCTGGGCCGAATCAATCGATGTGATGCATCCGGATGCTCACGCCACCGCTCTGACCGTCGTGCGACAGCCCAGGCTTGCGCTTGTCGGATTCGTGCTGCAAGGTCGCGGCGCCGTCATGCAGCCGGTCGCTCAGGCTCGGTCCCTTGTCCTTGGGTTTGTTGTCTTGCTCGAACTGGCGCTGCGCCGTCGCTTGCTCGGCGCCCGACGCGGCCGAAGCCCCGCCTTCACCCCCAGGGGCGGAGGCGAAGCCATTGCCACCTGGCGTGCTGGCCGTGGTCGGCGCGGAGGACAACCCGGCTTCCTGCGTCGTTGGCGCCGCCGCCTTGCCGAGTTCGGCGCCGGACTTCACGGCATCACCCGTTCCGGTCGTGGCCCCCGTGTTGGCCGCAGGGCCATCCGGCTTGAAGCGCGCGGCAGTGGCGGCAGAGCCGGAAGCATCAGCCCCGGCACTGGGCGCCTTGCCAGCAGCACCCGCTCCGGCCGACACAGGGCCGGCGCCCGGGATCGCACCCAGCGCTGACGATGCGCTCTGGATGCCAGCGCCAGCAGCCTTGCCCGCCCCGGCCGCCAGGGATTCCAGCCGTGAGGTGCCCGACACGCCACCCACCGGGCCGCCCGGCAGCAGGGAGCTGCCGCCGATGCCGCCCTTGGGAGCAGACCCACCGCTGCCGAACGGCGCAGTCGCCAGGGCAGCAACCCTGGAGAGCGCAGCGCCACCCGCCAGACCTGCCGCGAGCGGAGCCGCGGCCATGCCGCCAGCGGCAGCGCCGGCGTTCGACAGGCTCATGCTCGGCGAGCCGTTCATCATCGATCCGGCGATGCCCGGAACCATGTAGCCGACCGCGCCGTAGGCCAGGGCGGTGACGCCCGCCGTCATGAAATCGACAGGGCCGACCACGTTGTTCGGCGGCGCCGCGGCGGCGACGGTTGCCCAGTGGGCGATGATGATGTTGGCAAGCTGCCCGCCGAATCCGGCGACGACGTAGATGGTGAACAGCTTGATGCCGACGCTCACCGCATAGCCGAAATACTTCTCGGCGAACGGCAGCGTCCAGCGGCTCCCGGCGAAGCCCAGCATCAAGGCGCCGGCGCCGATGACGATGTAGCTTTCGATCGTGGTGATGAGAAGCTGCATGGCGATGGCGAGGTAACCGAGCAGGATCATCAGGCCGGTCAAGCCGATGAAGATGGCCGACAGCAGGTTGGAGCCGAGCGCGGCGATGGATTTGCCGGGGGAAAGGAGGCTGACGCCAGCAGCCGTCTGGCCGTTATTGATGCCGTCGGCTGTGGAGACCACGTTGCCCGCTGTATTGATGCCCTCATTGAGGATTTCTGAGGGGCCGATCGCGGATGAGATCGAGGTCGGTCCGCCGCCGCCCACCGTCTGGCCGGCTTGCGTGAAGCTGTTGATGATCGGCGGAATCCAGGTCGGCGCCTCGGTCAGCAGCATGGCGAAGAAGGCGATGCCGAGAATCTTGAGGGTCATGGAGGTCAACAACTCGCCCAGATCATTCTTGCGCAGCGTGTAGTTGATCGCCGCCCAGGAGAACTCGATGGCGGCCAGGCCGAAGAACAGGGGCCGGGCCAGGCCCAGGGCGGACGTCATCCATCCGGTCGAAGCGGTCTGGAACGTGCTCTGGATCTGGTCGAGCACACCGTTGCCGGCGTCGGCGGGCGCGCAGGCCAGGGCGAGCAGGAGCGGCAGCAGCCAGCGCGCGGAGCGGTTGAGTTTCATGGGTTCACCTGTCGAAGAGGGTTGACAGGTGCTTATGCGCTGGGGGCGCAAAGCGTGATGGGTGGCGCGGAAAACAAGGCACCCGCGCTGACGCGCGGCACAAAGGCACGGGCAAGAAAGGTGTGGCTTGATGTGCGCCTTGGCTGAGTGGCGCAAAGCCCGCCTAAAGACGAAAAACCACACTGAACTTGATTAAACTTGATTTTTACGGCGGATCCTCGATAATCCTTTTGCTATGCAAAAAAGGATCCACAGCCAGAATCTCCAGCAAGCGCTTCAAGATCGCGGCTGGAGCCAAAAGGATCTTGCCGCCGAGATGGGCTTGTCGGCGCAAGCGGTGACGAATTGGATCAAAGGCGCAGACTTTCCTCGCCCCGACAAGCTGCTCAAGCTTGCGACGACCCTGAGGCTGAGCTTTACCGATCTGGTGATCACACCGTCGAAGGATCAACCGGTCATTGCTTTTCGGAAGAAGGGCGGCGCAAAAACGACAGACGCGCACGCCCTCAAAGCGATGGCCATGGGGACGCTGCTCAAGCCGCTGGTGCAATTTTTACCTGAACCGCGATCACTGAGGGCGCAAATTCCGTCGCCATCGTTACAGTACGACGCGTTGCAAGTGGTCGTGGCAGAGGTACGCGCTCGAATTGGACTGGGGGTCCAAGCGGTCTTATCCTATGAGCACCTCATTGGTGAGTTTGGATGCAATGGTGCTGTCATTGTGCCTGTGCTCTGGGGTGAAAAGAAAAACCACAAGAACGCGCTCCACATCTTGCTTCCCCAAGATCAAGTGACGTTCATCTTCCTCAATTTGGACACCAGGTTGGAGGACTTCAAGTTCTGGATGGCCCACGAGCTTGCGCATGTCTATACCCCGGACTTGGCTGGTCAGAATGAGGGCGAAGACTTTGCGGACGCATTCGCGGGAGCATTGCTTTTCCCTAAAGCCTTGGCGAAGGCGGCTTATCACCAAGCTGCCGGGCAGCGCGATGCGATGGGCGAAATCAGGGAGTTGCAGCGTGAAGCAAGCGCCCACAGCATTTCGCTTTACAGCGTGTTCTGCGAGATCAACAACTATGCCAAGGCGGAGGGACTGGCCTTGCTGCGTTGCAAGGACAGCGAAATTCACGCGATCCGCAACAACCAGCGTGGAAAGCTGGTCAGCGAGATCCTGTTCGATCCCACGCCGCCCGAGCCCGCTGCCTACATGGCCGCCGCACAAAACGTGTTTCGCAGCGCGTTCTTCCCATCGTTGCGACGCATGGTCAAGAGCAAAGGGACGGGGCCTGGCTACATCCAGCAGATCATGGACATCCCGATGCAAGATGCGGCGGCGCTCCACGGAGATCTCAGCCGTTGACGCTGGTCTTGCTCGACACGAACGCCTACCTTCGGCTGGCCAAGCGTGTCAGGCCAGCGGTCGGCATCAAGTTCGGTCAAAAGGGCTATGTCCTCACAATTCACAGATCCGTTGAGGACGAGGTTCATCGAAGTGCTCGGCTCAGATTCAAATACCCCTGGTTTGATGCGGCGAATTTCGCCGCCGAGCGCCTGTCCAAGCAGGTTCGGTTAACCAGCGAAGAGAAGGCAAGCATTCAGGCGGCACAGAGTGTCCTGCATGGCTGGGTTCTTGCTGATGTCGACAGGTACGCCTCTGGGGGCCGATCCCCTCCGGGGCCGACTGATTGTTGGTTGCTCGCCCTGGGGCAGGTCAAGCCGGCGATTGTCGTGACCGATGATCTCGGGATGCACGCGCTGGCCCAGGACTTCGGCATCGCCGTCTGGCATGGCTATGAACTCCTGGACAAGCTCCGGTCAGCCAAAGTGGTCGACGGACCGATCATCCGAGATCTCTACGATGCGTTAGAGATCAATGGCGATCTGCCAAAATCGTGGCAAGATGCGAGACACACGGTCTTTATAAAGATCTTCGGGCCCAAGGCAAGCTGAGACTGCCCCAAACGATGGCATTGGGGCCGATTCAGCAAGAAGTCGACACCGGGAAAGGCCGGATCAGTAAAACCCCGCCCCGGTCGTCTCCACCGCGAAGCATGCACCCGTGGTGTTGCCTGTGGCCCGGCACCAGCCGCCCTCGATGCCGCGCTGCTGCGGATGCGCCTTGAACCAGGCGTGCCCATGTCCGGCATACGGCCCCTGTGCCAGGTTCACGCCGCGATAGAAGTTCTGGCAGGACACCGTGCCCTGACGCTTCGCCACGGCATCGGCGCTCACCGTGGCGTTGTCTTGGGCATCCCGTCCGGCACACCACAAGCCTTCCTGCCAGGCTGGATCGGCGGCGGACCGCGGGCTGGGATGGCTGTTCAACTGGGCTTCGTACCAGGCGACCGTCTGCCCACCGAACGGCCCCTCGCTGGTGTTGACCTGGGCGCCAGCCACCTTGCCGATGCCGGGGGCAGTGATGGATGACGCCTGGTGCCCGCAGCCGGCCAGCAGGCCGACAGCGCAGGCGAGGACGAGGGTTGAGACGAGTTTGTGCTCAGACGGTTTCATGGTGCGCTCCTGGCGCGAGTGGAATGGATGGAGATGCAAAGGGGCTGTTTCGATGAGTCGCCCCGCACTCGCGCCCGAAGGCCGTCTGAATCTCGATCGTAGCCCGGAACAAGGGGACAAGGATCCCAGAACCTGGACTCAATAGAACCCCGCCCCGGTGGATCCATCGAGGAACTGCTGATTGATCTGGTTCTGTTGCAGCTTCGCGGCGTTGTTGGCCCCGATGGCATTCATCTCGACCTGCCCGTTGGTCATCATCGTTTGTTGCAGGCCCTGCAACTGGTTCACCAGCATCCCCGAGATCTGATTGCCCGCCTGCAGCACCTGCATGCGCCCAGCCGCGGACTGACTGGCGTTCTCCACCTGGTTCAGCGCCTGCTGCTGGGTCTGGAAGTCCTGGGCCTGCAGGCCGTACTGATTGAGCGCCTGCTGGATCTGGCTGGTCAGATTGCCGTTCCACTGCGACAGGTTGGCTTGGTAACTCTGGCCATTGACGCCGTACTGCTGCTGCACGCCCGCAGCCGTGTTCTGCGTCGCATACGTCAAGCCCTGCGCGGAGCCGATCAGATGGATGAGTTGCTGCAGATTGCCCGAGACATTCGGCCACATCTGCGTCGGCAGGCTCTCCAGACTGAGCGCCTGGTTGTAGACCTGCTGGAACTGCGCCTGAAGCTGCTGCGCCTGGGTCGCGTATTGCTCGACGGCCGTCAGTTCCTGCACGATCTGCTCGGGGAACGTCGCCCCGGCGATCATGCCCGTGGCGTGGGCCGGAACCATGGCAATGGCCGACATGGCCGCAAGGGCCAGGATGCTTTGCTTGAATGCGTTCATGGTGGAAACTCCCGTATGGGTTGCTGGCCTTGTGTTACCGACCTTGCGGCACGCCGGTGGCGGCGCCAATCTGCTGCAACGTGTTTGTGCTATTCGCCGTGGCAGCGGCGCTTGCGGCCGAATCAAGGGTGTTGCCGACGCCTGGGGCTTCGGCGTTGGCTGCGGCGTTGGTGGCGTTACCGTCATTCGTCGCATGGGTCTGGATGACCTGCTGCTGGCCGTAGATGGTCTGCTGCTGGTCCGCCGAGGTCTGCGCAATCGCCGCCGCCGATGTCCAGTTCGGGTCACCCGTCGACGATGCCATGCTGTTGTCGTAGCTGGCAATCGTGTTGGCCGCGTTCTCGGAATACTGAGCGGACACGCCGGTTTGCCAAGCCTGGGCCGAGGTCTCTGCATCGGTTTGGTTCTGCTGACCGGCCGCGTTGAGTGACGCCTGCTGCGTGTCGGCAGCGTGGGTGTAGGACGTGTCCGTGCTCGGAGTGGTCGCAGCCTGCCCTTGCTGCACGCCTGTGTCGGCCGTGGTCTGCTGCAAGGCATCCTGGGTGGTGGTGGCGCCCGCAGTCTGCCCCTGCTGCACGCCCGTCATGGACTGGATTTGCTGCAAGGTGCCGGATGCGCTGTTGACGGCCGATGCAGCGGCGGCGACATCCAGCGCGCCAGCCAACGCCGGTGCGGCAGACACGCCCCCCGCATCGTCGGCATTGGCTTCGGCCTGCTTTTGCAGGTTCACTGCCGTTTCATAAGCCGCCCCGCCGTAGTTGTAGGACGCAGCGTCGGCCGCCGCCTGCAGCGCGGCCTTGTAGGCGTCGATGTTGGACTGGTAACCGTCGGTTGCCTCTCCGCTCATCATCGCCTGGGTTGCCGCGCCAGCCGCAAGGTATTCAGCGGTGTTGTTGGTCACCGTCGGCTGGCCCTGCGGCACGCCGGTGCTCTGGGTGATGCTGGCGTTGGAGGCGGACTCGCCGCTCGAAGCAGAAGTCTGCGCGGCGCTGTTGTCGTTCTGGGCAACGACGGGCGCCTGGGCCGACTCGGTGCTGTACGCGCCGGCTTGCGATGACGAACCCTGCTGCTGCACGGTCACCTGCGCGTCAACCAGGTTCTGCTGGTCGTTCGCCACGCCCTGGGCCTGGGCGGCAGCGTCCTGCCAGGCCGTGGAGCCGGACAGGCCCACCCCATACCCGCCACTGCTGGCGTTGGCCGCGTCCTGGTTGGCAATGTCCTGCGCCGTGTTGGCTGCGTCCTGATACGCCTGCTGATCGAAATACGCCATGCCACCCGAATAAGCACTGCTGCCGTTCTGCGTGGCGGCCGTGCGCATCGTGGTCTGCGCATCGGGCACGGGAGCAGGGGCGGGCGGCAGGGTCTGCGCCAGCGCCAGCGGCGAAGCCAGGAACGGCAACGCCGCCAGAGCGGCGGCAAGAAGGGTTTGACGCATGGCGGATGCTCCGGTGGGTCTGGATAGATGGATATGGTGTGGACACGGCAAACCGTGATGTCCACACACCTGACCACCCGCCCATCAACCCATCGGCAGCACGCGGGCCTTGCCGCCGTACAGATTGCCGATGATCTCGACGCGCTGACCCACGGCAAGCTGCACATCGGCGGCCTGGGTCACGGCGATGGCCTGTCCGTCGTCCAGCCGCACGGTGATCTGCAGGCCTTGCTCGCGGGTCGCCGCACCCTCGGCGGCACTGCCGGCGATGCCGCCGGCCACCGCGCCAAGGATGNCGGCCGCCGCCTGCAGCGCGGCCTTGTAGGCGTCGATGTTGGACTGGTAACCGTCGGTTGCCTCTCCGCTCATCATCGCCTGGGTTGCCGCGCCAGCCGCAAGGTATTCAGCGGTGTTGTTGGTCACCGTCGGCTGGCCCTGCGGCACGCCGGTGCTCTGGGTGATGCTGGCGTTGGAGGCGGACTCGCCGCTCGAAGCAGAAGTCTGCGCGGCGCTGTTGTCGTTCTGGGCAACGACGGGCGCCTGGGCCGACTCGGTGCTGTACGCGCCGGCTTGCGATGACGAACCCTGCTGCTGCACGGTCACCTGCGCGTCAACCAGGTTCTGCTGGTCGTTCGCCACGCCCTGGGCCTGGGCGGCAGCGTCCTGCCAGGCCGTGGAGCCGGACAGGCCCACCCCATACCCGCCACTGCTGGCGTTGGCCGCGTCCTGGTTGGCAATGTCCTGCGCCGTGTTGGCTGCGTCCTGATACGCCTGCTGATCGAAATACGCCATGCCACCCGAATAAGCACTGCTGCCGTTCTGCGTGGCGGCCGTGCGCATCGTGGTCTGCGCATCGGGCACGGGAGCAGGGGCGGGCGGCAGGGTCTGCGCCAGCGCCAGCGGCGAAGCCAGGAACGGCAACGCCGCCAGAGCGGCGGCAAGAAGGGTTTGACGCATGGCGGATGCTCCGGTGGGTCTGGATAGATGGATATGGTGTGGACACGGCAAACCGTGATGTCCACACACCTGACCACCCGCCCATCAACCCATCGGCAGCACGCGGGCCTTGCCGCCGTACAGATTGCCGATGATCTCGACGCGCTGACCCACGGCAAGCTGCACATCGGCGGCCTGGGTCACGGCGATGGCCTGTCCGTCGTCCAGCCGCACGGTGATCTGCAGGCCTTGCTCGCGGGTCGCCGCACCCTCGGCGGCACTGCCGGCGATGCCGCCGGCCACCGCGCCAAGGATGGCCAGGGCCGTGGAGCCGTTGCCGTTGCCGTTGCCGATGCGCGAGCCGAGATAGCCACCCGCCGCAGCGCCGCCCAGCGTGCCGATGGCGGTGGAGTTCGAGGCGATCAGCACCGGCTGGATCGCCAGCACAGTGCCGAACTGGACGGCCTGCGCTTGTTGCGATCCCTGGACGGTGGTGCCGAGCGCGGATGAGCCTCTTGCAAAACTCTCGGCGCTGAGCAGTTGACGCGGGACTGATCGGTTTTTTGGGCGGTTTGGGGTCGCATGCCCAGTCAGGGGGATGTCACGGATCCACGTTTGGCCTGTTTTCTCTGGTTTCGGGGTATGCGCTGACCTGCGGCATGATCCGCATGGGGGTGAATTCGCGCGCGAGTCGATGGGAAGGGGTCACTGTCGCAATCGCATGAGTTGATCGGCGGACAGCGCAAGGATGCCGAACATCAGATGGCTGGCGACCTTCTCGGCCCCTTGCACGCGCAGGGTGTTGCCACCGAATTCATCCTTGAATCGGGCGTTGGTGCGCTCAGCCACTGTGCGCTCACGATAGCGCACGGCCTGGGGTGGATCAAAGGCGATCTTCTCGCCCCGGCGCGGGTTGTGATCGATCAGGGGCACGTGCCCCAAACTGCGGCAATGGGCGCGAATGTCTTCACTGCAAGACGCCGCATCCATGAGGTCATACAAGTTCGTCACGCGCTGGGCGCTCAAGTGCGACAGGGGGATGGCGGCCAGGCTGTCATGCATGGAGGCGCTGGAGAGCACTGCGGCAATGGGCACGCCACAATCGGCGGTGTCGATGTGCAGCTTGTAGCCGTTCCAACTCGTCTTGTAACCCTGCGCATTGCACTTGGTGCCGCGGTCGCAGGCCGTGGGCATGGCCTGGAGTATCTGCGCCAAGGTCTGCTGGCGTTGCCGTGCCACGGCGGCGACCGCCGCGTTGGCCGCGGGGCTTGGCAGCCTGTGTTCTGGCCTGGGGGCGCTCTCGGGCTTCGATTGCGGTGCCGTCGCGGCTGATGTGTCCGATGAGCGCGTCGCCCAGGTGCTCCTTGATCAATGCTTCATGCACACGCTCGGCCAGTCGGGTTTGGGCAAACTCGGCAAACGCGCGCGAGAACGTTGCCTGCGATGGCAGGTGCCGGTGCAGGGGAAACCCACACAGTTGCCGCAAGGCCCGATCCACCATCAGCCGCTCCATCAGTCCCACCGTGGTGCCAATGCCCAGCACGGCCTTGGCCACAAAGGCGTTGGCCAGCCATGCGCGCTCCTGCGGCGGGCGTCCGACGCCCACCCACGACGAACCGACAAACGCTTCGATGCGCACCCACTTCAGCACATGGATGACTTGCTCGAGCTTGGGTGTCATCACCCCAAGTTCGGCTCGCAACGTCGGGATCAAATCGTGTTGAACTGCCTTCCAGCGAGACAAAAACTGATGAGCCTTGATAGCATGCATTGGCGGGCGTCAGATGTTGAATTCGATCACTGCATCCTGCCAGAAATGGCCGCCTGCGCCCACCCTCCGCCACGTCCTGCCGTGTGGAAAATCAAGCGACCATCAAGAGTTTTGCAAGAGGCTCGGATGCATCAGGCACGCCGGGGTTGGCGCAGGCGGACAGCAGGGCAGGGGCAAGAAGAAAGAGGAGAAGACGTTTGCGCATGATGGACTCACAAGGTTGGGTTGGTATAGGCTGATCACCGACCCCCGCAAATGACAGGGGCCACGTCTTCGGCGTAGCCTACCGCAGCCTTTCCCGCACCCTCCACACCATGCGCCGCCGCCAATTCCTCAGAACAGTCCTTCAAAGCCAAGCTGCCTCCGCTCTCGGTCCATTCGCGGCGCTGGGTGGAGCAACAACGTGGGCATCTGTCGCCCAAGCCAAGAACCCAGACGCGGCAGCGAATGCGTCTCCCAGCCAGGCGAGAAGCGGGTTACCCGCCGTCGCCCTGTACTACGCCAACGCGATTCCGATCGACGAACTGCGCGTGTTCGACTGGGTCGTGCTCGATCCCCACAACGCCCTGCAGCAAGATCCCAAGATCATCCAGACCTTAGGCCCCCAAACCACGGTGCTGGCCTACGTCTCTGTTGGCGAAGTTGATCCGGGAAGCGACCTCGACAAGCGCATCCCCGCGGTCTGGACCCCTGTGCAAAACAAAGCCTGGAAGTCCCGCGTCATCGACCAGACTCAAGCCGGCTGGCCCAAGGTACTGCGAGAGCGCATCGTGCAGCCGCTATGGGCCGCAGGCTTTCGGGCATTCTTCCTCGACACCCTCGACTCCTACCGCCTGCTTGGCCAAGACCCCGGCCAGCGGCAACAGCAGGTGGCGGCACTTCAGGCCACGCTGCATGCACTCATCAGCGCCTTCCCGGGGATCCAGTTCATCCTCAACCGCGGGTTCGAACTCATCGACGCCCCGATCGCCCACGCCACGATGGCCGTCGCAGCCGAATCTGTTCTGCAGCAATGGGATCCCACGGGCAACACCTACTCGACCGTCTCCCAATCCGACCGTGGGATCCTGTTGCAGCGTTTCGCCGCCCTCAAAACGCAGTGGCAGATCCCTGGCATCGCCATCGACTACGTGCCGCCCGAGCAACGTGAGTTGGCACGCACCACCGCGCGACGACTTCTCGCGCTGGGCCTGATTCCCTGGGTCACCGACCCGGATCTGAGCAGTCTTGGGGTGGGTGGTGTCGAGGTCGTGCCCAGACGCGTTTTGGCGCTGCACTCCTGCAAGGAAGGCAACAGCCCCGCGCTCGTCAACGAGTCCATGCACATCTATGGAGCCATGCCTTTGGAGTATCACGGACTCCATGTGGATTATCACTATGCAGGCGCCCCCATACCCGAGAAGATCCTCACAGGGCGCTATGCAGGCGTGGTGGTTTGGCTGGATCACGGGATCGACGGCGATGGCCGTCTCGCGGACTTTCTGAACCATGCCAAGGCCCAGGGTGTGCCGATCTTGATCTGGGGGCTATCGGCGCGACCTCTGCTCGAAAGTCTGGGCTGCGAAACAGGCGATGGCGCGTTGCAGTCCCCGATCCGGGTGACGCGCAGCGCTGGCACCCAGGCGGCCGAGATCGTCCCCTTGATCCGCCAGGACGACACGTTTGCGCTCAAAGCGCCGCCTTCCTCTCGCGTGTGGTTACAAGCGCAAGGCTCCGATGGGCAGGTGATGCAGGGCGCCGCTGTGACCCCCTGGGGCGGATACGCCATCGGCGCGTTCGGCGTCATGAACCTGCCGGGCGACTTTGCCGCACGCTGGTCGGTCGATCCCATGGCGCTCGTGCAAGCCGCGTTGCGCTTGGGGGATGATCCGATGCCCGACTTCACAACGCGCACCGGACGGCGGGTGTTGATGTCCCATTTCGACGGCGATGGCTGGGTCAATGGCTGCCAAAGACCAGGCTCTGCGCTGGCAGGGCAAGTTCTCGTGGAGGAGTTTCTGACCCGGTATGACATCCCGATCCTAGGAAGCATCATCGTCGACGAGGTCGATCACCACGGCGAATATCCCGCCACGGCCACGGAAGGCCAGGCATGGGCACGCAAGATGTTTGCGCTTCCCAACATCGAGGTCGGCAGTCATACCTGGTCGCATCCCTTCAACTGGATCGAGGCGGCGAAATGCCACTGTCGGGGACAGATCTCGAAAGACTACCCCTACGGGAATTTCCTGCCGTTTCCGGGTTACGCGTTCAGCACCCACCAAGAAGTGATCGGTGCGCGCGACTACATCGAACAAAAACTCGCACCACCCGGCAAGCCCTGCAAGGCCTTGCTCTGGCCCGGGGACTGCAACCCGCCGAACCATGCCGTGGCGCTGTGCGATGCATCAGGCCTGCTCAACGTCAACGGCGGCGGGGTCACGATGCGGCCTCAGAACCCGTCGCTCACCGCGGTGTGGCCCCTTGGGGTGCCCAAGGGCAAGTGGTTCCAGGTCTATGCGGCGTGTTCCGACGAAGAGGATTACACGAACAACTGGAAAGGCCCCTATTTTGGGTTTGAGAACGTCATCGAGACGTTCGAGATGACCGAGAACCCAAGACGGCTGAAACCGGTGGAGATTTACTTCCACCCCTACATCGTCACGCGGGATGCCGGGGCGGTCAGTCTGCACAAGGTGTTTCAGTGGGCGCTCTCGCAGCCGCTGCACCCCGTGTTCGAGACCCAGTGGTTGCGTTCGGTGCTCGACTGGCGCCATGCGGCTGTGGCACGCCGCGTCGACGGCCACGGCTGGCGCCTGCAAAGTGGGGCGCATTTGCGTCAGTGGCGGCAGCCCACGCAAGCATCCAGGCCCTGTCTTGGCCAGAGCTTGGGGGTTGCGGGTTGGAACGAGCATGCTGAATTTCGCTATCTCCACATTGCCGCGAACCGCGCAGACGTGACGACGGGCGGACAAGATCCCGACGCGATCCCAAGGCTGGTGGACGCGAACGTGGACGTCACGCATCTGTCGGTGACCGATCGGCATGTGGCGATCGGTCTGGCTGGCTACGCTCAGGTCCAGGCGCGTTTGGCGTTGCCGCAGGGATGGTCGGTGAAGCCGACGCGGGGCATCCACTTGGCGCATGACGGCGCTACGGTGGTGGTGACAAGCGAGCAGCGATCGGTCCGTATCGAGATGGTGCGAACGGTGTGATCGCCCATTGCTGTGCTCCGGCCAAGAACGCTGCATCAGCCCCGTCGATCAGTGATAGCGCTCCCACATCTGCGCCGCGTCGAACTGCCCGCGTTCGCGCAGCCACTGCGCCGGCCAGGCATCCCCAAGCTCACCGCGCAGTTCCCGGATGCGGGCGATGTCGTCCTTGCCCGACGCGCCGACAAAGGCGATCTCCGGCGCCGACAGCCCCAGCTCGAACAAGCGCCGCCCGTCGGGATGCATGACGTAATACTGGCGCTTCGGCGTGGCCATCGTCAGGATCTCGATCTGCCGCCGGTTCAGGCCGATGCCCTCGTACAGCGGCCGGATGTTCTCCGTCATCGCTTCCGGGTTGGGCAGCAGGATCTTGGTCGGGCAGGACTCGAAGATCACATCGGCGATGCCGGATTTGGTCAGGTCGGTGAGCGACTGCGTGGCGAACACGACCGCCACGTTCGCCTTGCGCAACACCTTCAGCCATTCCCGGATCTTGGCCTTGAACGCCGGATGGCCGAGCATGACCCAGGCCTCGTCCAGCACCAGCAGCGTGGGTTGGCCCTTGAAGCGCTGCTCGATGCGGTGGAACAGGTAGGACAGAACCGGCAGCACCAGCTTGTCGCCCTTGTGCATCAGGTGCTCCATCTCGAACACCTGGAACGGGTCTTCGGCCAGCGCATCGGTTTCGGCGTCCAGCAGATGTCCCGCCGCGCCGCTGACGGTGTAGTAGCCCAGCGCCTCGCGCAGCGTCACGTCCTGGAGCTGGATCAGCAGGTTGGTCATGGTGCGCTGCGCCATGGTGTCCGTGGACTGGCCCAGTTGCACAATGGCGCGGTAGATCTTCTGCCGATGCTCCGGCAGGATCTTCACGCCTTGCAGTTCGCACAGTTGCTCGATCCACTCGGCGGCCCACACTTGTTCATTCGGCTCGTTCACACGGCCCAGCGGACAGAATGCCAGCTCGCCATGCTCGCCGCCGATGTCATCGTGCTGGCCACCCGCGCCCCAACACAGCGGGAGCATGGAGTAGCCCTTGTCGAAGGCAAACACTTGCGCGTTTTTGTAGCGGAACTGCTGCGCAACCAGGGTGGACAGCAGGGTGGACTTGCCCGAGCCGGTTGGCCCCAGAATGACGGTATGCCCCAGGTCGCCCGCATGCAGGCTGAGGCGGAACGGCGTGGCGCCGTCCGTCTTGGCGTACAGCAGGGGTGGGCTGCTCGGTGGATAGAACAGGCAGGGATTCCGGTCCGGCCCGGCCCACACCGCGGTGAACGGCAGCAGATGCGCCAGATTCAGGGTGTTGATCAGCGGGCGGCGCACGTTGGCGTGGGTGTTGCCCGGCATGGTGCCGAGGTAGGCTTCCACCGCGTTGACGGTCTCGATGCGGGCACCGAAGCCGGCGTTCTCGATGATCTTGCGCACTTCGCGGGCGATCTCATCCAGCGCCGTGCTGTCGTCGTGCGCCAGCAAAATGACGCTGGTGTAGTAGCCGAAGCGCACCGCGCCCGACTGGTTCTCGCTGATCGCGTCCACCGCGTCATCGGTCTGCGCCACCGCGTGCATGTTCAGGTGGGTTGCCGCACCCCCTGAACTCTCGCGCACCATATTCATCATGGATTTGCGCTTCATCGCCCACTTGCTGCGGTAGCTGTTGAGCACCTTGTCGGCCTGGCTTTGCGACAGATAGATGAAGCGGTTGCTCCAGCGGTAGGCCACCGGCAGGCGCGACAGGAAGTCGAGAATGCCGGGGGCGCTGAAGCCGGGGAAACCGTCCACCGCCAGGCACACCATCGGCTGGTTGTCGAGGCGCGGCTCAAAACCGGTGGTGAAGTCATGCTGGCCGATCACCGCATCCAGATACATCGGCACCTCGACCATCTTCACCGGGCGCGGCGCCTGGAGCGTGACGCAGGATTCGAGATAGCCCAGCAGATCGCTGCTGACCGCCTCGGTGTCCCCATCCACCCCATCCACCCCATCCACGGTGTCCACCATGCGATGGATCCTGACCACGGTGGACAGGCGCGATTCGACTTCGCGAATGCCATCGCGAAAGCGCTGCAGGTTGCGCGCGGCCACCCCCGTCTTCTCGCCACCGTCGATGAACAGGGCCGCAGCCTTGTCGGCGGCGTCCGGGTCGGGGAACCAGGAGAGGGTGAGCGCGAAGCGGCTCTCGAACCCGGCATGCTGGCCTTCGTGCTTGGCCCGGCGCATGTCGTCCAGCAGCCGCGTGGTGCGGTCGGGGAAGGCGCCCCTGGCGGCGTAGCCGGGCGCCTGCTGGCGGATGGCGTCGCAGTTCACCACCCAGCCATCGTCCAGCGACAACGCACTGTTGATGCGTGCGGCCATGCCCCGGAGTTCGCCCTTGGTGGCCGAATCCAGGTCTGGCCCCTGATACCACCAGCCGGCCAGCAGCGCGCCGGACTTGGTGAGCACGACACCGTTGTCCACCAGCGCGGCCCAGGGCAGCAGATCGGGCAGACCGGCAGAGCGGTCACGGAATTCCTGGAGAGCGAGCATGTTGATTCCTTGGGATTCTTGGGATTACTTCCATTCACGCGACTTGCCGAACGGCGTGGCGCGACCGGGGTAGAAGCGTTTGAACGCCAGCGAGCGGCGTCCGGTCTTGGAGAGTTGCGGGTCGAACAGCGCGGCGCGGGACAGCGCCCAGGTGCCGAGCACCCAGAGACCGATCCCGAGCCCCGCCGCCCACAGCTTGGCCAGCGAGAACACGAAGACCCCCGCCAGCGTCATCAGAGCCAGCACCAGGGTGCGCTCACCGCCCAGCATCAGGAGCGGGCGGTTGAGCGAACCGTGGATCGGCGCGGAAATATCGTCCTGCTCGTCCATGGCGCGGGCCTCAGATCACGGCGCCGGACAGGCCCAGGGCGGAGAGGAACTTGTTGCCCATGACGATCATCGCCACGCCCAGCACCACATAGAGCGCCTTCTTGGCGATGCCGCCCAGCTCTTCGCCGAACACCAGCGCGGCGCCGGCGGCGAGGAAGGCGATCACCGAGATGCCGGTGGCCACCGGCCCGGTCAGGTCGTTCTGCAGGGTCTGGATCGGGGTGTCCCAGGGCAGGCCGCCGGAGGTGGAGGCCATGGCTTCGACGCTGGTGGCCAGGAACACGGCGGCGGCGAGGCTGAGGCGGCGCACGACGGCGGCGCGCAGGTGGCGGACGGTGGCGAATTGGAGCAGCTTCATGATGGATCCTTTCAAGATCAGTGGCGCAGCCCTCCAACGCGAGGGCCGCTTGGATGGTTATTGCAGTGAGCCGCAAACCGTGATCACCGCCCGCGCGGTTCGCGCCGCGGCCCGCGTGACGGCGTGCGCTCGGCGTCGATCTGCGCGCGTTCCTGCTCGACAACGTGCTGCAGATCGGCATCCTGGACGCCCACACCCAGGCGCGCGGCCTGGCGGGCGGCCTGCTCGCGGAACGCGGCATCGCCGGTGATGAACACCTCGCCGCCGAACTTCTGCGCCGCCAGCAGCAACCCGGCGTCAATGGTGTCGGCGTCAGCCATGTGGACGTCGATGCGGGGGCCGGAATCGGTCAGGCGCACCAGGCCCTCGCGGTCGTGGTACTCGATGCGCTGCGCCAGGCGGTCGATCCGGATGCGGGCGTCTTCCAGGGCAAAGGCTTTCCTTGCCCCTGGGGTTGGGTCGGGAGGTGCACCGCCGATGGCGCCGGCCGCAGAGCCATGCGCACCCGCACGCAACGGATCGAGGTCTTCGCCCTCGAAGCCGTTCTTGCTGCCCTTGCCACCTTTACTGCGCTTGCGCCCGTCCTGGTAGTGGATGCCACGCAGGGCCGCAGCCGCCGCTTCGTCACCGGCCGCGGCCTGGCGCTCCAGCCATTCGGGCCATTCCAGACGCGGCGCATCCTGGGTGATCGATGTGCGCTCCGCCCGTTGGCGGCGCTGCAGTTCCTGGCGGCGCACCACCGCTTCAGCGGCCCACAGCCCTTGTGCGATCGTCTTGCTGCCGTGCTCGGCAGTCAATTGCGCGAGGCGCGCGGGCTTGATGGCCTTGAGTTCCAGACGCAGCGCGATGCGCTCGTTCTTGTGGTGCGCGCGCAGGCCGCCGACCAGGGCCTTGCGCGAGAGTTTCTGCGCCGCCTGGTCATGCTTGTAGGCATCGGCCAGGGCTTTGCGCGCCAGGGCGCGGGCTTCGCGCTTGGCCTGGCGCTCGGGCGTCGATCCGGTGTGCCCGGGGATGTCCTGCATGCCGGGTTCGGTGCCGGCGCGGACATTCTCGACGAAGTGGGCGTAAGTCTTTGCCGTCTTCGTTTGGTGCTCAAGCAAACCCAAACCGGGGGCAGGAAAGGATAGGCCGAACTTGGTTTCCAGCCGCCCCAGACTCAGGCTGTAATGCACACCGCTGGCCTTGGTGCTGGTGGTGCGCCCATCGGGCAGTGCGGTTTCGATGATCAAACCGCCACCATGCAGCCGCAGGGCGCAGCCGCGTTCGGCCAGCATCTGGTGCAGTTCGCCCCAGGACCGGGCGGCCAGCAGTTCGTCTTGGGCGCGCTTGGTCAGCCAGTCGGCCAGACTGGGTACACCGTGGTTGACTTCCGCGGCCCTGGCGCCAGGTGTCGGTGCGCGCTCCTGTTTGCCGCCCAGCCCGAGTTGCTGGCGTTGGGATTTGCTCAGGCGGGTGATCGCGCCGTCGATGACGACGTGCGGGCCGTTGTCGTGCGCCCAGCCCTGGGCAAGCTCCAGCTCGCGGCAGGCCTTGTCCAGCACCAGGAAATCCAGCTTGGGCGGGCCGGCCAGGTGGAGTTTGTCGGGGTGAACGCGGTTGGCGAGGATGTGAATATGCCAGTGATGATCGCGGTCGGTGTGCAGACCCCAGACGGCCTGGTTCTCCTGCAGGCCCAGGGCCTTGAGGGTGTGCGCAGCGGCTTGCTGGCATTGCTCCGGGGTCGGATGTTCGCCATCGCGCCAGGACAGGACGTAGTGATAAAAAGGATTGCTGGTGAACCGGTTGCGCACCCGGCCCGCTTCCGCGGTGTAGTCCATCATGCGGATCGCCAGGTCGCGATCCAGCGGGTCGGTCAGGTCGAGGCCGCCGAGTTCCAGATGGAAGCTGCCGCCGGCGACGTCGCGCTCCAGCGCATGCTCCTGCGCGCCTTGGCGGAAGATGTAGTGCACGCCATGGTGGGCGGACACCTTCCCGCCGCGTCCGTTCGACAGTTTGACGACCTTGGCGAGCATCACGCATCCTTGGCCTGCTCACCGCCGGCATCGTCCTCACCGGAGAGCTTGCGGGCGTGGGCCAGGACAGTTTTCATCGCGGCCCAGTGGGCGCGCTTTTCTTCGTTCGTCCAGTTCGATTCCTTGGGGTACAGGCTCTTGAGCATGGCCCCGAGGCGGCGCAGCTCGAACACGGCGCTCGCATCGACGCGGGACACGAGGCGCAGGTTGCCGCCGGACAGGGCGAGGTCGCGCACGAACACGCCGGGACGCATGCCGGCCTGCGCGGCGTGGCGGTTGATGGCGTCGATCTCTGGGGTCGAGGCGCGGAAGTGAAAAAAGCGGTCGCGCGGGGTGTGCGGGGTGCGTGGGGGTTTGGCTGCGGCAGGCATGACATGCTCCGTGATGGTGTTGCTCTCACGGGCTTATGCACGGTGGGCGCAAAGCGTGGGTGGGTGCGGGGCGGCGGCAGGCAAGGCACCCGCTGCGCGGCGCCAGGACGAAGGCGGGGGCAAGAACGATCACAACCAGCAGCCGGGACAATCGACCGGCACCGGCTTGCCATGGATAACCAAGTAGGTTATTATTGCCGGATGGAGAAAAGCACGCCCCATTGCAAGCTGTCGGTCATCAAGGCCATGATCGAGGCGGGCAAGGTGCGTTCAACCGTGTCGGCACTGGCGGGCAGCGCCGCGATGGGTTTTGACTTCGTGGCAATGGTCCATGTGGTCAAGACGCTGACCGCTGGCGATTTCTACAAGAGCATGACCACGCACGCCGACCACAGGGTCTGGCAGGACGTGTACCGACCCACGACGTCCGCCGGAGAGGTCTACCTGAAACTGACGGTCATGGATGAGGTGCTCATCGTGTCATTCAAGGAGCTATGAACATGAAATGTCCAATGTGTGCAGCGGCAGAACTGGTGCATGACACGCGCGATCTGCCGTACACCTACAAGGGGGAACTGACCACCATTCCGGCAGTGACCGGCGACTTCTGCCCGGCCTGTGGAGAGGCCGTCCTCGACATGACCGAATCGGCCAGAATCAGTACGGCGATGCTGGAATTCAACAAGCAGGTCAATGCCTCGATCGTGGACCCTGGCTTCATCGTCCGTGTGCGCAAAAAGCTTGCCCTTGACCAGCGCGAAGCCGCCGAAATCTTCGGGGGCGGCGTCAATGCGTTCTCACGCTACGAAAATGGGAAGACCAGACCACCCTTGGCGCTGGTGAAGTTGCTCAAGGTGCTCGACCGGCACCCGGATCTGTTGAACGAGGTCCGGGCAGCATAAGGCCCGTCACGTCCGCGCGGCGACAAGCCGCTCCCAGTCTTTGACGCGCGGCAAATGATCGTGGATGGCCTCTTCGTAGAGACGATTCACGCTCTGCAGATCGGCCCCGGCTTCGCGGGCGCAACCCAGGATCAGCGCGGGGTCGGCTTCGGTGAACAGCGTCAGCAACAGTCCCCTCACCGCGTCTGTTCGCCCCCCGGCGTGGACGTTGACCACGCTTCCCTCGCGCAGGGCACGCGCGATGTGTTGCGGCTCGACCCAAGGGCCGACCGGGGCATTGAGGTGGCACGCCAGGAGGCCGAGCTTGCTGTTGCGCATGAGGATGATTTTGCAGCAGGCCGAGCTTTCAAGCCAGACGCTCGACATGGAAGCCGCCTGACGCCGACCATCCGCGCACGGCGGCGACCTCTTCGACCCTGCGGCCCGTGGCGGTGCGCTTGATGGAGACGACCACATTGATCGCTTCGGCGATCAGCTCCGGGTTGGGCGGCACGCCCGCTTCCTGGATCAACTGGCCGATGCGGATCAGCGCGGCGCTGGCGTCGTTCGCATGCACGGTGCCGACTCCGCCCGGGTGCCCGGTATTCCAAGCCTTCAACAGCGCCAGGGCCGAGCCGTCGCGCACCTCGCCGACCACGATGCGGTCGGGGCGCAGGCGCATGGTGGCGCGCAGCAGGCGGGTCATGTCGGTGTTGTCGCTGGTGCGCAGGAAGACGACGTTCTGCGCGTTCACCTGCAACTCGCGCGTGTCTTCGATGACCACGATGCGGTGGTCATGGTCAACCTGCGCCATGCAATCGAGGATGGCGTTGGCCGCCGTAGTCTTCCCAGACCCGGTGCCGCCACTCACAAGGATGTTTTGCCGTCCGGAAACGGCTTCCTCGATGGCTTGCTTTTGGCCCCTGGTCATGATGCCTTTTTGGAGGTAATCGTCCAGGGTGAACACCAGCAACGCCTTCTTGCGCAAGGCAAAACTTGCCCGCTCCACCAAGGGCGGGATCAGGGCTTCGAACCGGCTGCCGTCCAGCGGCAGCTCGCATTCAAGGATCGGGTTTTCTGAGGTGACTGTGGTTTCAAGCATCGCCGCGACTGTGTTGACGATGGTCAGTGACTGCACTGCAGGCACTTCGCCAACCTTCTGCATCCCTGCGCCCAGCCGGTCGACCCACAGCGTGCCATCGGGATTCAACATGATTTCCACCACGGTCGGGTCGGCCAGGTAATCAAGGATTTGTGCGCCCAGCGCCCGCTTCAGCGCCTCAATCTGCCTGGTTTTGGTCGTCGATTCGTGCGCGCTCATTTCCCGCCCCTAATGTTGATGTAGGCGTATCAGGCATGGCCGCAAACCACTGTTGTGTGGCTGCAAAAAAATTTAATCGCGTGAGGCACCAAAAATGACTTTGGAACGAGTCATTACACCAATTGTTTGTGTATTGCTTATGCGTTGTTCGATGGTTGTTTTCGTATTCTTTTATGTTACTTGTGTATTCTTTGTGAGTGCTTTTTTTAATTAAATCAACAAATTAGGATGTGGTCACTGGGCATTATGAAGGAGTTGACCATGACCACCAGCACCACCACCAAGCGCATCCGCCCCACGGCCGAACAGAGAGCCAAGGAGATTCTGCGGGGTGCTCCGAACTACATGGCAGCCAGTAATTGGAAAGACAACTGCAATTCAAACACAGTTTTCAACAAGACCTGGTTTTTGGGGCGTGAAGTGCGGCGGGTTGCATTTTTGCTTTCTGAGGGGAAGAAAACCGCCTCGCGCAGCGGTCTTGTCGTCATGCGGCACGCTGAATTGGCGCTGCAGCGGATCGCCAAGAAAATCAAGTCTAAGGGTGGCTGGATGATTGCTGAGTTTCTCAACTTGATTTTGATGCTCGGGCTTTGGGCTGCGCGAGCGATTTCCATGATTATTCCGGTTCCGCCAGCTAAACGACGCAAAAGCGATCCCCGCCAGACTGAGCTTGCGCTCTCATCATTCTTCACCATCTGACCACTTCACCAAGGACTATTGATCATGAATACCACTGACATCGATCTTCATAAAACCCCGCTGCGCGAATGGCCGGCTGAAGCAATTGTAAAAATGGTCAAGAAGGTTGCAAAATATTGGAAAAACGATCCGGCCTTCAATAAAGATTCTGGCCATATTTACTCTCAGCTCGAAGATCGATCTGCTGAAATTTCGACACGCGTGCTTGAATATCTACTCAAAAAGCAAACAGACGACAACTCCGATCAGGTTGGTCTTTTCCATCAGATTTCTGGTTATGTAAAACAGGCCATGATCACCGACAGTTACTCAATCCCAGCGCACGCCAGTGGACTTGATTCTGGCGAAGAAGGTGATGATAACCCCAAAGAAATTGTCGACAGATCGTCATCAAAAATGCAAGAGGGCGAAGCCCAGGACAGCGCGCGCATCCTGGAGTTGCTGGCTCTGCTTGGCTTCAAGGAGAAGCATTTCGCGCTGTTTGAGAGCGGTGGCAAGGATTTGCAGGATGGCCTTGGAATTTCTGAACGACAAATCACGATCATGAGGAAAAAGTCTTGCGACGAATTTGCTGAGCGCGCCAAAACGCTCGGCGTTTGGAATGAGTTGATGGGGTTCTTGGGTGTTAAACCGTCTCAAATCAATGAGGTGCGCCCGCGGAATTCAAAGACGGCGCCCAAAGGGCAAACAGTTAAAATCTTTTACCACACGATTAAAACAGGGCTAACTCTTTCGCAGCAATCTGAAATCGATGCGCTTCGATTCCATTGGGTCGGTCCGGACGAGTATGAAATCCGGCAATGGGAGCCGGGCGGCCACTGGGAATACAAGTGCCGTGTCTTTGTTGAAGCGAGCAGTGACACGATGGATATGGACAAGGTATTCAAAGCGTTCAAAGGTCTGGCTTGATTACCACTTTGCTGCCAGCCCACCACCTACTGGTGGTAATGGGCTGGCCTGAGGTGTCCAGGTGGGGACTGCGCGGACTGGCTGCAGATCTGCGTTACTCACAACGATGGTGCCCTGCGTCCAGCGCGCCAGCTTGCCGCCAGGAATGCCTGGCATGACAACCCCAGCTTGCCAGAACACGCCAGCGGCGTAGCGTGCGCCGACTGCTGACCCAGTATTCCCAGTGTTGTAAGCCGACAGTGCGCCCCGCAAACTGCCGCCCGATTGCCTCCATCCACGAAGCAGAATTGCTTGAGCGGCCCACAGGTTTCGGCAGGGGTCGAACACCTGCTGCACACCAAGATGCAGCGACGGCAGGTTGCCGCTGTTGATCTGGGCTATACCCATGTCAATCGAGTGCCCAGCCGCGATGAGCCTGCGCGCCAAACCCACGGCTTCGAACAAGGTGGCCGGACGATAGCTCTGGCCACTTGTGTTGTCGTGCAGCGCCAGCGGGTTGCCTCCGCTCTCCTGCTGCACGATGGCCGCCATGGTGACGGCCGCCACCCTTGGTGCGCACTGGTGAAGCAGAGCAACGGGCATCATCGCGCGGCCCCGCCAAGCATGCCGAACCAGACCGGCGCGATGAGAGCCGCCGACGTGACAGCGGCGACAGCGGCCATGGTGCCGATGAACCAGGTCGAATCCTCGAAATCTTTGAAGCCCTTCATGACGACGCCCCCACCAAGCCCTGAAAAATCAATCGCACTTGCACCGCAGCCGACCGCATGAATTCCATGGCCAGCGGCCAGCCGATGGTGAAGTGAATCACCGCGGCGAGCACCAGCAGCGCGATCAGCAGATGCAGCAGTCGCCAGAGCAACAGCGCCAGCTCGATACCCACTGCGACCTCAATGATTTTTTTGATCATTTCATCGTCTCCCACTTGCTGCCCAGCTTCTTGGCGCTCGTCCGATCCGGCCACCAGGCACCCTTGCACCCGCCGCAGCGGAAGTAGGGCTTCCCGGTCTTGGTTTCGTTCTTGAACGTCGGCTTCTTGCAGGCCGGGCACTGTGGGCCGGTTGCTGCTGGAGCCGAAGACTGTTTTCCGTCTTTAACTCCGTTACTCTCACCAGACGGCTTGTCCTCGAACCTTTTCCCAGGCTTGCCCACGTCATCACCGAACGCCGCCTGGCAGTCCATGCAACGGTGATAGCTGTTGCCGGCCTTGCTCTTGAGCTTGGCGCAACGCGCGCCACCGCAGGCCGGACAGGCGCGCATGACCAACTGGTTGTCAGTCAGTTTGCCGTCCAGCAGCGTGCGGCTGAACCCACGCACAGCTTGAGCCTGTCCATCCATGAAGCCTGCGAACGGCGCACGACCCGCGGCGATGTCGGCCAGCGCATCCTCTTGCAGCGCGGTGTACCCAGGGTCAGCCAGTTCAGGGGCGACCTTGCGCAGCATGTCGATGAGTTGCACGCCGCGGTCCGTTGGCTGGATTTCCTTCTTGGCACGCTCGGCATACTCACGGATGATGAGCACTTCGATCATCGAAGCCCGCGTCGCCTCGGTGCCCAGGCCCGATGTTTCTTTCAGCCTTGCCTTGAGCTTCGGGTCGGTCACCAGCTTGTGCACGCCGGTCATGGTGGCGATCAAGGTGCCGTCGGTGTAGGGCTTGGGTGGTGTGGTGCGCTTGCCGATGACCCCACCACGCTCGCAGGTGCGGGCCTCGCCCTCGCGCAGATCAGGCAACGTGCCAGCAGCTTCGCCTTGCTCTTGCCTCTCGTCGTCATCCTTGCCACCGAGCTTTGTCCAGCCCGGCTCCAATACTGTCCGGGCCACAGCACGAAAGCCCAACCCGTCGATGTCGAACAGCGCCTCGCGCGTCTCGAATGTCTCGGGCGGCATGAACAGGCGGATGTAGGACTCGCGGATCAGGTCGAAGACACGCTTCGCATGGGCCGAGAGGCTGGCTGCATCAGGGTTCTGTCCAGTCGGAATCAGGCCGTGGTGCGCCTCGACCTTGCCGGTATTCCAGGCTGCATGCTTGCGCGCCGGGTCCAGCCCGGCAATGCCTTCGCTGCCAATTGCTTTGAGGATGCCACCAGCACTGCTGTGCATCTCGATCGGCAAGTAGGAACAGTCGGTGCGCGGGTAGGTGGTGATCTTGGCTTCGTACAGTTCCTGCGCCGCAGCTAGTGTGTCCTTGGCCGACAGACCGAAACGGCTGCTGGCGGCTTTCTGAAGCCCGCCCAGGGTGTAGGGCAGGGGAGCGGCGCGCTCACCCGTCTTGCGCGTGAACTTCGTGACACGGGCCGCCTTGCCGGTGATCCGACGCGCAGTCTCGTCGGCCTTGGCCTTGTCCAGCAGCCGGCCGTCTTCGTCAACAAAATCATCGGGCACTTGCCATGCAGCCTTGATGCCGCCATCCAGGTGCGCCACGACCTGATAGAAGTCGCGGGCCTTGAAGTGCTCGATGTCGCGCTGACGATCCACCAGCAATGCAAGAGTCGGAGTCTGCACCCGCCCGATGCTCCATGCCCCCGGCACGCCGCACGCTTGCAGGTTGCGGCTCAGGGCGATGGAGCCGTTCATGCCCATCAGCCAGTCGGCGCGCTGGCGGGCCAGGGCGGATTCGTAGACGGGGCGCATGGCGGCGTTGTCCCTGATGCCGGAGAGCGCCTTGCGCACACTGGCATCGTCCAGGCTGGATAACCACAGACGCGATGTCTTGCCCTTCCAGTTCAGGAACAGCAAGACTTCATCGACCAGCAACTGGCCCTCACGGTCGGCGTCGCCCGCGTTGACCACTTCATCAGCGCCCTTGAGCAGATCGCGGATGACCTTGACCTGCTTGCCCGCGCCGCCATCGCGCGGTGAGAGCTTCCAGTCCGTAGGGATGACGGGCAGATGCGAGGCGAGCACCTTGCCGCCGTCGACATACTCTTCAGGCCTGGCCTGCTCCAGCAGGTGGCCGAAGCACCAGGTCACACGGGTTGACCCCGCGCATTCGATGTAGCCATCCGACTTGCGGGCATTGCCCAGCACGCCAGCGATGGCTTGGGCGACAGAGGGTTTTTCGGCGATGATGATGCGCATGCTGGGCTCCAGGGACTAGGAGCCGGGCGCGTTGGCACCACCCACGAATCACGGCAAGGACAATCAGGAATCCGTGAACCGCACCCGGCATAGGGATATGCGCGGTCACCGCAAAGCGTGATTGGGTTCAGCAATAGGCAAGTCAGCCGCTGACGCGGCCAGGCAAAGGCAGGGGCAAGGAAAGATTGTTTAGGCGTCCAGCGCGGCGGCGATGTCGGCGGGGACTGGATGGTAGTAACGGGCGAGCATCGCGGCGGTCTTGTGGCCGGTGACTTTCATCAAGTCGTGCATCGGCAGCTTGCGGGCCATGCGGCTGGTCGCTTCATGGCGCAGATCGTGGAAATGGAAGTCTTCGATGCCGGCCTGCTTCATGGCGTCTAGCCAGTAGTCTTTGAGGACTGTTCCGCTGACTGGGAAGATGCGCGGATCAACTCCTTGTTTCGGTGTCACTTTGATGGCCGCCAGGGCGGCGCTGGAAAGCGGCACTTTGCGAGAAGTTCCGTTCTTGGTGTCAGGCAGCAGGACATAATGCTCGGCCACATGCAGGTTGTCCCTTGTCATCGCCAGTAGCTCACCCTTGCGCATGGCGGTTTCGAGAGCGACTGTGACAATTTGTCGGAACCATTGCTTGGGATGCACAACGGCGCGGTGTATCCGTGATGCGCAGATCGCATCGATGGCCGCAAACAACCGGGCTTCCTCGTCACCAACGAACCGCCGGTCTCGCTCGTTGTTGACCTTCGGCTTGGCGACCTGTTTGACCGGATTGGTGGACAAGCCAAGACCCCATTCCTTGATCGCAGTCGTGAACAGATGCGAGATCAAGGCCAGCTCAAGCCTGGTGCTCGCTGGAGAGACAACTTTCAGTCTGGCGTTGCGGTAGCGTGCGAAGTCATCGCTGCGCAACTCACCGATGGCACGCTTGGCCAGCGGCTGCTCCAGCAGGAATTTGATACGGGACCGTTCCTGCCGGGCGCCTTTTTTCAAACTACTCACTTCGATTGCATAGCGGCGCAGGCAGTCGGCGAACGAGATGATCTTCGCGGGCCGATGATCGACATGATGGCCACGGTCGATGTCGGATTCGGTCTTGCGCGCCCAGGCTTCGGCTTCGGCTTTGGTGTCGAAGGTGTTGGAGATGGCCGGATAGCCCTTGCGGCGGATCAACGCACGCCACGCACCAGCACGCTTTTGGAAGCTCGCCATGGTTCAACTCCTTGGTTCAACGCGGTGGCTGAGAGTGTACCCAAGTGAACCAAAAGTGAACCAAACTCAAAGGCGCAAAGAAAAAGGCCTTACAGCTTTCACCGTAAGGCCTTGATTTTCCTCTGTGTTTGGTGGCTCCCCGACCTGGGCTCGAACCAGGGACCTGCGGATTAACAGTCCGTCGCTCTACCAACTGAGCTATCAGGGAACAGCCTTCAAGTATAGCCTGGGCTTAAAGCTGTCAGCAAAAGCCAGCCCGGATCCTAGTCACAAGGGGCGTTAAAAAGGCTGATATTCAGAAACGGCAGCTCAGTCGAAGACCGGCGACTCGACCCCCAGCACCTGATGCAGCTTGGGGCTGGTGGTGGTGTACTGCAGATGGATCTTCTTCTCCGGGAAGATGGTGTGCGCGGCGCCGAACGCCGCCAGCGCCGCCTCGTGAAAGCCCGAGAGGATGAGCTTTTTCTTGCCCGGATAGGTGTTGATGTCGCCCACGGCGAAGATGCCCGGCACATTGGTCTCGAACTTCTCCGTGTCCACCTTCAGCTGCTTGCGCTCCAGCTCCAGCCCCCAGTGGGCAATGGGGCCGAGCTTGGGGGACAGGCCGAAGAACACCAGCAGCACATCCAGCGGCAGGCGCCGGGTGATGCCGTCGTTGCCCGTGAGCTTGATCTCGGTGAGCCGCCCCTGGCGCTGCTCGAAGCCGCTGATCTGGCCGACGACGCATTGCATGGCATGCTGCTCGCACAGCGCGTGCATCTTCGCCACCGAGGCCGGGGCGGCGCGAAAGCCGTCGCGGCGATGGATCAGCACCACGCTCTGGGCGCGGTGCTCCTCGCTCTGGGCGAAGTGCAGGGCCCAGTCCAGCGCCGAGTCGCCGCCGCCCACCACCACCAGATGCTGGCCGGCGAAGGCGCCCGGGCTCTTCACCCGGTAGAACAGCTGCGTGCCCTCGAAGGGCTCGATCCCCTCGACCTTCAGGGGGCGGGGCTGGAACGAGCCGACGCCGGCGGCGATGAACACGGTCTTGGTGCGCAAGGTGGTGTCCTTGGAGGTGCGCACCAGGAAGCGGCCGTCGTGCTGGCGCTGCAGCTCGGTGACGTCCTGGCCGAGATGAAACGTGGGGTGAAAGGGGGCGATCTGCTGCAGCAGGCTGTCGGTGAGCTGCTGGCCGGTGCACATGGGCACGGCGGGGATGTCGTAGATGGGCTTGTCGGGGTAGAGCTCGACGCACTGGCCGCCCAGGTGCGGCAGGCTGTCGATGACATGGGCCTTGATCTCCAGCAGCCCCAGCTCGAACACCTGGAACAGGCCCACCGGGCCGGCTCCAATGATGACGGCGTCGGTCTCGATGGGAGTGCCTTGCTGGCGAGGGATGTCGGCAATCGCCGGGTCGATGTGCATGTCCATGGATTGATCGATGAAAGGGGGGGGCTGGGCCAGCGCGATCAGCGCTCGAGCAAGGAGAGCTTGCCGGGTTTGCCGTTCCATTCCTCGCCGTCGGGCGGAGCTGGCTTGCGCTTGGTGATGCTGGGCCATTTGCGCGCCAGCTCGGCGTTCAGGGCGATGAAGGCTTGCTGGTCGCCGGGCACGTCTTCCTCGGCGAAGATGGCATTGGCCGGGCACTCGGGCACGCACACGGCACAGTCGATGCATTCGTCGGGGTCGATGGTCAGAAAATTTGGACCTTCGCGGAAGCAATCAACCGGGCACACGTCCACGCAGTCGGTGAACTTGCACTTGATGCAGTTTTCAGTCACGACGAAAGTCATCGTTCAGCCTGTTGCTTGGTGTTGAGGAAGCGGTCTATTTTATCGGGCGGACTTGCCCCCGCAGCTTGTGGCAAATCAAGCCCGCTTCCAGCGCGACCCAAGGCGGGCGGGTGCCAGCAACCCACATCCAGTTTGGGGAATTGCCGGGTTTGCCCGGCGGTGTACATTTCGATGCACAAACGCTGCCTCAAGAACCTCTCGGTGTTGCTGCGGCGCCCACAAAACCAAGATTCAGGAGACGAGCATGAATGGAATGATGCAGGCGCACGGCTTGAGCATCTCGGATTTGATCGAGTTCGCGGCGCGCTATCACGGCGATACCGAAATCGTGTCGCGCCGGGTCGAAGGCGATCTGCACCGCACAAACTATGCCGAGATTCGTGGCCGCTCCAAGCGCGTGGCTCGCGCCCTGGACACGATGGGCCTGGCGGCTGGCGATCGCGTGGGCACCCTGGCGTGGAACGGCTATCGGCACTTCGAGCTGTATTACGGCGTGTCGGGCAGCGGGCGGGTGCTGCACACGCTCAACCCCCGCCTGCACCCGGACCAGATTGCCTGGATCATCAACCATGCCGACGATCGGGTGCTGTGTTTCGACATGAGTTTTGCCCCCATCGTCCAGGCCGTCGCTTCGCGTTGTCCGCGCGTCAGGCATTGGGTGGCGCTGTGCGATGCAGCCCGCATTCTTGCTGAACTGCAGCAGGCCGTACCCAATCTGCACAGTTACGAAACCCTGCTGGCGGGGCAGAGCGACGACTACGCCTGGCCGGAACTGGACGAAAACGCGGCCTCGTCCATGTGCTACACCAGCGGCACCACGGACAACCCCAAGGGCGTGCTCTACAGCCATCGCTCCACCGTGCTGCACGCCTACGCGATTGCCCTGCCCGACGCCATCAACCTCTCCGCCCGCGACGCCGTGCTTCCGGTGGTGCCCATGTTCCATGTGAACGCCTGGGGCATTCCCTATGCCGCCGCACTGGTGGGCTGCAAGCTGGTGTTTCCCGGCCCTTCGCTCGATGGCGCATCGCTGTTCTCGCTGATGGATGCCGAGGGCGTGACCTTCGCCGCCGGCGTGCCGACCATCTGGCTGGGGCTGCTGAACCAGATGCAGCAGCAGGCGCGCAAGCCAGCGGCG
This sequence comes from Thiomonas sp. X19, assembly GCF_900089495.1. Classification (NCBI taxonomy): domain Bacteria; kingdom Pseudomonadati; phylum Pseudomonadota; class Betaproteobacteria; order Burkholderiales; genus Thiomonas; species Thiomonas sp. X19. Next base: position 3,273,204 of record NZ_LT605203.1, on the reverse strand, counting down.
CTGCAGCGTGTGCTCATCGGCGGTTCCGCGGCGCCTGCGTCGATGATCGCGGCATTCCAGGACGGTTACGGCATCGAAGTGCGCCACGCCTGGGGCATGACGGAGATGAGCCCGGTCGGCACGGTCTGCACGCTGAAAAACAAGCACCTGGATCTTCCCGCCGCGCAACGCATGGTGGTGCAGACCACACAGGGACGGCCGGTTTTCGGGGTGGAACTGCGGGTGGTGGATGGAGACGGCAAGGATCTACCCTGCGATGGCAGGTCGGTGGGCGAACTGCTGGTGAAAGGACCGTGGATCGTGCAGGACTACTACCAGTCCGGCAAACCCAGCCCCCTGCGCGACGGCTGGTTTCCAACGGGGGACGTGGTCGTCATCGACCCGGACGGCTATGTGCGCATCGTGGATCGCAGCAAGGACGTGATCAAGTCCGGTGGCGAGTGGATCAGCTCGATCGACATCGAGAACATCGCCATGGCACATCCCGCCGTGGCGATGGCGGCTTGCGTCGCCATGCCCGACGCCAAGTGGGATGAGCGCCCGCTCCTGGTCGTGGTGAAAAGGCCAGAGGCTTCAGTGGCTCAGGAGGAGTTGCTCGCTTTCTATGAAGGCAAGGTGGCCAAGTGGTGGATTCCCGACGGCGTGCGTTTCGTCGACGCCATTCCCCTGGGAGCCACCGGCAAGATTCTCAAGAACAAACTGCGCGAACAACTCCAGGCCGCCACGGTCTGATCCGCATTGGCCACACACCGCCCGCGGCCGAAACGCTCGGGGTCTGAAGCGCACCCCGCACCGCCTCCGGCGCGTTCAGCTCGTGCCAGCCGCCGGTGCCTGCGCGCGGGCTGATTGGTTGGCACGCTGCCAAGACTCATGGCCGAGCATGCCGGCAATCATCGTCAGAAAAAACAGCCCTTCCTGCCAAGTGAAGGCGCCCAGCGAGGCGAGGGACGGTCCTGGGCATAGCCCGTCCAAACCCCAGCCCACGCCAAAAATGGCGCTGCCGAGAAGCAGCTTGCCGGTGATGCCGAAGCGCGGCGGGAAGGCAATGGTGTCGCCCAGCAGCGCCTTTTCGCGACGCGAGGCCAGTTGCATCATCGGCAGCGCGACCACCACGGCGCTGATCATGACCAGCATCAGGCTGGGATCCCACGGGCCGGCGATGTTGAGAAAGCCCAGCACCTTGACCGGGTCGGTCATGCCGGAGATCAACAGGCCGAAGCCGAAGGCCAGACCGCAGATGAAGGCAAAGATTTTCATCACGATACTCCCGTGGGATTTAGATCCGGTGGCCCAGCACCGCCGTGGCGATGCCAAAGCTCATGAACATGGCCACTGCTGCGGCTGAACGCACCGACAAGCGCGACAGCCCGCAAACGCCATGACCACTGGCGCAACCCGAGCCCATGCGGGTGCCGAAGCCAACAAGCAACCCGGCAGTGGCGATGACAGGCCAGGATTCGCCGAAGCTTGCGCCCGGCACCGGCACGAACAACGCCCAGATGAACGATGCGGCGACGATGCCCGCAAGAAACGTCACGCGCCAACCATCGGGTCGGGTGCGTGTGGCGAGGTCGTTCAAGGTGCTGCCCAGGATGCCGCTGATGCCGGCAATCTTGCCGGCGCCAAGGGCCAGGGTTCCGGCAGCCAAGCCGATGAGAGCGCCGCCAGCAATGGCGGTACCCGGCGTAAACGCGGTGGAATCGAGCTGGAACAGCATGGTTTGTCTCCTCGATTGAGTTGTGGATCAAGAATCCAGAAGAGGTGGTTTGATTCATGTCAAACAACTTCTAGATATATGCCCCGTACAGTATCAGTTTCGATGCGCTGTTACTATCCTCAAAATATCCGGAGATACCCTCATGAGTACAGTTGCCGATCTTGCCAGGGCTCCCGAAATGATCGGAAACCCTGCTGTTCAGACTTGGTTCCACCAGCAGTCCAACACCGCCTGCCACTGCATCATCGACCCGGCGACGCGCCATTGCGCCCTGGTCGACAGCGTGCTGGACTTTGATTACGCCGCCGGTCATACGCATACGGAATTTGCCGACGGCATCATCGCCTTCATCAAGACCGAAGGCCTGAAGCTCGACTGGCTGCTGGAAACCCATGCCCATGCCGACCACATTTCGGCAGCGCCCTATATCAAGAAGCAGTTGGGGGGGCGCACCGGCATCGGCGAGCACATCAAAGACGTGCAGAAAGTGTTCGGCGAGGTGTTCCACGACGACAGCATCCCGCGTGACGGCCGCCCCTTCGACAAGCTCTTCACGGATGGCGAAACTTTCGCCATCGGCCAATTGCAGGTCCATGTCATGCACACGCCCGGCCACACACCCGCCTGCGTGACTTACCTGGCGGGCGAGGATGCCTTCGTCGGCGACACCTTGTTCATGCCGGACTACGGCACCGCCCGCTGCGATTTCCCCGGTGGCAATGCCCACAGCCTCTATCACTCCGTGCAGCGTCTCTACGGCCTGCCACCCCAGACCAGACTTCATCTCTGCCACGACTACATGCCAGGCGGCCGTGCCGCCCAATGGGTGTGCACCGTGCAGGAGCAGCGCGACGGCAATGTGCAACTCAACGCCCGCACGACCGAAGACGAGTTCGTCGCCTTTCGCAAGCAGCGCGACGCAAAACTCGATATGCCAGCGCTGATCGTGCCCTCGGTGCAGGTCAATATTCGCGCCGGCGAAATGCCACCAGCCGAGACCAACGGCGTGAGCTATCTCAAAGTCCCCATCAACGTGCTGTAGGTAAGCGCGTGGCATCATCGGCTCAGGCGATGGCCGTGAGCGAATGATGCAACAAGACCTCAAGCTCTGTGAACTGATTGGCTCCCTGAGTCATGCCCTCGACATGGCCGAGGGCCGGCCCAAGAGGCATTGCGTGCGCTGCGCCTACACCGGCATGGCCGTGGCGCAGGGCTTGGGCTCTCGGCAGCGCTGGGAGCTGTATTACAACTCTGCTGCTCAAGGAACTGGGATGCGGCAGCAACGCCGCGCGCATCTGCGAGCTCTACCTCACGGACGATCTGGAGTTCAAGCGCGACTTCAAACTGGTGGGTAGCTCGCTACCCCAGGTCGTACGTTTCGTGCTGACCCACACCGGGCTCAAGTCGAGCCTTGCCGATTGCTTCCGCGCCACGCTGGGCAGCGCCGAGCTTCCAGCGCTGGTCTAAGCTCTGGAGCCGGCGCGTCATGGCGTGCCGCTGGACGATGATTACCTGGACGAAATCGCCGAGGTTTTCGGCCAGATCATCGACGCCAAAAGTCATTTCACCGCGGGCCATAGCGCACGGGTGGCGCTCTACATGACATGATGGCCGAGCAACTTCACCTGACACCCGGACGCCGCCGCTGGCTGCGCCGAGGTGCGTTGCTGCACGATATGGGCAAGCTCGGCGTGGGCAACGCCATGCTCGACAAACCCGGCAAGCTCGACGCTGCCGAGTGGAAAGCCATGCGCATGCACGCCTACTTATACCGAGCAGATTCTGAGCGGCATCGCGCCCTTCGCCGGGTTGGCGCAAGTGGCTGGTGCACATCACGAAAAGCTCGACGGCACGGGCTACCCACGCGGTCTTTCGGCAGGGTTGATTTCGATGGAGACTCGCATCATCACGACCGCCGACATTTTCGACGCCATCTCGGTCGGCCGTCCCTATCGCGCCGCAGTGCCAGTGGATCAGATCCTGGCGATGATGGGGCCCGGATGCGCGCTGCATGCACGCCTTGCGGCAGGCCGAGGCGGGGTTCACTCCTGCGCCAGAACTTGGGGCCGAGCCCAATGGCCTGGTGTCTGCCGCTGCTTGAACCGCTGATGCAATCGGCTTGAAGCCGGCAGGGGGCTAGACTGCGCCCTTTTTGCCGCATGGCCTCTTCCATGACCACTTCTTCGAACTCAGAGGGCGGCGCCGCGCAACAGGCGCTGATTCTGGCCCAGCTCGCGGCCGAGATGCAATTGCGCCCGGCGCAGATTGCGGCCGCGGTGGAACTGCTCGACGGTGGCGCCACCGTCCCCTTCATCGCCCGCTACCGCAAGGAAGCCACCGGGGGCATGAGCGACGAGCATCTGCGCAATCTGGAAGTCCGCCTGGGCTATCTGCGCGAACTGGAGCAGCGCCGCGCGGCCATCCTCAAATCCATCAACGCGCAGGGCAAACTCACGCCCGAGTTGCAGGCCGCCATTGCTGCTGCCACGCAGAAGCAGGAACTTGAAGACCTCTATCTGCCCTACAAGCCGCGCGTGACAACCCGTGCGCAAAAGGCGCGCAACGCCGGGCTGGAGCCGCTGGCCGATGCGCTGTTCGCCAACCCCGCGCTGGACCCGCTGGCCGAGGCCACGGCGTTCGCGCGCGCCGAGAAGGGCGAGGACGGCTCCGACTTCAGCACGCCGCAAGCCTGCCTGGACGGGGCGCGCGACATCCTTGTGGAGCGCTGGGCCGAGGACTCGACCCTGGTGGGGCCATTGCGCGAATGGCTGTGGAACTGCGGCATGCTGCGCGCGCAACTGCGCGAGGGCAAGGCCGAGGAAGGCGCCAATTTCCGTGACTATTTCGATTACGCCGAAGTCATTGCCCGCGTGCCCTCGCACCGCGCGCTGGCGGTGTTTCGCGGTCGCAGCCAAGAGGTGTTGGATGCGAGCTTGCAACTGCCACAAGACGGCACGACTGGCGCTGGCGCGGCCAGCAGTGCCAGCGGCCTGAATGCAGCGCAGCAGCGCATCGCCGCGCATATCGGCTGGTCCCACCGTGCCCGTGCGGCTGACGACTGGCTGCAGCGCTGCGTGCAATGGGCCTGGCGCGTGAAGCTTTCGCTCTCGCTCGAACGCGAGCTGTTCACTAAGCTGCGCGAGCAGGCTGAAAGCGAGGCCATCGCCGTGTTCGGCGCCAATCTGGGCGCCTTGCTGCTGGCCGCTCCCGCCGGCCCCAAGACCGTGATGGGCCTGGACCCCGGCATTCGCACCGGCGTGAAAGTGGCCGTGACCGACCCCACCGGCAAGGTGCTGGACACCGCGACCATCTACCCCCACGAGCCGCGGCGCGATTGGGACGGCAGCCTGCACACCCTGGCCGCGCTATGCCGCCGGCACGGCGTGCAGATCGTCTCCATCGGCAACGGCACCGCCAGCCGTGAAACCGCCAGGCTGGCGAGCGAACTGGCCCAACGCCATCCGGAATTCACGCTGACGCAGGTGGTGGTGAGCGAAGCCGGCGCTTCGGTGTATTCCGCAAGCGCCCTGGCCAGCGCGGAACTACCCGATCTGGACGTGAGCCTGCGCGGCGCGGTCTCCATCGCCCGCCGTGTGCAAGACCCGCTGGCAGAGCTGGTGAAGATCGATCCCAAGAGCATCGGCGTCGGCCAGTACCAGCATGACGTCGACCAGACCCAGCTCGCACGTCGGCTGGATGCGGTGGTGGAGGACTGTGTGAACCGCGTTGGCGTGGATGTGAACACGGCATCCGTGCCGCTGCTGGCGCGCGTGGCGGGCTTGAACGCGCGCATTGCCGATCACATCGTGCGCCAGCGCGACACGGCCGGCGCTTTTCGCAGCCGCAAGAGCCTGCTGGATGTGCCCGGCCTGGGTGCCAAGACTTTCGAGCAGGCAGCCGGTTTTCTGCGCATCATGGATGGCGACAACCCGCTCGACCGCTCTGCCGTGCATCCTGAAAGCTACCCGCTGGTCGAGCGCATTCTTGCCGCTGCCGGCCAGCCCATTCAGGTGCTGATGGGCAATGCGCAGGCCTTGCAAGCCATCCGCGCCGAAGCCTTGGTGGACGACCGCTTTGGCCTCTACACCGTGCGCGACGTGTTGGCTGAACTCGACAAGCCCGGCCGCGATCCGCGTCCTGCCTTCCGCGTGGCGAGGCTGCAAGAAGATGTGCAAAGCATCAAGGACTTGCAGCCTGGCATGCGCCTGGAGGGCACGGTGAGCAATGTCGCTGCCTTCGGCGCCTTCGTCGATCTGGGCGTGCATTGCGATGGCCTGGTGCATGTGTCGCAACTCGCCGACCGCTTCGTGAAAGACGCCGCCGAGGTGGTGAAGGTCGGCGACATTGTCACGGTCACGGTGCTGGAGGTGGATGTGCAGCGGCAACGCATTGCTTTGAGCATGCGCACCCAGAAGCCCGGTGGTGAGGCCGCCGCAGGCAAGCGCGGCGACGGTGCGGCGCGTCAGCCGCCGGGGCAGGGCGGCAGAGCGCGGCCGACGGCAGCGCCGGCACCAGCCCAATCAGCCATGGCGGCGGCCTTTTCGCGCTTGGGCAAGGACCGATAACTGGCATCGATCGCTGGCACCGATCGCTGGCCGATGGGCGCCTTGCCACGCTGCGCTGCGGCCCATCTGCGCGCCGAACTCAATGCTCCTGTGGAACCAGCAACTCGGTCAGGCCTTCGCGGTTGGTGATGCGCACCTGTCGCTGCGCAACGTGAACCAGCCCGGCTTGGTGGAAGCGCGACATCAGACGGCTGATGGTTTCCAGTTTGAGCCCGAGGTAGCTGCCGATTTCCTCACGGCTCATGCGCAACACGAATTCTTCGGGTGAGAGGCCGCGCGACTTGTAGCGTTCCGACAGATCGAGCAGGAAGCGCGCCAGACGCTCGTCGGCCTGCATGCTGCCGAGCACGAATTGGTCCTGCTGCGCCCGCGCCAGCCGGTTGCCGATGAGGCAATGAATCTGCTGCTGCAAGGTGGGCAGTTCGCGGGCATTGTTTTCCAGGATGCGAACGTCGATTTCGCAAGCCTCGCCATCCTCCAGCGCGATCACATCGGTCATGTAGATGCGCGCGGAAAAACCCTCCAGGCCCATCAGTTCGCCGGGGACGTGGAAACCCACGATCTGCTGCCGCCCGTCGGGGCTGCTGATCATCGATTTGAACGATCCCGCATGGACCGAAAACACCTTGTCCATCGGCTGTCCGGCCTCGAACAGCCGCTCTCCCTTGGTCAGCCTGATGGTGGTTTGCATGATGTCGCGCATGCGCACGAGCTCGTCTTGTGGCAGCGAGATCGGCAGGCAGAACCGACTCTGAAAACACACATCGCAGGGATGGGGCTTGTCCATGCGGTGCATGGGGGCGGTGGGAATGGCTTTCATGGCGCGGCAGAGGTCGGAGCGGATTGGGCAACTATCGCACATCTTGCATGAGTTCGGGCATTCTTTCGACTCGATCGCTCTCAAGGAAACACAGGGTCGCCCCAAGTTTCCTTGACCCCCACGGGGGGCGTGGTCGGCGAGCCGGCCCTGGGGGCGCTCAAAGGTTCCGCCGGCGCCGTGCGTTGCGCCGGCATGTGCCGGGCGACGCCGCACTCGCCGCCAACCCCGAACCCTGGCCTGGGGCGGGTTGCGACCCGGCGCGTCAATCGATATCGAACACCTGCAAGTTGTAGTGTCCGGTTTGCTGCTCGGCAAAAAAGCGCCTGAGGGTTTCGCCCACGGCGCGAAACGCCAGTTGCTCCCACGGCACTTCGCTCGGGCTGAACAGCTGCGCTTCCAGGGTTTCCAGCCCTGGTGACCATGTGGGTTGCAACATGCGCGCGCGGTACAGCAGGTAGACCTGGCTCACCGGCTTGACGTTGACCACGCAGTACAGGCCGTCGAGTTCGACGTCGACACCGGCCTCTTCCTGGGTTTCACGCAGGGCGCCTTGTTCGGTGGTTTCGTGCAACTCCATGAACCCGGCCGGCAGGGTCCAGAGGCCGTGGCGCGGCTCGATGGCCCGCTTGCACAGCAGCACGCGGCCTTCCCACACCGGCACCGTCCCCACGATATTGCGCGGGTTTTCGTATTGCACATGACCGCAAGCAGGGCAGACCGCACGCAGATGCGTGTCGCCTTCGGGAACCCGGTGGTCGACGGGCGCACCGCAATGGTTGCAATGTTGGATCAGGCGTGGGTGCATGGTCTCATTGTTGCAGGGCCTTCGGGGCAGGGCAGCGCTGCGGGCTTTTCAGTCCCCGGCGCCATGTTCCGCGCAGTTTTGAAACAATGCTCGGATTACGCGCCGAACGCGCCGCGACCATTCCATGCCCATCATCTCCATCCCCACAAGCGGTCTCGAACTCCAGGCCGACGCCGACGACAACCTGCTGAAGGTGCTGCGCCGCTACAAGATTCCCATCCACTATTCCTGCAAACAGGGAGAGTGCGGCAGCTGCAAATGCGTCCTTGAGCAGGGCGAGGTTGACTTGCAAGGCTACAAGGACACCGCCTTGCCGCTGGCGCAGCGCGAGCAGGGTTTGATTCTGGCCTGCTGCAGCCGCCTCAAGGGCGACGTGCAACTGCGCCTGATCGACAGTGACGACTACATCGTCCACCCCGAGCGCCATCTCGTCGCCGAGGTCATCGGTCTGCGCGAGCTGGCGCCGGAAGTTTTCGGCCTGCGCCTGAAAATCCGTTACGTCGACCGCGATGGCGAGCCCTTCCTCTTCTCCGCCGGTCAATACGCCCAGCTCGGTGTGCAAACCGACCCCGACACCCTGGTCGCGCGCGACTTTTCCATGGCCAGCACCCCGGTGGACGCGGAATACGACGACGAACTTGAATTTCACATCCGCCGTACCGCCACCGGCGCCTTCAGCGGCCTGCTCGGGCGCAGCATCCAGTTGGGCAGCCTGATTGCTGTCGACGGGCCCATGGGTTCCAGCCATTTCCGCCCACGGCACGAAGGCCCGCTCTACGCCGTGTCGGCAGGCACCGGCTTCGCGCCCATGCTCAGCGTCGTGAAAACGGCGCTCAATAACGGCAAACTCGAACCCGTGGTGTTCTATGTCGGGTTCAAGACGCCGGCCGAGGTCTACGGCCGTGAGGATCTCGCCCAACTCCAGCATGAATTCAACAACTTCCGCTTCCACGTCGTGGTGGAGCAGGACGCTGACGCGAGCGATCGCACCGGCCGCGTCGGCGATGTGCTGCTGAACGATGTGGCCGACTTCGCCGGCGCCAAGGTCTATCTCGCGGGTTCGCCCGGCATGGTCGAAGCGGTGAGTGCCTGCCTGCTGGAACGCGGCCTGCCAGCCGGAGATGTGCATGCTGACGCCTTCTATGCGCCCAAGCCCGGACTGGCGGAGGCTGCGTCTGCCGCGCAAGCCGCCATGGGCGCCGCCGAAGCGAATGGCCTGCTTTCCTTGCCATCACCACTGCAGTCCGAGGTCTGAATGCGCACGCTCTACAGCTACTTTCGCTCCTCCGCGGCATTCCGCGTGCGCAT